>CANRHU010000038.1 GCA_947630485.1 uncultured Lachnospiraceae bacterium
CCCTGAAATCGTGGGGGAGAATACCGGAGAAGCCGACGAGGCGGGAGATTCCGATAAAGAATGAGACAGAGCGCTGCGGGCGCTTTGCTTGCATGGAAACAGAAACAGAGCGTTACTGACGCCCTGCTTGCACGGAAACAGGACGGGGTGCCGCGGTATTGCGCGGCACCCCGTTCAGATGAAGCCGGATAAGAGGCTATGCGACAAACTGATACATCATCACGTAGTGGCAGAAGCTTCCTCCCATGACAAACAGATGGAAAATTTCATGGGAACCGAAATTTCTGTGTTTGGAGTTAAAGATCGGCAGTTTCAGCGCGTAGATCACGCCGCCCACGGTGTAGATCAGTCCGCCCGCCAGCAGCCACCAGAAAGCGGCCTTGGGAAGCGCCTGTACAATGCGGGTAAACGCCAGGACGCAGACCCAGCCCATGGAGATGTAGAGGACGGATGAGAACCATTTCGGGCAGGTGATCCAGAGAGCCTTGATCAGAATGCCTACGATGGCGATCGTCCAGACCAGAGCCAGAAGCGCCCAGCCGGTGCGGTCCCCCAGCACAACCAGACAGACCGGCGTGTAGGTGCCGGCGATCAGGATGAAGATCATCATATGGTCGATCTTGCGTAGCACCCGGTTCACGGTCGGCGAGATATCAAAGGTGTGATAGATGGTGCTGGCCGCGTACAGAAGAATCATGCTGACGATGAAGACGGCCAGCGCGCCCTCGGCAAAAAGTCCGGTCTCCCTGTGCGCCTTTAAGAGAAGAGGCGTCGCGGCCAGTATGGCGAGAACCATTCCGATAAAGTGGGTGATGGCGCTGCCTGGGTCTTTAATCTTGAATTTTTTTGATGTTGAATACAATATTATCACCTCGATATGATTGCATATGGTTTTTAAAACTACTTGTCACGTATAGTATATTCCTTTCTGACAAAAAAAGCAATACTTAAACGAAAAATTTGTGATGGTTTGTGACTGCGCGTTGGGACGCGCCGGAAAATCAGCCGCCGCGGCGAAACGGAGTGCAAAAATGCCGGAAATTTTTTATGAAGATCGGGATATCATAGTTGTGAAGAAGCCGGCAGGGGTGGAATCCCAGGCCCGGCATTCGTTTGAGCCGGATATGGTCAGCGAAATCCGCCGCCATATCTGCGGCTCTTTTCCGAACGGTGTTCCGAACGGCGGACGGCCAAATCTCCGGCAGCCGTCCGCAGCCTCAGCTGCCTCCAAAAGTCACCATATATCCACATCCGGAACGGAGCCTTACGTGGGCGTTATCCACCGTCTTGACAAACCGGTATCCGGGATTATGGTTTACGCGAAGACGAAGGAGGCCGCCGCGGCTCTCAGCGCCCAGATTCAGGCGGGCCGCGTGAAAAAAAGATATCATGCCGTCGTATGCGGCAGATGTGTGGATAATGTGGGTAACTTTGTGGATTACTTGTTGAAAGACCCGAGGGAGAACGTGTCGAAAATTGTGGAAAAGGGGATAAACGGAGCGAAGCGTGCCGAACTAAAGTATTGTGTGCTTGGAGTTTTGGAGGAATCGCCGCATACGCTTCCCGCCTGGGCCGGTTCGGGTCCGCTGTCGCTTGTGGAGATCGAACTGCTCACCGGCCGCCACCATCAGATCCGTGTACAGTTTGCGGGGCATGGTCTGCCGCTTTGGGGAGATACCCGTTACGGGAGACAGATCAAACAGGAGGAAGCGGCCCCGGGGCGCGGGCGGAATTTTGTGTCCCGTCAGCTGGCCCTGTGCGCCTGCGGCCTTGCCTTTGTACATCCTTCCACCGGAAAAGTTCTGACATTTTCGATGAGGCCGGAGGGAGCGGTTTTCGGACTTTTCGGAGATGCCGGGCCGCGGGGAGAGCTGGGAATGAAACCGCATACATAAAAAGCGGCTTTTGTGCCATACTGAATAATGTACAAAGGAAGTACGAATCAGAAACAGGTGAGTCCATGGTTCAGCCATGTAAGACACTGAAGACAGAGAAGCAAAGGGGGCCGCGCGCGGCCCCCTATTTTGAAATCAGTTTATTTTCATTCCGCCATTCTCTCGGCGAAACCCCATATACGTTCTTGAACGCCCTTGAGAAATGCAGCTGACTCGGGTAACCTACGGCGTTGCTGATATTGCCGATGGAGAGACTGGTCAGCTTCAAAAGTTCCGCCGCCTTGCTCATGCGGTAGCTGATCAGGAATTCCTGGGGCGTTTTGCCCACCGCGTCGCGGAATATCTTGCCGAAATAGCTGCGGTTTAAGTTGCAGAAGGACGCGATATTTTCCACGGAGATGTCGTTCTGGAAATTCTGCTCGATAAACGACAGCGCCTCCCGCACATAAAAGTCCTGGAGCTTGCCGGTCTGTACCAGCTGCCTGGCGGACGAGGAACGGGTCAGATAGTCCAGAAACAGATACAGGTGCCCGATTAGGTGGAACGGCGACTGGTCCGGATTCTGGGCGATGTAGAGCATCTCGTTCTTAAGCTCCATACTCAGCTCGCGCGTATCGGCATGGTAGATGGGAGAGTCTGCCGTCAGACCTGCCAGTTCCAGCGCTTCCTTTACCTTCAGACCGTCGAATTCCACCCAGGTGTACTCCCAGGGATGGTGTTCGTCCGCGCAGTAGGATGTGATTTGTTTGGGAAAGGTCATAAAGCCGTTGCCGCTTTTCAGATGGTACTCGCGTTTCTCACCGTCCGAAGCCATGGCGGTCAGCGTCCCTGCGCCGGAAATTACATAGTAGAACAGATAATGACTGCGGGAGCAAGGCCCGCAGGCATGGAGAGGTTCACACTGCTCCCACCCATATTGATATAAACTCAGATCAACGAACCTCTCATTTGGGAAAATGGAAAACAGGACGTTGCTCATAATTCTGGCTCCTTTCGTCGGCACATGGCCCATGCAGAACAATAATACTTAGAAATGTTCAACGTAACGCACATAAAATCAGTCGAAAATTCGGGATCCGATTGTGAAATATTACATAAGCTACTAACGTCCACTTTCATTATATACCCAAAAGTGATTGAATAGCAAGGTATATCGACAAAAGCGGCATTTCGGCATATTTTCCGCTGCGGATTATCATTTACGGCAGAAATCGATGGATTCTTTTTATCCTGCGGAAATCGTGAGGTAAATTGCAAGCCGACGTGCGGAAATCGTGAATGACCGGAATGTGTCAAGCTGATTGACAGTCCCGGAACAAAATGATAGAATTGCAGAAATATCAATTTTGAGGAAGTGAAAACGTGGAGGAGAAGAAGGACATTTTCAAAGAGCGTTTGGCAAAGCATTACGATGAGCTGAAATGGCTTTACATGGAATTATATAATGACGAGACCCGTTTTATCGAACTCTGCGAAAACCTGAAGGGATTTTTTGACGCCAGAAAGGTTTCTCTGAAAACCCTTGATGCGAAGCGGGAGGCGGATCCGGAGTGGTTCCGGGGAAGCGGCATACTGGGCATGATGATGTATGTAGGGCAGTTTGCCGGAAATTTAAAAGGCGTGGCCGGGCATCTGGATTATGTAAAATCCTGCGGCGTCAATTATCTGCATCTGATGCCCCTGATGGAGTCGCCGGCGGGAAGGTCTGACGGCGGCTATGCGGTGGCGGATTTCCGCAAGGTGCAGGAAGAGCTGGGGACGGTAGAGGATCTGGAAGAGCTGGCGGATCAGTGCCATGGGCAGGGGATCAGCCTGTGCCTGGATTTTGTCATGAACCACACTTCGGAGGAGCATGAGTGGGCCAGACGGGCGCGGGCCGGGGAGAAGGAGTATCAGGACCGGTACTTCTTCTATGACACCTGGGAAATTCCGATGCAGTTTGAAAAAACCGTTCCCCAGGTGTTTCCGACGACGGCGCCGGGGAATTTCACCTGGCTGCCGGACGTGGGCAAACATGTGATGACCTCCTTTTATCCGTACCAGTGGGATCTGAATTACGCGAATCCGGTAGTATTTAACGAGATGGTTTATAATTATCTGTTCCTGACGAACCTGGGAATCGATGTGATCCGTCTGGACGCGGTGCCCTATATCTGGAAAGAGCTTGGGACCACCTGCCGGAATCTGCCGCAGGTACATACGCTGGTGCGCATGATGCGCATGATCGGGGAAGTGGTGTGCCCCGGAACGCTCCTGCTTGGAGAGGTGGTCATGGAGCCGGTCAAGGTGGCGCCGTATTTCGGAACTGTGGAGAAGCCGGAATGCCACATGCTCTACAATGTAACCACGATGGCGACGATCTGGCATACGGTGGCGACGCAGGATGTGCGGCTTTTGAAAAAGCAGCTGGATACCGTGTACCGTCTGCCGCAGGAATATACATTTTTAAACTACCTCCGCTGCCATGACGATATCGGTTGGGGATTGGATTACGACACGCTGGCAGGCTGGGGGATGCAGCAGGTGCCGCACAAACAGTTTTTGAATGATTTCTTTACCGGGAAGCTGGATGACAGTTTCAGCCGCGGCGAACTTTATAACAATGATCCGATTACCCGCGACGCCCGTTTCTGCGGGACGACGGCGTCCATGTGCGGCGTGGAGAAGGCCGGATTCTGCGGAGATGCGCACGGCATGGAACGGGCGCTCCGTCTGGATGTGATGCTGCATGCGTTTATGCTGTTCCAGGCCGGAATCCCGGTAATCTACAGCGGCGACGAGGTTGGCCAGGTGAATGATTATACCTATAAGGATGATCCGGAGAAGCGGATGGATTCCCGGTATATTCACAGGGGGACGTTCCAGTGGAATCTGGTGAAAAATATCGGCAGACCCGGTACGGTGCAGGAGCAGCTGTTTACGGCGCTTCGGAAGCTGGAGACGCTGCGGGCGGCGCATGAGGCGTTTGAGACCCATGCGGAGGCTGAGACCTGTGAGAGCGGAAACGACGGCGTTCTGATGCTCAAAAGAACCGGAAAGAAGGAGACGCTGGTTGGAATCTTTAATTTCCGTCGGGAGATACAGGGCATAGACTGGGCGGAGACCGGAAGGGATCTGCTGACGGATGAGCCTGTGGGAAAAGACGGGAAGGTATGGCTTAGACCCTTTGATTTTGTGTGGGCGGTTCTTGACTAGGCCGATACGGCTGTCTGCGCAGTCCGGGAAAGTATCGGAACCGACAGAATAAGTGTTGGCAAAACCGTCCATAATCTAAAAAGATTTATCTGCCGAATCCTTTGGAAAGAACCGGCAGATGGGGAAGGACTTTCGGATTATGGACGATAAAGGCAAGAGAATACTGCGAATCCTGGGAGTCGCTGGGGGAGTATATCTGATTTTTAAGTATATACTGCCGCTTACGGCTCCTTTTGTATTTGCGGCGGCCGCGGCCGTTGTCTTAAAGCCATCGGCGGAAAAGCTCTCGGAAAAGCTGCGGATTCGGTGGCGCGGACGCCAGTTCGGCGTGTCGCCCTGTATGGCAGCTCTTCTGGAGCTGGTTCTGCTCCTGAGTCTTCTGGGCGCTGCGGCGTATGCGGGCGGGAGGCGGCTTTGTCAGCAGGTCATGCTCTTTATGGAACGGATGCCGGAATGGCTGGCGCAGCTGAACCGGTGGCTCACTGGCATGTGCCATATGGTGGAGGAACGGCTGACGCTTAAGGAAGATACGATGGTATATCTGGCCCAGGACATGATTCTGGGACTGGGAGACCGGATGAAGCAGGGCATGATGCCCTATCTGATGGGAAATTCCATGTCGCTGGCCCAGGAGACCTTGGGACTTGCCGTCGTCGTGATTCTGTTTGCTTCGGGGGTGATGCTGTTTGTCAGGGAGATGGACGGGATCCGTCAGCGGCTGGAGGCCTCGGCCTTCCGGGAAGAGTTCGCCCGGATTGGACAGGTGCTGGGGGTGGTCGGACGCGCGTATCTCCGGGCGCAGGGAATCATACTGATTTTTACAATGCTTCTGTGCGCGGCAGGGCTGTTTTTGCTGAAAAATCCCTATTATATTTTAGCCGGAATCGGCCTGGGGCTGCTCGACGCGCTGCCGCTTTTTGGTACGGGGACGGTGTTCGTGCCATGGGCTTTGTTCTGCTTTTTGCGGGGGAAATGGCGGCGGGGACTGTTTCTGCTGGTACTTTATATGGCCTGCTATTTTCTGAGGGAAATTCTGGAAGCAAAGCTGTTGGGGGATAAGGTGGGGCTTTCGCCTCTTGAGACCCTGGTTTCGATCTATGTGGGGCTTAGGCTCTTTGGTATCCCCGGCGTGCTTCTGGGTCCTGTGGGGACGCTTCTCATAAAGGAATTTATATAAAAATGGGCAGGCCTGTCCGCAAATCAGTTCAGCAGGTTTCCGCGCCTTAACGTATACCGGATCGCGCTTCCAAGCGTCAGCGCGATGGCAATTTTGGCTGCGTCGCCGGGTAGATACGGGATTGCTCCCATGGCCAGGGCCTCAAAAAAGGTCAGACGCATCTGATAGGCCAGCCACAGGGAGCCGAACAGATATAAAAGGGCAGTACCGGCGATCATGCCGGTCACCGCGGGAACTTTCTTTCCGTGAAAATGGTCCACAAAACAGCCCTCCGTGACCGCCAGAAACAGATACCCAAGCATATAGCCCCCGGTCGGTCCTGCCACTTTGGCAAATCCGCCGGAAAATCCAGTGAATACCGGAAGTCCGGCCAGTCCGAGAAGAAGATAGGCGACGCAGCTGATAAGTCCGAGCTTCAGACCCAACACGTAGACGGTGAGATAGATAGCCAGGCTTCCCAGGGAAATGGGAACCGGCGAAATGGAAATAGGAAATGAAATCGGCCCCAGAATGCAGATTACCGCGATCATGAGCGCGGTGAGCGTCATTTCGCGGATGTTTAAAAAGGGTCTTTCTGTCGCTTTGTCTGATGAATGCATGATTAAAAATCCTCCTTACGGTCAGGTTTGCATTTATGGTTATTATACAGGTCGGTTCGCATATTGTCAACATATAATTAAAATAAAGTTGACATTTGCAAACGAACAGTTTCAGGATGACAAATGGCGGGGAATATGATAAACTGATTACAGTATGCGGAGACGGCAGTGCCCTGCGCTGTGGCGGAGAGATGGTTCCTGTGCTGCGGTATGTGCGGCGGCCCGCATCAAATTTTTGTGTGGAAGAAGGAGAGGCAGAGATGAAACTGACAGCGAAAGAGAAGGCGTCCTACGGTCTGGGGGCTGTGGGAAAGGACATGGTTTATATGCTGTCCGCCAGTTATATCCTGTACTATTATCAGGATATTCTGGGCGTCAGCGCCATCGCCATGGGTATGATCCTGATGGCGGCGAGGGTGTTCGACGCGTTTAACGACCCGATCATGGGGGTCATCGTGGCGAAGACCCGCACGAAATGGGGGAAGTTCAGGCCGTGGCTTTTGATCGGTACGGTGACGAACGCAGTGATCCTGTATTTTATGTTCGCGGCGCCGCCGGCCCTGAATGGCAGCGGGCTGGTCGCCTACGCGGCGATTACCTATATTCTCTGGGGCGTAACTTACACGATGATGGACATTCCGTTCTGGTCCATGATCCCGGCTTTCACGGAGGGCGGACAGGAGAGGGAGAGCCTGTCCACGCTGGGACGTTCCTGCGCGGGCGTCGGTTCCGCGCTTGTGACGATCATTACGATGAAGTGTGTTTACAGTCTGGGACAGGGCAATGAGCGCGCGGGCTTCGCGCGGTTTGCGCTGATTCTGGCGGTATTATTCGTTATATTCATCACGGTCACCTGTGTGTGTATCAAAGAGAAATCCACGGTGGATGTGGAGTCGCCGTCAGTGGGCCAGATGTTTAAGGCGCTTTTGCAGAACGATCAGGCGATGACCATCGTCGTCAGCATTGTGCTGATCAACTGCTCCCTGTACATCACCTCCAACCTGGTGATCTATTTCTTCAAATATGACTTCGGCGGCGAGGCCTGGTACAACAGTTATACGCTGTTTAATACCTTTGGCGGAGGAATCCAGATTCTGTCCATGATGATCCTGTTCCCGCTGGTCCGGAAGTTCTTAAGCGCCATAAAGGTGTTTTATCTCAGCTTTTTCCTGGCGATCGTGGGGTACGCGACGCTTCTGGTCTTCATGCTTCTCAATGTGACCAGTATCTTCGCCCTGTTCGTGCCGGCCTTCTTCATCTTTGTGGCCTTCGGTATGCTGACGGTGCTGACTACCGTATTTCTGGCCAACACCGTAGATTACGGCCAGTGGAAAAATAACCGCCGCGACGAGAGCGTGATTTTCTCCATGCAGACCTTCGTGGTAAAGCTGGCAAGCGGCGCGGCGGCGCTGATCGCGGCGGTCTGTCTGTCGGTGACAAAGTTAAGCAGCGACACCTCGGAGACTGCGGCTGCGGTCGAGGCGGCCACGTCGTCCGTTATGGGACTGCGGCTGACGATGACGGTGCTTCCGATCGCGGGCCTGCTGATCGCGATCTTCTATTTCCATAAGAAATATATTTTGACGGAGGAGAAGGTGGTGGAAATCGCGGAGGCGATCCGCGGGTAAGAGGCAGCGGCGCTTTTGTCTTACGTCAGTATGCAAAAAACGCGCCAGTAACGCGTTTTTTGTATTTCCATGCAGAAAAGGTGCCAATGGAACGCTTTCTGTATTGACAAAGCGGCGGAAATAGCGTAGAATCACCGTATTACTGATAGAATTCAGGCGTTGAAAGGGATTAGTAAGCCGACGCACATGACCAGAGAAGGAACCGGATGGTGGAAGGTTCCCATGTCACCGTAAGCCGAACCGGCCCCGGAGCCTCCGTGTGAAAGCGCGGCGTATCCCCGGCGTTAGCGGGAGAAAAGAGAACCGGTTTGGCCGGCAGCGCCCTGGAAAGGAAGATGTCTTTGCGGGCGGCACGGCGGACGGTTAATCAGGGTGGTACCGCCGGAACAAGCGGATCGCGCCGACGGCGCATTTTCGCATACTGACGCAGAATTCAGGATCCGGTCCCTCGCCGCAAGGCGCAGGGATCGGATTTTTCTTTTACGTCAGTATGCAGAAAGAGTGCCGATGTCATGTGTTTTGCGTTTTCGGGGCGGCCGGATATACTGTGCAGAACCGATTGTGGAGTCCCTGTGGCTGTAGGAAACAATGTCAAAACAAGATTAAAAAAGGAGAATTCATCATGGCAAACGACAAGAAACTGGTGGAGGCGATCACGTCCATGGACGTGGATTTCGCCCAGTGGTACACGGATGTGGTGAAGAAGGCGGAGCTGTGCGATTATGCCAGCGTTAAGGGCTGCATGGTTATCAAACCGGCCGGCTACGCGATCTGGGAGAACATTCAGAAGGAGCTGGACACCCGCTTTAAGGCGACGGGTGTGGAGAACGTTTATATGCCCATGTTCATTCCGGAAAGTCTTCTTCAGAAGGAGAAGGATCATGTAGAGGGTTTTGCGCCGGAGGTGGCTTGGGTGACCCACGGGGGATTGGAGCCGCTGCAGGAGCGGATGTGCGTGCGCCCCACCTCGGAGACGCTGTTCTGCGATTTTTACGCGAATGATATCCACTCCTACCGGGATCTGCCCAAGCTCTATAATCAGTGGTGCTCGGTAGTGCGCTGGGAGAAGACGACCCGGCCGTTCCTGCGCTCCAGGGAGTTTTTGTGGCAGGAAGGTCACACGGCCCATGCCACGGCTGAGGAGGCCGAGGCGCGGACAGAGCAGATGTTAAATGTATACGCTGACTTCTGTGAGGAGGTTCTGGCGATTCCGGTCATCCGCGGCCGCAAGACCGACAAGGAGAAATTTGCCGGCGCCGAGGCGACGTACACCATCGAAGCCCTGATGCACGACGGCAAGGCGCTGCAGTCCGGCACCAGCCATAATTTTGGCGACGGATTTGCGAGGGCGTTCGAGATTCAGTTTGCCGACAAGGATAATACATTAAAATATGTCCATCAGACTTCCTGGGGACTTTCCACCCGCATTATCGGCGCGATCATTATGGTTCACGGCGATGACAACGGTCTGGTGCTTCCGCCCGGAATCGCGCCGACGCAGGTGATCGTGATTCCGATCCAGCAGAAGAAGGAAGGCGTGCTGGATAAGGCCTATGGGCTGAGAGACAGACTGGCAGAGTCCGGCTTCCGCGTGAAGGTGGACGATTCGGACAAGAGTCCGGGCTGGAAATTCAGCGAGTGCGAGATGCGCGGAATTCCGCTCCGCGTGGAGATCGGTCCGAAGGATATTGAAAACGACCAGGCAGTGCTGGTGCGCCGCGACACCCACGAGAAGATCACGGTGGCGCTGGACGAACTGGAGACGAAGGTCAGGGAACTGCTTGAGACGATCCGGAACGATATGTTCGAGAAGGCGAAGGCGCATATGGAAACGCATACCTACGAGGCGGTGGACTACGATGAGTTCGTGAAGACGATCAATGAGAAGCCGGGCTTCGTGAAGGCCATGTGGTGCGGCTGCCGGGAGTGCGAGGACAAGATCAAAGAGGATACCGGCGTGACATCCCGCTGTATGCCGTTTAAGCAGGAGCAGCTGTCGGATAAGTGCGTCTGCTGCGGCAAGCCTGCAGCGAAGATGGTGTACTGGGGCAGAGCCTATTGATTGAAAAGTCGGAATGTGAAAGGATGCAGGTCTGTGGACGTGACAATTCGCATCCCCCGCGCCGCGGAGGAGATCATCGACAAACTGAATAGACACGGTTTCGAGGCTTACGTGGTCGGGGGATGCGTGCGCGACGCGCTCCTGGGCAGGGAGCCGGGGGACTGGGATATCACGACCTCAGCCAAACCGGAACAGGTAAAGGCGGTCTTTGGGAGAACGATTGATACGGGGATTCAGCACGGTACGGTGACGCTTCTGCGCGGAAGATGCGGGTATGAGGTGACTACTTACCGGATCGACGGAGAATATGAGGACGGACGGCATCCGAAGTCCGTGGAGTTTACATCAGAGTTGGTGGAGGATCTGAAACGGCGCGATTTCACAATGAACGCCATGGCCTACAATCATATCAGCGGACTGGTGGATGTGTTCGGCGGGCAGCAGGATATGAAAGAGCGTCTGATTCGCTGCGTGGGACGGGCGGAGGATCGCTTCACGGAGGATGCGCTGCGGATTCTGCGGGCGCTTCGGTTTGCGGCCCAGCTTGATTTTGAAATCGAGGCGGAGACGGAGGCGGCGGTGCGCAGGCTTGCCCCGAATCTTGTCCATGTGAGCAAGGAACGGATTCAGATGGAGCTGACGAAGCTTCTCCTATCGGATCACCCGGATCAGATCCGGAGAGTGTTTGACTGCGGGGCGGCGCCGTATGTGTCGGAGACATTTGTGAAGATCAGCCCGGAGAACATTTCGGTAAGTCCGCATCTTCCCGCGCGCAAAAGTTTGCGCTGGGCGGCATTTTTGCGGCATCAGGACGCGGCGGAGGCAAAGCAGATTCTGCGGGAGCTGAAACTGGATAACGATACGATTTCGGCGGCAGGAGAGCTTGTGGAATGGTGGCGGAAGCCGTTGGGTGAGACCCAGGCGGAGCTTCGGCAGGTCATGAGCCGTATGACGCCGGAGTTATTCGACGATCTGATACTGCTGAAAACGGAAGCTGCGGGCTATGATCGGATTCCGGAGACCCGTGCCGATTTGGCGCGCATTCAGGCGGATGCCGCCCAGATCCGTGCCCGCGGCGACTGTATTTCCCTGAAAACACTGGCGGTGAGCGGCGACGATCTGATTGCGGCCGGCATGAAGCCGGGAAAAGAAATGGGGGCGGTTCTGTCACGGCTTCTCCGGCTGGTGTTAGAGCACCCCGAAAAAAACACAAAAGAAGAACTGATGAAAACGATACCTGGTCCTGACAGCAGATGACTGCCGCAGGACCTTTTTTTCGCTATGGTTATAATCTTCCCCATTTTCACATACTTTAGAATAGCTATGAACAGGCCGTGTGGAGGGGTAGATGTGAACGAAAAATATCTGGAAATTTTGGCCCAATATGATCTGACTGTGGAGAGTGTGCGCAAAGGCCGCAGCGGCTGCATCTGCGCGACCAGCATCGGCCTTGTGCTGCTGTCCGAGTACCGGGGGACGCTGAAACGTCTGAATTTTGAGACGCAGGTCCTTGGCCATGTTCGGGCGAAGGGATTTGAACGCGTTGATGATTATATCCGGACATCGCAGGGGGAACTGGTTGCCGTAGGAGAAGACGGAACCCGTTATGTCCTGAAACGGTGGTTTGCGGACCGGGAGTGCAACATCCGGGACCGGAAAGAAGTGACGGCATTGGTTGCCCGAATCGCGGGGCTGCATCAGATTCTGAGGGAAATTGTTCCCGATCCGGACTGGAATTTGGGCTCCATCCTGACGGAGCCTGTGGAGCAGGAGCTGGAGCGCCATAATCAGGAATTGCGGCGTGCCCGCAATTATATGAAGAATAAGCACAGAAAGACGGAATTCGAACGCTGCGTCCTGAGCAATTATCCGATATTTTATGAACAGGCGGTGAAGGCGTGCGAGGGATTGAAGCAGCTGCGGCAGGCAAAAGGCGGCGCCCCTCTGTTTTTGTGTCATGGAAATCTGGATCACCATCATATTCTGGTGGGGGAGGAAGGGCCGGCGATCATTGAATTTCACCGGATGCATCTTGGGGAGCAGATGGAGGATATCTACTATTTCATGCGCAAGGTCATGGAAAAGCATGACTGGAATGTAGCGCTGGGAAAGGAGATGCTTGCGGCCTACGACCGGATTCTGCCGATCGCTCCCGCGCAGAGAGAGCATCTCTACTGCCTTTTTCTCTATCCGGAAAAGTATTGGAAACAGATTAATTTCTATTTTAACGCCAATAAGGCGTGGATTCCGGAGCGGAATATTGAAAAACTGAGAAATCTGGAGCGGCAGTTGGAAGACAGGGAGAAATTTTTAGAGAAAATCTTCCTTTTTCCTTGAAAATGCGCTATACTGATTCCATGAAAGCCAAGGGCGGCGCGGCGTGGGCCGGCGGCCGGCTGTAATCGGACAGGAGAACAAGGAGGATACGGTTATCATGAGAGATTATATGAAGATTTACGAAGAATGGCTGACCAATCCATATTTTGACGAGGCGACGAAGGCCGAGCTTCGCGCGATTGCGGATAATGAGGAGGAGATCAAAGAGCGCTTCTATATGGATCTGGAGTTCGGAACAGCCGGACTGCGCGGCATTATTGGCGCCGGCGTCAACCGGATGAACATTTATGTAGTCCGCCGTGCGACGCAGGGCCTTGCCAATTATATCATCAAGCAGGGAGGCGCCTCCAGGGGTGTTGCCATCGCTTATGACTCCCGTCGGATGTCGCCGGAGTTTGCCGACGAGGCCGCCAGGACGCTTGCCGCCAACGGCATTACGGCATACAAGTTCGAGTCCCTGCGCCCGACGCCGGAGCTGTCCTTCGCGGTTCGTGAACTGGGCTGCATCGCCGGTATCAATGTAACGGCCAGCCATAATCCGCCGGAGTATAACGGCTACAAGGTTTACTGGGAGGACGGCGCGCAGTTTACGCCTCCCCATGACAAGGGCGTGACGGAGGAGGTTCTGTCTATCGAGGATTTGTCCACGGTAAAGACCATGACCGCGTCGGACGCCAAGGCTGCAGGGCTTTACAAGGTCATCGGCGCCGAGATCGACGACAAGTATATCGCGCATGTGAAAGCGCAGGTAGTGAATCAGGACGCGATTGACAAGATGCAGGACAGCATCAAGATTGTTTACACGCCGCTTCATGGTACAGGCAACATTCCGGTGCGACGCGCTCTGAAGGAAATCGGCTTTACCCATGTGCAGGTTGTTCCGCAGCAGGAGCTGCCTGACGGCGAATTCCCGACAGTCAGCTATCCGAATCCGGAGGCGGCGGAGGCGTTTGCGCTGGGCCTTGAGATCGCGAAGAAGACTGACGCTGACCTGGTGCTGGCTACCGACCCGGACGCTGACCGTCTTGGCGTGTATGTAAAGGACACGAAATCCGGCGAGTATATTTCTCTGACCGGCAATATGTCCGGCTCCCTGCTGTGCGAGTACGTGCTGAGTCAGAAGGCGGCAGCGGGTAAGATCCCGGCTGACGGCGAGGTGGTCAAGTCCATCGTGACCACGAATCTGGTGGACGCTGTGGCTGCAAACTATGGATGTAAGCTGGTCGAATGCCTGACCGGTTTTAAATGGATCGGACAGCAGGTGCTTAAGGAGGAGCGCACCGGCGTCGGCCATTATATGTTCGGCATGGAGGAGAGTTACGGCTGCCTGATCGGCACCTATGCCCGTGATAAGGACGCGGTGAGCGCCAGCGTCGCCCTCTGCGAGGCCGCCGCCTATTATAAGACGAAGAATATGACCCTGTGGGATGCCATGTTGGCGATGTACGAGAAGTACGGTTATTACAAGGACGCCGTTAAGTCCATCAGTCTGGCCGGTATCGAGGGTCTGGCGAAGATCCAGACGATCATGGAGACCCTTCGGAACGATGCTCCGGCTAAGGTCGGCGACTACACCGTCCTGTCCGTCCGCGATTACAAGCTGGACACCGTGAAGGATATGGTGAGCGGAGAGGTAAAGCCTACCGGACTTCCGGCTTCCAATGTGCTTTATTACGATATGAATGACAACGCCTGGCTGTGCGTGCGTCCGTCCGGTACGGAGCCCAAGATCAAGCTGTATTACGGTGTCAAGGGGACTTCGCTGGAGGATGCCGAGGCGAAATCCGCGGCTCTGGGTTCCGCGCTTTTGGCAATGGTGGACAAGATATAATTGATTGTTTATCCGTATAACCAGGGGCTGCTGCAAAGCAGCCCCTGGTTTTGCAGGCGGCAGCGGGGGGTGAAGACTGCGAAAAAGGCCCTGCCTGTTGCAGGACCTTTTCCGTAGGGAATGGTAGGTATATTTTAGGAAATTGTTTTAGGGGGGCCGGACGGTTTGCACCGTCCGGTATGAGTATGAAAAAGCTTTGTCTCGCGTCAGCCTCTCAGCTAGCGCATTTATACTATAGCCAAGAAATGTGTACAAAGTATGTACCCAAAATAAAAAAAGAATAAAAAGTATAAAATAATAAGGAAAGAAAAAGAAAGAAATTCGCAGAGATAAAAAACCTGAAAAACCCCCTTTAAAAAACGGCCCGTGTTGTATATAATGAAAGACAGACACCTGCCCATTCTTTTATTTCAGATAGATAGAGACGACACACCGACTCAGGATTCAGGAGGAATTAATAATGATATCGAATGATATAGGAATCGATCTGGGTACAGCCAGTATCCTTGTATATATAAAAGGCAAAGGCGTTGTTTTAAAGGAACCGTCCGTCGTTGCGATTGACCGTGATTCGAACCGCATCATCACTTTCGGCGAGGAGGCCCGGCTGATGATTGGGCGCACTCCCGGCAATATCGTGGCGATCCGTCCGCTGCGTCAGGGCGTAATCTCTGATTACACCGTCACTGAGAAGATGCTCAAGTATTTTATCAATAAAGCGGTGGGCCGAAAG
The DNA here is from genome assembly GCA_947630485.1 of uncultured Lachnospiraceae bacterium. Taxonomy (GTDB): domain Bacteria; phylum Bacillota; class Clostridia; order Lachnospirales; family Lachnospiraceae; genus UBA3402. The sequence continues at coordinate 15,458 of CANRHU010000038.1, forward strand.
ACCCTGCGCAAACCCCGGATTGCGGTCTGCATTCCCAGCGGGGCCACGGAGGTGGAGCGCAAGGCCGTCGAGGACGCCACCTATCAGGCCGGCGCCCGCGAGGTGACGATTATTGAGGAGCCGGTTGCCGCGGCAATCGGCGCGGGAATCGATATTTCCAAGGCCTGCGGCAATATGATCGTCGATATTGGCGGCGGTACGGCGGACATCGCTGTGATTTCTCTCGGCGGAACCGTAGTCAGCGCGTCCATCAAAGTGGCTGGCGATGATTTTGACGAGGCTGTGGTTCGCTATATGCGCAAGAAGCATAATCTGCTTATCGGGGAGAGAACCGCCGAGGAGATTAAGATCAATATCGGCGCCGCGTATCGCCGGCCGGAGATTCTGACCATGGAAGTCCGCGGCCGCAATCTGGTCACGGGCCTGCCTAAGACGATCGTAGTGACGTCCGACGAGACGCTGGAGGCGCTGCAGGAGCCGGCCATGCAGATTGTGGACGCTGTCCACAATGTACTGGAGCGCACGCCGCCCGAGCTGGCCGCGGATATCTATGACCGGGGCATTGTTCTGACCGGAGGAGGCTCTCTTTTGAGCGGTCTTGACGCGCTGATTGAGGAAAAGACCGGTATTACCACCATGATCGCGGAAGACCCGTTGACCGCGGTGGCCGTCGGCACCGGGAAGTTCATTGAATTCGGCAGGGGCGAGACGGACCGGCGGGATTTCTGAGAGGAGAGAGCCTGCAAATGATAGAGAATACGGTATATCCGGATGGACTGCCGGATATACCTTTTTTAACTGTATCGGCGTGCGGAAAGAGGAAAGACGGCTTTGTCCTTTGCGGTATGGGGCGTCTGGAAGCGGGAAGGGATAGTATGGCCACAGTTACCGGTTTTGTTGAGAAAATAAAATACCGAAATGAAGAAAACGGCTATTCGGTGCTGGAGGTTTCCTCTGATGGCGAGGAGTACGTTCTGGTCGGTACTTTCCATTACATAGGCGAAGGCGAGATGATCGAGGCTGTGGGAACCATGACGGAACATCCGGTCTATGGGGAGCAGCTTTCTGTGGAATCCTACGAGATAAAATCGCCTGAGGATGCGGCGGCCATGGAACGATACCTGGCCTCCGGCGCCATTAAAGGGGTCGGCGCGGCGCTTGCGGCACGGATCGTGCGCCGGTTTAAGGCAGATACCTTTCGGGTGATCGAAGAGGAGCCGGAACGGCTGGCAGAGATTAAGGGAATCAGTGAGCGCATGGCTATGGCGATCTCGGAGCAGATGGAAGAGAAAAAGGATATGCGGCAGGCCATGATTTTTCTGCAGGGCTACGGCGTTTCCATGAATCTGGCGGCGAAGATCTATCGGGAATACGGCCTGGAAATGTATGGTATTATTCGGGAGAATCCATACCGTCTGGCGGATGATATCCCGGGCGTCGGATTTAAGATGGCGGATGAGATTGCCCGGCGCGTCGGTATTATGGCTGATTCCGATTATCGGATCAAGGCGGGTCTTCTTTATACGCTTCTGCACGTGGCCGGGCAGGGACATACATATCTTCCGAAGGAGGAGCTGCTGCGTCAGGCGTCCGAGCTTCTTATGGTGCCGATCGAAAATATGGAAAAGCATCTGATGGATCTGCAGATGGATCGCCGAATTGTCGTAAAAGCGGAGCAGGCGGTCTATGCGTCCGCATATTACTACATGGAACTGAATACGGCCCGGATGCTTCACGACCTGAATATCAGGGGGAATACCCCCGCGGAGGATATCCGCGACCGCCTGAACCGGATTACGGAGCAGACCGGTATGGAACTGGATCCGCTGCAGGCCCGCGCGGTGGAGGAAGCGGTGAACTGCGGGCTTTTGATTATTACAGGCGGTCCCGGTACCGGAAAGACGACGACAATCAATGCGATTATCCGGTATTTTGAGATGGAGAAGATGGAGGTTCTGCTGGCCGCTCCGACCGGCCGCGCCGCGAAGCGCATGACCGAGGCCACAGGCTATGAGGCGAAGACGATTCATCGTCTGCTGGAGATGAGCGGCAACCCGGAGGGGGACGAATCCTTTTCTCTGCGGTTTGAGAGAAATGAGGAGAATCCGCTGGATGCGGATGTAATCATTATTGATGAGACGTCTATGGTGGACATACAGCTGATGCAGTCGCTTCTGCGGGCGGTGAACGTAGGAACCCGCCTGATTCTTGTGGGCGATGTGAATCAGCTGCCTTCTGTGGGGCCGGGCAATGTCCTGAAGGACATCATCCGCTCCGGCCGTTACCCGGTGGTTATGCTGACCCGGATCTTCCGTCAGGCGGCAGAGAGCGATATTGTTGTCAATGCGCACAGGATCAACGCAGGGCAGCCGGTGGATCTGACAAAGCGGAGCCGGGATTTCCTCTTTATCCGCCGCGATACGCCGGACGCCATTATCGGCGCCATGCTTACCCTGATGACGCAAAAGCTGCCCGCTTATGTCCATGCGGATCCGCTGGATATTCAGATTCTGACTCCGATGCGCAGGGGGGCGCTGGGGGTGGAGAGACTCAATTCCATTTTCCAGGCCCGCTTAAATCCGCCGTCTGAGGAAAAGGCGGAGAAGGAGACGGGCGGCGTGATCTTCCGGGAGGGAGATAAGGTGATGCAGATTCGGAATAATTACCAGATCGGATGGGAAGTGCGCAATCGCTTCGGGATTCCTGTGGATACCGGTATGGGTGTTTTCAATGGAGATATGGGGATTATTCGGGAAATCAATACGTTTGTGGAGACCATGACGGTTGAGTTTGACGAGGGCCGCATGGTTGAGTATGAGTTTGGCCAGCTGGAAGAGTTGGAGCTGGCTTACGCGGTGACGATTCACAAGTCGCAGGGCAGCGAGTATCCGGCAGTGATTATTCCGGTTCACAGCGGCCCGCGGATGCTGATGACCCGCAATCTGATCTACACGGCGGTGACGCGTGCCCGCACGTGCGTCTGTCTGGTGGGCGTGCCGGGGGCGTTCCAGAGCATGGCGGACAACCAGATGGAGCAAAGGCGCTACAGCGGGCTATGTGAGCGGATTTTAGAGATTCCGGAGTGAGTTTGCCGTCCGGAAGAAGCCGTTATCCGAAAACGGCTGATGAGTGGAAACGAGGGGAATTTATGGGAGAAGGAAAAATGGCGGCCGGATGGGGAGAGACGCTTGTGAGCCTTTTATTTCCGCGGCGCTGTCCGGTCTGCGGCGGAATCGTTCTGCCGCGGGGCGGTCTGATCTGCCCGGGATGTGTGAAGGAGCTTTCGCCGGTTCGTCAGCCGGTCTGCGCGGTCTGCGGAAAAGAGCTGGAAGCGGCTTCCCGCGAACTCTGCGGCGATTGTATGCGGCGGCCGAAGACGTTTCGGCGCAATTTCGCGTTGATGAATTACAATGCGGCCGCCAGCCGGTCCATGGCGGCTATCAAGTACAAAAATAAGAGAGAATACCTGGATTTTTATGCCGGCGCGATCTGCCGCCGTTATGGCAGGCAGCTTGCGCGGCTGGAGCCGGACTGCCTGGTGCCGGTGCCGGTTCATCCGACGCGGCTGAGGCAGCGCGGTTACAATCAGGCGGAGCTTCTGGCGGAGCGAATCGGGAAAATACTGGGGCTTCCGGTCTGCCCGGAAGCTCTCCTCCGCACCAAGAAGACGTTGCCGCAGAAGGAACTGGGTTCCGCCGAGCGTCTCCGCAATCTTCAGCAGGCCTTTGAAGCCGGACGTCTGCCGGAAGGCGCGCGGATCGTTGTGTTGGTGGATGACATTTATACCACCGGCAGTACGCTGGAAGCCTGCGCCCGCATTCTTGTCTCTATGGGGGCGCGGAAGGTCTATGGGCTGACGATCTGTATCGGACGGGGCGCGTGACGGGGGTTCCTGGGATTTATGGGGAAGCCCCGCGTTTGATAAACGCCCCTGGTCCGGGAGGCGTCTTTGCGGAAAGAGCCTGAAAAAGCTGCGAAAAGGGCCGAAAACGGCGAAAACGGCGAAGAAAAGGATTGACGCGGCTTCCATTCTATGTTATAGTAGTTAAGCGAATGGAAGAAGAGGTCTTTTTTTTTGCACTAATTTTGCGGTTGGTGCCGGAAGAAAGACCGGAAGCAGACTACGAGAAAGCGGAGGTGGAAGTCGTGCGCACAAGAATTACACTGGCATGTACGGAGTGCAAACAGCGGAACTACAACATGACGAAGGACAAAAAGGCTCATCCGGACCGGATGGAGACCAAGAAGTACTGCAGATTCTGTAAGACACATACTTTGCACAAAGAGACGAAGTAATCATTTTGAGTAAAGGACGTGAAGATTATGGAGAAGACAGCGAACAAGGAAAATACGCAGAAGAAGAGTTTTTTCAAGGGCGTGAAGACGGAATTCAGCAAGATTGTCTGGCCTGACCGTGAGACGGTCGGCAAAGAGACAGCGGCTGTACTGGCCTGTTCTGTTGCTCTGGGTCTGATCATTGCGATCCTGGACCTGGTGATTAAATTCGGTCTTAGCTTCATTCTGTAGTAAGGCAAAGGTGAGTCATATGGCAGAGGCGAACTGGTATGTGGTGCATACCTATTCAGGATACGAGAACAAAGTAAAAGTCGATATTGAAAAGACCATCGAGAACCGAAGCCTTCAGGATCAGATCCTGGAGGTGTCCGTCCCCATGCAGTCGGTCGTAGAGATCAAAAACGGGGTGGAGAAGGCGGTCGATAAGAAGATGTTCCCCGGATACGTACTCATCCACATGGTCATGAATGATGACACCTGGTATGTGGTGCGCAACACCCGCGGGGTCACCGGCTTTGTCGGTCCGGGCTCCAAGCCGGTTCCGCTGTCTGAAGATGAGATGACGAGTCTTGGCTTTATGGGCAGAGGTTTCATGGTGGATTTCGAGGTGGGAGATACGGTGGTAGTTACCTCCGGCGCCTGGAGAGATACCGTCGGCGCGATCCGTGCGATTAATGAGCATAAGAAGACCGCGACGATCAATGTCGAGATGTTTGGCCGCGAGACTCCGGTTGAATTGGCATTCACAGAATTGAAAAAGCTGTAACTGTAACAAGTGGGAGGGATATCCCCGACATTACCACAATATTTAGGAGGTGCCTGATTATGGCAAAGAAAGTAACTGGTTACATCAAATTACAGATCCCGGCCGGCAAGGCGACGCCGGCTCCGCCCGTAGGTCCTGCGCTGGGCCAGCACGGTGTGAACATCGTGCAGTTTACGAAGGAGTTCAACGCCAGAACCGCTGACCAGGGCGATCTGATCATCCCGGTGGTCATCACGGTTTATGCGGACAGAAGCTTCAGCTTTATCACGAAGACTCCGCCGGCAGCGGTGCTTCTGAAGAAGGCCTGCAATATCAAGTCCGGTTCCGGTACGCCGAATAAGACGAAGGTAGCATCCATTTCCAAAGACGAGCTCCGCAAGATTGCGGAACTTAAGATGCCGGATTTGAATGCCGCAAGCGTGGAAGCAGCGATGAGCATGATCGCCGGAACCGCGAGAAGCATGGGTATCACAGTAGAACCGTAATTATGCCGCGGACGCGGAAAAGGAATGAACATTCGTGGGAGGGCAATCCCCGACAATACCACAAGGAGGTTTATTGAAATGAAAAGAGGAAAGAAATACGCTGAGGCCGCGAAGCTGGTAGACCGCACGACGCAGTACGATACCGCGGAAGCGATCGCTCTGGTTAAGAAAACGGCTGTTGCTAAATTTGACGAGACCGTAGAGGTTCATCTTCGTACGGGCTGTGACGGACGTCACGCAGATCAGCAGGTCCGCGGCGCCGTCGTACTGCCCCACGGAACAGGCAAGACCGTCCGGATCCTGGTGTTTGCCAAGGGCGCCAAGATCGACGAGGCTCAGGCTGCCGGCGCCGATTATGTAGGCGGCGAGGAACTGATCCCGAAGATCCAGAAGGAAGGCTGGCTTGATTTCGACGTTGTCGTAGCAACACCCGATATGATGGGCGTGGTTGGCCGTCTTGGCCGTATCCTGGGCCCGAAGGGCTTGATGCCGAACCCGAAAGCCGGAACCGTCACCATGGACGTGACCAAGGCGATCAATGATATCAAAGCCGGTAAAGTAGAGTACCGTCTTGATAAGACAAATATTATCCATGTGCCAGTGGGTAAAGCCTCTTTCACAGAGGAGCAGTTGGCGGACAACTTCCAGTCGCTTATGGACGCAATTTTGAAGGCAAGACCAGCCGCGCTTAAAGGCCAGTTTATCCGGAGCGCCACGATTACTACCACCATGGGCCCGGGAATCAGACTGAACGTAGCGAAGTTTGTTAGCTAAGCAATGCGGTTGCCTTACTTTCCGGTTGACAGTCCGGATATAGATATGTTATAATACGCAAGGTATTGAAAGCCGAAGACAGCAGGTGCCGTAAGGCATAAGTTGAATACGCCTGCCGAGGACTGATACTTCACGCAAGTGTATGTTTTGAGTCGCTCCGTCTTTGGATGGAGCGGCTTTTTTACTAGTCAGTATGCAGGAGAAGGCGCCGGAGAGCGCTTTCTGCGCGGCCTCTCAATACTTCTTAAATAAAACAAGGAGGTAAACCATTCATGGCAAAAGTGGAATTAAAGCAGCCAGTCGTGGAGGAGATCGCCGGTCTTTTTGACGGTGCCCAGACCGCGGTTCTGGTGGACTATCGTGGACTGACCGTGGAGCAGGACACGCAGCTGCGCAAACAGCTTCGTGAGGCCGGCGTCACCTATAAGGTCTACAAGAACACCATGATCCGCTTTGCGGCGAAGGACACTCCGTTCGAGGCGCTTGGCCCGGTTCTGGAGGGCCCGACCGCCATGGCCGTGTCCAAGACGGATGCTACGGCTCCGGCCAGAATTCTGGCTGAGTTCGGCAAGAAGACCCCGGCCCTGGAGATCAAGGGCGGCGTCGTCGAAGGAACTTACTATGATGCGAAGGGCATGCAGACGATTGCTACGATCCCGTCCAGGGAAGTCCTTTTGGGACGTCTGTTTGGAAGTATGCAGTCCCCGATTGCAAACCTGGCCCGCGTTCTGAATCAGATCGCCGAGAAGGACAGCGCTCCCGCTGCCAGCGCAGAATAAGCAGCACAAAACAAGAAGCAACCATATTTATCATTTTTAGAAAATAATAACGGAGGAAATCAAAATGGCAAAGTTAACAACTGCTGAGTTTATCGAAGCGATCAAAGAGTTATCTGTTCTGGAACTGAACGAGCTGGTAAAGGCCTGCGAGGAAGAGTTTGGTGTGTCTGCGGCAGCAGGCGTCGTTGTAGCGGCGGCTGGCCCGGCAGCTGAGGAAGTAGAAGAGAAGACAGAATTCGATGTTGAGCTGACTGAGGTTGGTCCGAACAAGGTTAAGGTAATTAAGGTTGTCCGTGAGGCTACCGGCCTGGGCCTGAAGGAAGCCAAGGATGTAGTAGACAGCGCTCCGAAGGCCGTGAAGACCGGCGTTTCCAAGGAAGAGGCCGAGGAACTGAAGACCAAGCTGGAGGCCGAGGGCGCGAAGGTTACGCTGAAGTAATCTGCTCACCGTTTGGCGTGCACTTAAGATTTGACAGACCGGGGCTGCTCAGAGCGATGGAGCAGTCCCGGCATTTTTCAAAACAAAAAGCACCGTGAAGGCACAATTCGTCAGAATCCCGGAGAATCTTCTGAACGGACACTGCGGGACGCATAAAAAGGCAGCTTTTTCCGAATTTTCCGAAACTTCGGAATTGAAAACAGACGCTTGACAGAACAAAAATTTTATGCTATTGTCAAGTTGTATTTTGAATGATCTATTGATTCACATATTTTTGTAAGTCAGTTGGCGTTCAACTGTTTTACAAAAATATGTGAATTTTTTTCAGGAGAAATGCGCACTATTTGATAGGAGGTGTACCAGTATGAACAAGGGTACAGTAAAGTGGTTTAATGCGACGAAGGGTTATGGCTTCATCACCAACGACGAGACCGGTGAGGAAGTGTTCGTGCATTTCTCCGGCATTGTGGCAGAAGGCTACAAGACTCTGGAAGATGGCCAGAAGGTTACTTTTGACATGGCTGAGGGAAACCGCGGCATGCAGGCTGTGAACGTAAAGGCGATCTGACATCGGTCTATTGCACAACCAGAAGGGGCGTCGCTCTGCGGAGGACGCTCTTTTTTTGCCTTTTTTCAGACCGCGTGTTCTATCCGGTCCCTGTTATGCATATCATAGTTACGATGGAGATGTGCGGGAGAGTTTATGAACAGGCGGAGATGGTTTGTGGGCCGCAGACTGGCAGTCTGGTTCTGGGGAATTCTGGCGCTGGTTCTGGCGGCGGATTTCTGTTTCAATATGCGTTCAGAGAAACCGGGGACAGACAGAATGGAGCATTCGGGAGCGCTCTCTGCCGCGCAGGCGGAAGTCGCGGCTTCGGCATCTTTGGAAGGCGGCTCTCTTAAGGCAGGCAGCGCCGGAACGGTTGCGCTGACCTTTGACGACGGTCCGCATGCGGTCTGCACGCCGCGGCTTTTGGACGGCTTAAAAGAGCGGGGGGTTCTCGCGTCCTTCTTCCTGATCGGACAGAATATTGACGGAAACGAAGAGATTGTCCGCAGAATGCAGAAAGAAGGACATCTCATCGGCAACCACAGCCAGAGCCATATGCAGCTGACGGCGGAAAATGCCCGGACAGCCTGCGAACAGATTGCGTATACCAACCAGAAGATTGCGGCGATCACCGGCGCGGAGCCGGCATACATCCGTCCGCCATACGGTTCCTGGAACGAGGAGCTGGATTCGCTGGTTCCTATGACTGTGGCCCTGTGGAATCTGGATCCGCTGGACTGGAAGAGTCAGGACGCTTCTGATATCGTCCGCTATGTGAAAAATCATGTAGGAAACGGAAGCATTATTCTGCTTCACGACGTCTATGAGACTTCGGTCGACGCGGCGCTGCGCATTGTCGATGATCTTATGGCGGCAGGATATGAGTTTGTTACGGTTGATGAGCTTTTGGTGGAATAATTTGTTGAAATTGGGCTTCCCTTTTTCGCAAAAGCGCGTTATAATAAGCTCATCAAGGATCTTTATCCATTTCGTTATTCGCAGATTCGTTATAGAACCCCAGGATGACAACGGAACCAATCGAGAAGGAGAGTAGGATATGCGGGAAAAATTAAAGACATTACCTTTGACGGAGCTGAAAGCCATTGCCAAATCCCAGGGCATGAAGGGCGTCAGCACCATGAGAAAGGATGATCTGATTGAACTGCTGTGTGCAAAGGCAAAGGAGATGGAAGAAGCCAGCGCGCAGCGGGAGACGGGACAGGCATTTGCGGAAGAACCGGATACGGCTGTCATGACGGAAACTGCGGAACCCGCGTACGAGAATGCGGGAGCGTCTGCAGGGATCTCAGCGGTACGGGAGACTTCCGCTTCTTCACAGGAGACGGCCCCGCTGACAGAGCAGCCGGCTTCTTCCGGCCGTTCTGATACGCCGCGAGAGAATTATCGGAGAATTGGAAATGAAGGGCGCCAGCAGCGTTCTGCCGGCCGTTCCGCCTATAACAACAGACAGTCTTATGGTTATAATTCCTCCGGGGTAAGGACAGATTCGTCCCGCGCCTCGTCCCCGGCCGCCAGAAACGATATGCCCCGTTCGGCGCAGCCGGCCCGTTCTGAGGTGTCCCGCCAGGTACAGCCGCAGGAGTTCGGCGTACCGGAAGCGCCCCGGTCAGATGCGCCCAAGGTGCCTTTATCCAGCATTACACCGCAGATTCAGGCGCAGTTTCCGGATCAGACGGCTCAGGATATTGTCGAGCTGGACAGCGGTATCGAGGCCAACGGAATTCTGGAGGTTATGCCGGATGGCTTCGGTTTCATTCGCTGTGAGAATTTCCTGCCTGGCGAGAACGACGTCTATGTGGCTCCGTCTCAGATCCGCCGTTTTAACATGAAGACCGGCGATATTCTGGTAGGGAGCCGTCGGATCAAAACCGCATCGGAGAAATTTGCCGCCCTTCTTTATGTGCGGACGATCAATGGTTATCCGCCGTCCGTGATTGAGAAGCGTCCCAGCTTCGAGAAGCTGACCCCCATTTTCCCCAATGAACGCCTTCATATGGAAACTCCGGGCAGGCCCAACACCACGGCGATGCGCGTGCTGGATCTTCTGGCGCCTATCGGCAAGGGACAGCGCGGAATGATTGTATCGCCTCCGAAGGCCGGCAAGACGACGCTTCTGAAACAGGTGGCCCAGGCGATTACGACCAATCATCCGGACATGCATCTGATCATTCTTCTGATCGACGAGCGTCCTGAGGAGGTCACGGATATCAAGGAATCCGTGATCGGCAAAAATGTGGAAGTCATTTATTCTACGTTTGACGAGCTGCCGGAACGTCACAAGAGAGTGTCTGAGATGGTTGTGGAGCGCGCGCGCCGCCTGGTAGAACACGGCCGTGATGTGATCATTCTTCTTGACAGCATCACACGTCTGGCCCGCGCTTACAATATCGTGGTTCCGCCCAGCGGACGCACGCTTTCAGGCGGTATGGATCCGGCTGCGCTGCATATGCCTAAGCGCTTCTTTGGAGCCGCCCGCAACATGCGGGAGGGCGGCAGCCTGACAATCCTGGCTACGGCGCTGGTCAATACGGGAAGCCGCATGGACGATGTGGTTTACGAGGAATTTAAGGGCACCGGCAACATGGAGCTGGTTTTGGACCGTAAATTATCGGAGAAGCGGATTTTCCCGGCCATCGATATTCTGAAATCCGGCACACGCAATGATCATCTGCTTCTGACGCGCGAGGAACAGGAGGCTGTGGACATTGTCCGCAAGGCTACGAACGGTTTAAAGCCAGAGGAGGCGGTAGAGCGGATCCTGGACCTTTTCGCGAAGACGCGGACCAACCGGGAATTCATTGAGATGGCGAAAAAGATACGGTTTTTCTAGAAATCTTTTTCCAAATTTAATACTTGCATATTTGTCCGGTGTATGTTATACTAAGTAGGCTGTTCCGCAGAAGCAGGGAGCGAGCAAATTTCGTTCTTCTCTGCGATACGGATGTAGAGAAGTGATTTTTATATCACGATTGCATAGAAGAAGACAAGTTTGAGAGAGGTGATTGAGATGAAAGAAGGAATCCATCCGAAGTATTATCAGGCCAAGGTTACCTGCAACTGTGGGAATGAGTTTGTAACTGGTTCCACGAAGCCGGAGATCCATGTAGAGGTATGCTCCAAGTGCCATTCATTCTATACAGGCCAGCAGAAGGCTGCTGCGGCCCGCGGACGTATCGATAAGTTTAACCGCAAGTATGGTCTGAACGCAGCGAATTAGCCGACGTACAGGGAACAGGGTTGAGACTGAGTGGGATTCCACTGAGGCTCGCCCTGTTTTTGCGTTTTTTAATGGCAGTGGCGCGTAGTATACATGAGTGCCGGCAGGCGTCTGAGGGGCCTGCGGGAAGGGAGAAGGGCTGTATATGAAATATTCCGGCATTGGCGGTCAGGCCGTCATCGAAGGAATTATGATGAAGAATAAGGATGATTACGCGGTAGCGGTTCGTAAGCCGGACGGTGAGATTGAGGTGGTGAAAAACAGCTATGTCAGCATTACCGAGAAGGTGAAGCTGTTTTCTCTGCCGTTTATCCGGGGAATCTTTAATTTCGCGGATTCCTTAATTCTTGGTATGCGGACGCTGACATTGTCCGCCAGCTTTTTTGAAGATGATGAGACAGAGGAGCAGCCCAGCCGGTTCGAGCTGTGGCTTGATAAGGTATTTGGGGAGAAGCTTGAGAAATATCTGATGCCGGCAGTCATGGTGTTTTCCGTAATTGCGGCTGTGCTGATTTTTATGGTGCTGCCGCTTGGTCTCAGCAGACTTTTGAAACCGCTGGTTCCGTCAGACGCGCTCATGGCGTTTTTTGAGGGCCTTCTGCGGCTGGCTATTTTTATCATATATATCAAACTGATCTCGAATATGGAGGATATCCGCCGGACCTATATGTATCACGGGGCGGAGCATAAGTGCATCAACTGCATTGAACATGGTCTGGAGCTGAATGTGGATAATGTACGCGGCAGCTCCAAGCAGCACAAGCGCTGCGGAACCAGCTTCCTGATCATCGTCATGCTGATCAGTATTGTCGTGCTCATGATGGTGCGTGTGGACGGATTTCTGATGAAACTGGTCAGCCGGATTGTGCTGATTCCGGTGATTGCGGGGATTTCCTATGAATTTCTGCGGCTGGCCGGACGCAGCGATAACGTTATTGTGAATATTCTGAGTAAGCCGGGACTTTGGATGCAGAATATGACGACCAAGGAACCGGACGACAGTATGATTGAGGTGGCGATCGCCGCTGTGGAGGCGGTCTTTGACTGGCGAGGATATCTGGCGGAGAATTTTGGCGCGGCGCCGGATACCTGACGGAAATGGGGAGCCGGAGATGACGCTTTATCAGTTGGAGACGGAAGGGGCGCGGATATTGGCGATGGCCGGCGTCCCGGAGGCGCGCCTGGATGCCCGCAGACTTCTTCTGGAGGCATTTGGGCTTGATGAGGCGCGCTATCTGATGGAAAGGATGCAGCCGCTTCCGAAGGAAGACGGCGCGTGGGACACAGACCTGAGCATCGCCGTGAGTCCGGCGGCGGCTGAAATGCCGGCTGCCGGTGAAGGCGCTGACCGGCGAGACGGCTGTACGGCGCGCTATGGCGAGATGATTCATCGGCGCGCGGCCCGCATTCCGCTGCAGCAGATTCTGGGATGTCAGGAATTTATGGGATTGACTTTCCAAATCGATGAGCATGTGCTGATTCCGCGGCAGGACACGGAGGCGCTGGCGGAACTGGTGCTGGCGGAGCAGTCAAACCCGGACAGAAAGCTCCTGGATTTGTGTACCGGTTCCGGCTGTATCGCTGTCAGTCTGGCTGTCCGGGGCGGATATTTTGATGTGACGGCGGCAGATTTATCGGCGGAAGCGCTGGCGGTTGCGGAGCGGAACGCGAGACGGCTGCTGGGGGACGGCTGGCGGGTTGAGACGGCATCCCCCGGATCCGACGCGGCAATTCCGGCATCCGCCTGTCGGGACGATATGACGCAGGGGGCAGGAAGGCTGCCGGAAGGCGTCAGACGGTTCCGGCTGTGCCGCGGCGATCTCTTTGAGGCGCTGCCGCAGGGAAACCGTTATGATATACTGGTTTCCAATCCGCCTTATATTGCGTCCGCGGAGATTGACGGACTTCAGCCGGAGGTTCGCGACCATGAGCCCCGTATGGCGCTTGACGGCGCGGCGGATGGGCTGACGTTTTACCGGAGGATCGCTGCCGAAGCACCGAAAAGGCTGAATCCGGGTGCGTCCGTCTATCTGGAGATTGGCTGGGATCAGGCCGAGGCGGTGAGAAAGCTGCTTTCTGCGGCCGGATTTACCCATATAGAGGTTTTTAAGGATCTGTCCGGCCTGGACCGTGTGGTGCGGGCATATGGCCCGCTTTTGAACTGTTCGTTTTAAGAACAGCGCCGGCTGCGGCAGCGTGTTTGGGCAGGCGCGCAGACAGGGACGGCAGATTCGCAGAGTCAGGAGGAATGATTATGTTTGACCGTTTGGACGATATTTTGATCCACTATGAGGAATTGATGCAGGAGCTGAACAGCCCTTCCGTTACGGAGGATCAGAATCGTTTCCGGAAGCTGATGAAAGAACAGGCGGATTTGGTTCCGCTGGTGGACACCTATAAAGAATATAAGAAAGCAAACCAGGACGTGACGGAAAGTCTGGCTCTTCTCGACGAGGAGAGCGATGAGGAAATGCGTGAGCTGGCCAAGGAGGAATTGGCGGATGCCAAGGAGCGCATCGCGGATCTGGAGAAGAGGTTAAAGGTTCTGCTCCTGCCCCGGGATCCTAACGATGATAAGAACATTATTTTGGAAATCCGTGCCGGCGCCGGGGGCGAGGAGGCCGCGCTGTTCGCGGCGGAGCTTTACCGGATGTACGCCAATTATGCGGAGAGAAATCGCTGGAAGGTGGAGATCGTAAGCCTGAATGAGAGCGGTATCGGCGGTTTCAAGGAAGTTGTGGCCATGGTCACCGGCAAGGGCGCTTATTCTAAGCTGAAATATGAGAGCGGCGTTCATCGCGTCCAGCGCGTGCCTGAGACCGAGAGCGGCGGCCGCATTCATACTTCGACGGCTACCGTTGCGGTGATGCCGGAGGCCGAGGATGTGGACGTACAGATTGACATGAAGGACTGCCGCATTGACGTGATGCGCGCATCCGGCAACGGCGGCCAGTGTGTCAACACGACGGATTCCGCCGTGCGTCTGACGCACATTCCTACCGGAATCGTGATCTACAGCCAGACGGAGAAATCCCAGCTGCAGAACAAGGAGAAGGCGTTCCGCCTGCTTCGTTCCAAGCTCTATGATATGGAGCTGGAAAAGCGGCAGAATTCCGAGGCGGAGGCGCGCCGCAGCCAGATTGGCACCGGCGACCGCTCCGAGAAAATCCGTACCTATAATTTCCCGCAGGGGCGCGTTACCGATCATCGGATTAAACTGACGCTGTACCGGATCGATTCGATTATGGACGGTGATATTCAGGAGCTTTTGGATAATCTGATTTCCGCGGATCAGGCGGCGCGGCTGGCAAAGATGGGCGAGACCGCTTAAGCCTCTTCCGCGGGTCTGGCCGCGCTGGCAGCGTTATTGTTTGCGCTGGCGGCTAAGTTCATCGGCTAAGCTGCCGCTGGGTTTTACTGGCCAAGTTTACCGGTTAAGTTTGCCGACTAAGTTGCCGCAATAAAAATCTTGCCAGATAAAAATAACTGTGCTATAATGTGAAAACGCGCAATACAGCGGGCTATTAACGTGCTGATGCTGTATTGACCGGGAGCCCGCCTTGAGGGCGGAGATCAGTAGTTTGTGTAAGAAAAGGGATGATGAGAGATGGGGCTGGCCCAGTGAGCAAGGCGAAACTGAACATAATCAGAAAATATAGCGTGATCTACCGACTGTGCGGCTTGTCGCAGGATTTGTGATTTTGATGACAGAGTGATATTTTGATTGAGAATGGATAAGGCTGTTCTGAGCCGCACAAGAAGGAGGATCAATTATGTTAAATTATAAGAGATATAAACATGTACCCGCCGTAGATTATCCCGAGCGTCAATGGCCGAATAAGATCATCGATAAGGCGCCGATCTGGTGCAGCGTTGATCTGCGCGACGGCAACCAGGCTTTGATTGAGCCGATGGTGGTCGAGGAGAAGATTGAGTTCTTCAATATGCTGGTTAAACTGGGATTTAAGGAGATTGAGGTTGGATTTCCGGCCGCGTCCCAGATTGAGTATGATTTTCTTCGCCAGCTGGTGGAGCGGAAGCTCATCCCCGATGATGTGCGCATTCAGGTGTTGGTGCAGTGCCGCGAGCATTTGCTGAAGCGTACCTTTGAGGCCATTGAGGGCATCAAGAAGGTTATTTTCCACATTTACAACTCCACATCCACTCTGCAGCGCGACGTAGTGTTCCATAAGGATAAGGATGAGATTAAGAAGATCGCGACAGACGCCACGGAGATGGTGCGTCAGTATGCCGAGCATTATGATGGTGATCTGCTTTTGGAGTATTCTCCGGAGAGCTTCACCGGCACCGAACTGGATTATGCGCTGGAGGTCTGTGAGGCGGTTATGGATACCTGGGGAATGGCGTCGCCGGAGCGCCCCATCATCTTTAATCTGCCGTCCACGGTCGAGATGACTACGCCCAATGTCTACGCGGATCAGATTGAATGGATGAGCACCCATTTTAAGAATCGTGACAGTATCGTGCTGAGCCTCCATCCGCATAATGACCGCGGAACCGGCGTCGCTGCGACGGAGCTGGCCCTGATGGCCGGAGCGGACCGTGTGGAAGGCACTCTGTTCGGCAATGGAGAGCGCACTGGCAATGTGGATATCCTGACCCTGGCTTATAATATGTTTTCCCAGGGAATTGACCCGAAGCTGGAGCTGGAGGATGTCCGCGCGATCGCGGAAGTCTATGAGCGCTGTACGAAGATGACCATTGATCCCCGGCATCCTTACGCCGGAAAGCTGGTATTCACCGCCTTTTCCGGTTCCCATCAGGATGCGATTAATAAAGGGATGCAGGCTCTCAAGGAGCGCGGCGGGGAGTACTGGGAGGTTCCTTATCTGCCTATTGATCCGTCCGATATCGGCCGTGTCTACGAGCCCATCGTGCGAATCAACAGTCAGTCCGGTAAGGGCGGCGTGGCCTTTGTCATGGATACCTTCTATGGCTTCAGGCTGCCCAAGGGCATGCACAAGGAGTTCGCGGATGTGATTCAGAAGATTTCTGAAAAGCAGGGCGAAGTTGCTCCGGAGCGGATTATGGAAGAGTTCCGCAACAATTACACGGAACGCAAGGAGCCGATGCATTTCCGGAAATGTCAGATTCATGATACGGAACTGGCAGATGGCGGTTTTGCAACCCTCGTTTCTGTCACATATACGAATCACGGCATTGAAAAGACGTTTGAGGGTGTGGGCAACGGTCCTATTGATGCAATGAGAAACGGACTTGAGCAGGAGCTTGGCATTGAGATCAAAGTGTTGGATTATAATGAACATGCCCTGACTTCCGGTTCCGGCGCGCAGGCCGCCTCCTACATTCATCTGATGGATGTGAAGACCGGAAAGGCCACGTACGGCGTGGGAATCAGCTCCAATATCACCCGTTCGTCCCTGCGGGGTATTTTCAGCGCGGTGAACCGGCTGTTCTATTAGAACAGGGGAAGCGAAAGCAGAAGAGAGAGTACAGGATAGAGAAAAGCGTCTGGCCCATCTTGCGGGTCAGACGCCTGATTTTTCATAAACGGTTGTAGAATTATAATCAACGATAGATTTACGATTTACGGCGCTGGCGGCGGACTTCCGGTCATCCCCGCCTGAAGGCTCTGGCCTGAGGAGCTGCCGCCCGGACCGGGGGATGTATTTGTATTTCCCGACGCGCTCGAAGTGTTGCCGGACACAGTGCCGGGACCGTAGGATGATGATGAAGTGCCCGGACCTCCCGTGACTGTCCCTGTGGTGGTACCCGGGCCGCCTGTCACGGTTCCTGTCGTGCTGCCTGGGCCGCCGGTCGTCACGTTGCCGGAGGTTCCGCCTGGCGATGCCGCATAAGCGTTGTTTGCGACATAATATTCGCCCTTCGCGTTGAAGGAGTAGCTGATGCCGTCGATCGTCTTCGTGGTGTTCGCTACCATCTTTCCGTCATTGGCCGGATCCAGATAGTAGTATACGCCGCTCAGGTTCAGCCACCCGGTACACCGATGACCAGAGGCGTCAAAGTAATACCAATAATTGTCAATCTCTCTCCAGTTGTTGGCTGTCATGCCTCCGGTGCTTGGCGACATATAGTATTTGTTGCCGTTGGAGTCGGTGAGCCATCCGGTCTGCATCTTGCCGTCTGTATTCAGATAATAGTATCTGTCGTTGACTTTCTGCCATCCGGTCAGCATCTTCGCGTCGCTGCCGAACAGATACCAGTTGTCATTGATGTATTTCCAGCCGATGGCCACCTCTCCGCTCGTTCCGTCTGCATAGTACCAGGCGTTGTCCATCTGCCACCAGAGCTTTGTCATGGCGCCGCTCGGCTTCATGTATCGGTAAATGTCGCCAATCCGCAGCCACCCCGTAATCATGGTGCCATCCTCGTACAGATAGTAGAAATCGCCGTTATAGATGATCCAGTCGCTGGCCACCATGACGCCGTTGTCCCGGAAATAATACCAGCTGTTATTGATCTGCTTCCAACCGATACTCATCTGTCCGGTGGTCAGATCCATGAAATAATAATCGCCCGTGGTCGTGCGGAGCCAGCCCTTATGGATGGCGCCGGTCGTATCATCGTAATAGACCCATGAGCCGTTGGAATTATTCCAGCCAGCCTGAGCGGCGGAGGCCGGGCCTAAAACCAGCGCTCCCAGCATGCCGGCCAGAATCAGAGCCTGTGCCTTCTTCCGACATTTCATACCGTTTCCTCCTGAAAATTCGCAATATATGCTCATTATTTTCCAGTATATCACAAAATCCATACAAGATATAGAGGTAAAATGAAAGATTTTATAACTTTTTTTGGAAGATTTTGCGATAATATCGTTTGGCGTAGCGGTACATAATGATGGAGTATTCTCCGAACTCCTGCCCCAGGTAATGTTTGTACACGGTCCACAGGCTCCACAGGAAGCCGCCAAGCGCCGCGTAGGCATAGACAACGGTACGTTCCTCCTGCGACGGTTCCCGCTCCAGGTACAGGCGAATCAGCCAATCCACCTGTTCTTCGTCATAATAGGAGTAGATCGCACACATGGCGACGTCGATCAGCGGATCGCACATTCCTGCATATTCCAGATCGATCAGCTTCACTTCCCCGTCCGAAAGAAACAGGAAATTATCGGTGACACTGTCTACGTGGGCGAGAACCGCGGGGCGGTTCAGAGTATCCAGCAGATCCATCAGCTCCGTCATATGCCCCCGGACTTCCTTGTAATCCTCAAATGGAATTTCGCCGAAACTTAGGCATAATGTTTCATAGAAACCGATCCGTTCCCGGATGTCGAAACGGTGCTTTACCGACGCTCCCGAACGGTGCATTTGCCGCAGAATTTCCATGCAACGCCGCATATCCGGTTCGCTGGATGCATCCGCGTTGCGGGAACCTTCATAATATTCCGAAATCTTGTAGCCTGTCTCCGAGTCAAAATAAACGACATGTTCGGAAATTCCAAGGGGCTTTAACGCTTCGAAGGCATCCGCCTCCTGGCGGCGGTTGATCAAAAGGCCGGTGCCGGGACCGGGAATCCGGCAGATATATGCTTTGCCATGGATGCGGAATAAGAACGACTGATTGGTCATACCCGCTTTCACGCATCGGATATCCCGGATTTCTGCTTCCGGGACATGGAATACCTGCGCAATCAGCTCCATGGCCTCGTTGTCGGAGCGGTTTTTGTATTTCGGATCGAATCCGCGCAGTTCCTCCAGGTTCTCGAATTCATAGACAGAATCGGCCGGACGGAAGTTGACATAAAGCTCAGGAACGGATAAATGTCCGGGCTTTCCTGCCCACGAACTGTCCGGCGCAGACTGCGCGTCCGCCTGCCTGCCGAACCTGGCAGACGCAGTTCCATTTAACAATTCCTGATAAACGTGTTCCCAGTAGAGCTGTTCCGTTCCCGGCATATGATAATACGCCTCCAGAACCGGCAGAAACTGATTTAAAAATTCCGCGGAAAGATATGCCGGACCGTACATAACCCAGGCGTCGTGGCCGCCGCTTTGCACATCCAGAACCTTTCCCTTCTTATCATAAATAAAGCACCATTCTGATGTCTCCCCATCCATATAAGCTGCCGAATACCAGGAAGCGCATTCATAAGTATGGAACAGATTGTCCCGCATCCAGTGATCGGAGGCAAGCAGGTACATATTTTTTCCTCTCATGACATCTCTGGCGTGATAAACGGAAGCCAGATTATTTTTGGAGGAATATTCCGGATTATAGAGAAGCTTTACACCATAGCGGTCGATCAGGTATTCAAATTTCTCCTTCAGATATCCGACTACAATGGTGATATTCTGAATCCCCGCTTCGTGGAGCTGGCGAATCTGCCGCTCGATCATCCGCTCCCCAAACACTTCCAATAGACCCTTTGGTGTCTCAAAGGTCAGCGGTACAAAGCGTGATCCGAATCCGGCAGCCAGGATAACCGCGCCGTCTACGCGGTACGGTTTCAGATAACTCTGCCCGTGCGCCGTCAGCTGATAAGAGCATTCGAGGCCCTTTTCGACGGCCTTCACCGTATGACTCACCGCTTCAAGCAGGCCGTCTGCTTCACATTCTTTTATAAGTCGGTTTGCCGTCCCCAGCGATACATGCAGCTCCCGGGCAAGCTCCCGCTGTGTAATCTGCGGCTTTTCCAATATATATCTGCAAACGATTCCTTTTCTGTCCATGGCTCCTCCGTTCAATAACAGAAAGAATTATATTAATAATGAACATTATAGCATGGGATTTCCATATTCGCAAAGGGTTTCGAAAGATTCTTAAGGATTCCCGGGCTCATTCCCGTGTAATGGGGCTGAGATTGTATTTACATCCGTACAATCTAAGAAAGAAATTCGATTTTCGTAAGTTTTACGTAAGAAAATGCTTAGAGAAAAGTTATAGCATTTTCCGATGAAATATATTATACTGTGATTGTGATTGAGGGAAGGGTATTTTCTAGAAGGGAAATCCAAGGCTCGGATAACATTTTTAAAAGAAAGTTGCAAAAAATGTTAAAAAAGTATTGATAATTTCCATTATAGGAAGTATAATTACCTCGTAATGTAACCAAAACGGTCCCGTACAAGGGATCAAAAAAGGAAA
>CANRHU010000039.1 GCA_947630485.1 uncultured Lachnospiraceae bacterium
GAGATCCGCAAGAGAGAGCATTACGAGAAGCCCAGCGTAAGACGTAAGAAAAAGTCCGAAGCTGCGAGAAAAAGGAAATATAATTAATCATTGGAATTCGTATGTTGAAGTCCTGGTCATTGCGGCCGGGACTTTTTTATATCGGTATGCGAAAACGCGCCAGTGACGCGTTTTTTGTATTTCGCGGGTCCGCAAATTGCGGCGGCGTTTGCCGTATCCGCGGGCTTCTAAATCCCTTCCCCTCCGCATAGACATAACTAAGCGACGGAAGTTTGGATGATGAAGATGTTTAAAAATCTCGGAAGCCAGGCGGCTGCGCTTCTTCACATTCCGCAGGAAGTGATGCCCGGGGAGCCGGTGATTACGCTGATCGGACGCAGGAACGTGCATATTGAGAATTATCACAGGATCGAATGGTTCAGCGGGGAGCAGATCCGGCTCCGCGCCAAGACCTGTCGGGTTATTGTATCCGGCAGCCGGCTTTGGATTGAGTATTATACGAAGGACGAGATGATGATCAGCGGACAGATCGCCTCGGTATGTATCGAAAATGGCTGAGGAGACCTGCGCGCCGGGAGAGTTTCTTAACAGTTCCTTGCGGAAAGGAGAGAATGAACGATGCGGGGGGGATGCGTGTTGACGGGGAGACTGAACTGCTGCGGAAAAGGATATCTGCGCGTGCGGATCAGCGGGGCCGGCGTGGAGCGTTTTTTGAACCTTTGTCTGGCAAACGGCATTGAAACCTGGGAACTGCGCGCGTGCGGCGAGAGAGGCGCGGAGTGCTGTATGGAGCTCTCGCAGTTTTACAGAATCCGGCCGTTCGTTCGGAAGGCGGGCGTCCGGGTGCGGATTGCGGGAAGATACGGCCTTCCTTTTTTTATTTACAGGAACCGGTATCGGGAGGGCGCGGCCTGCGGGATTCTGGCCTTTGCGGGACTGCTCTACCTTCTGACGCTGTTTGTGTGGAATATCACGTTTGAAGGAAATTATCATTACAGCCGGGATACGCTCCTTAGCTATCTGGAGACGCTGGATATCCGCTACGGAATGCGCAAAAACCGGATTTCCTGCGAGGATTTGGAGGAGTCCATCCGCAGCGCCTTTCCGGAGATCACATGGGTGTCGGCCAGCGTCGCCGGAACCCGCCTCGTGGTGCGCATCAAGGAGAATGAGGTGCTTTCGTCGGTTCCGGAGAGGGACGATACCCCCTGCGAGCTGACGGCAAAAAGAGCCGGAACCATTACGCGCATGATTGTGCGGCAGGGAAAGGCGTGCGCGGCGATCGGGGACGTTGTGGAGGAAGGGCAGCTTTTGGTCGCGTCGGGACTTTCGGTGATGAACGATGCCGGCGAAGTGGTACGGACCAAGTATGTCCGCGCGGACGCGGATATCTATGCGCAGACACATTATACTTATCAGAAAACACTTCCGGGGCTCTGCCGTCAGGAGGTCCCATCTGGGCGTGTCCGCAGGGAATACCGGCTCTCGGTCGGCGCTTTTAGGGCAAGGATGCGGCTTCCGGCGCGCGGGGAGCTTTGGGCGGGGGTGCGGGACGGGGCGTTGTCGTTTGCAAAATGGCTTGCCGAAAAGGCCGGGCTGGACAAATGCATTCCGTTTCCGGCGGCGCAGGCGGAGACTGCCGTGTGGAACGAGACCGCGGAGAGCCGCCAGCTGTGCCTGTTCGGGGATTTCTTTCTGCCGGTCTATTGGGAGGAATGCGTGTCGCGGGAGGTCTATATTTACGAGCGCTCCTATACGCGGGAGGAGCTTTCGGCGCTCGCACAGGAGGAAGAGGCAAAATATCTTGAAAATTTATGTGAAAAGGGGGTACACATTATGAAAAATAATGTTAAAATACTAGAGTATGGCACATCCTTACGGATAGAAGGCACGGTGACGGCGGAGGAGGAGATTGCGCAGGCCAGAGCCGTTGATGTGCCGGATACGTCAGGCGAGGAGTTGAGTAAGGAACCATGAGTGTGATCGAAACGTTGATCGATATCCCGGCAGAGCATGAGAAGAACGTGTGCGGACAATTTGACGAGTATATGAAGAAGATCGAGCGCACGCTGCATGTGACGATGGTATCGAGGGACGGTGAACTAAAGCTGATCGGACCGGAGGAGACGATCAACCGGGCCAAGAGCGTTTTTAACAATCTTTTGGAGCTGTCGAAACGCGGCAATACGATCACGGCCCAGAATGTGGACTATGCGCTTGCATTGTCCTTCTCTGAGAAGGACGGAGAGATCCTGGAGATCGATAAGGATATCATCTGCCGGACCGTGAACGGCCGTCCGGTAAAGCCGAAGACGCTGGGACAGAAAAATTATGTGGACGCGATCCGCAAAAAGATGATCGTTTTCGGGATCGGCCCCGCGGGAACCGGCAAAACGTATCTTGCCATGGCTATGGCGATTCAGGCTTTTAAGGACGGGGAGGTAGGCAGGATCATTCTGACGCGCCCGGCGATCGAGGCGGGGGAGAAGCTGGGATTTCTTCCTGGGGATCTGCAGAGCAAGATCGATCCGTACCTGCGGCCGCTGTATGACGCGCTGTATCAGATTCTGGGCGCGGAAAGCTACCAGCACAACGCGGAGAAAGGCCTGATCGAGGTCGCGCCTCTCGCCTACATGCGCGGTCGCACGCTGGACAACGCCTATATTATTCTGGATGAGGCGCAGAATACGACGCCGGCGCAGATGAAGATGTTCCTGACCAGAATCGGTTTCGGCTCGAAGGTCATTGTGACGGGCGACCAGACCCAGAAGGATCTGCCACCGGGCAGTGTGTCGGGACTGGACGTGGCGGTAAAGGTGCTTAAGAAGGTGGAAGATATCGGCTTTTGCTATCTGACCAACACGGATGTGGTGAGGCATCCGCTGGTACAGAAGATCGTGGAAGCCTATGATGAATACGAGACCCGCGGCAAGGGCCCGAGCGGCGGTCACCGCTATCCGATGGACCATAAGCGGCGTCAGGAGTGAGGAACCCATGACGATCAATATTGATTACGAGGCCGGACAGGAGCTTGCGCTCCCCTGGGAGAAGATTATCCGGGAGATCATTGAGGCCGCCCTTGACTATGAGGAATGCCCTTACGAGGCGGAGGTCAATGTGGTTTTGACCGACGACGAGGGGATTCGGGAGGTAAACCGGCAGTTTCGGAATCTGGACAAGCCCACGGACGTGCTGTCTTTCCCGGCGCTTGAATATCTCAGACCCTCGGATTTCAGCCATGTGGAGGAGGCGTTTGCCGACTGCTTCAATCCGGAGACAGGCGAGCTTATGCTGGGAGATATGATGATCAGCGTGGAGCGCGTCCTCGCGCAGGCGGAGGAATACGGCCACTCCCCGGAGCGGGAGCTTGCGTTTTTGACGGCCCACAGTATGCTGCATCTGTGCGGCTATGACCATATGGAAGACGGGGAGAGGGCCGTCATGGAGCAAAAGCAGGAAGAAATCTTAGAGAAGAGAGGATACCGGAGATGAGAAGGAAACTGATATGGCTGGCGGTGATTCTGGCTGCGGCGCTTACGGCGGCTGCCTGTGGAAAGGATACCCGCGAGGCGGCCGCGACGGCTGCCGCTTCGACAGAAGAAACCACGGAGGAGCCGACTACGGTTCAGATTACGACGGCGGAGGAGCCCGAGACAGAGGAAGAGACGGAACCGGAGACGGAGGCAGAGACGGAGCCGGAGGAGTGGCAGCCGGAGGAGCGCGTCGAGGTGGACGGCAAGATCCGCAGCTATCTGACCGGTGAGATGGTTGACGTGGAGAAGGCGAACCGCAGACCGCTGGCGATCATGATGAGCAACGACAAGGAGGCTATGCCCAACTACGGAATCAACCGCGCCGGCGTCGTCTATGAAGCGCCCGTGGAGGGCAGTATGAACCGCTACATGTCCATCATCGAGGATTACGACGATCTGAACCGAATCGGTTCCGTGCGCAGCTGCCGGACCTATTATATCTATTTTGCCAGGGAGTTCGACGCGATCTACGCGCATTTCGGCCAGAGTACGTTTGCCAAGCCGTATCTGAAGTACATCGACAATATCAACGGCATCGAGGGCATCGGCACGGTGGCTTACTACCGTTCGAAGGACCGGAAAGCGCCGCACAACGCCTACGCCAGCTTTGAAGGCATTCAGAAGGCCATCGACCAGCTGGGCTATTCGCAGGAGTATTCGGAAGATTATAAGGGGCATTACCGGTTCGCGAGGGACGGCCAGGAGATTCATCTGGAGAATTCCCTGGAAGCCTATAAGGTCGAGCCCGGCTATGTCTATAACAATCCTTATTTCCTGTATAATGAGGATGACGGGCTCTATTACCGCTACCAGTACGGCGCTCCCCATGAGGGCGATGAAGGACAGATCGCGGTCAAGAACATTATTTTCCAGTACTGCGCCGCTTCCTACCTGTCTCCGTCGCCTTACCGCAATATCGAGGTACATACGGGCCAGTGGGGATATTACTTCACAAACGGCCGCGTAATCCCGCTTTCGTGGGAGAAGGATGGCGAATTTGGCGTCACCCATTACTATAATGTGGAGCATGAAGAAATCGTTCTGAATCAGGGGAAGACCTGGGTCTGCATCATCCCGACAGGCGATTTCGACAGAACAGTGATTCATGGAAAAGACGAGTAGAGGACGAAGCCGGGCCAGGGGACAGAGCAGAGCCAGCGGACAAGGCGGAGTCAGGGAGCAAAACAGGGCCGGCAGGCAAATCGGAGTCGGAGTCAGGGAGCAAAACAGGGCCGGCAGACAAATCGAAGGCGGAGTCAGGGAGCAAAACAGAGTCGGCGGGCAGAGCGCCGGCGCCAATTTCCTGGTGCAGGGAAGTATCCTCGCCATCGCGGGGATTATTGTCCGCCTGATCGGCATGGTTTACCGGATTCCGCTGGCGAATATGATCGGCGACGAGGGCAACGGCTATTACGGCGCGGCATATAATATTTACGCCACGCTTCTTATCATGTCCTCCTACAGCCTCCCGGTTGCCGTCTCCAAAATGGTGGCGTCCCGCCTGGCGGTGAGGCAGTACCGCAATTCCATTCGGATCCTTAAGGCGGCGCTTCTCTATGCGACCGTCGCGGGCGGTATCTGCTTCTGCCTGATGTGGTTCGGCGCGGACTTTTTCGCGGACCGGATGCTCAAGATGCCTTACTGCCGCTTTGCGCTGCGCGCGCTGGCCCCGACCGTCTGGATTATGGCGTACCTGGGAGTGCTGCGCGGATATTTCCAGGGCCATTCCACGATGGTGCCGACCGCGTTTTCCCAGATTGTGGAGCAGATTGTCAACGCGGCGGTAAGTCTTCTGGCGGCCGGAACGCTTTTTTCGCTGGGCCTAAAGTCCAATCTGGTCTATGGCGTCACCGAGTATTCCTACGCTTTCGGCGCGGTCGGCGCGACTATGGGAACCGGAGCCGGCGCTCTTGCGGCGCTTCTCTGCTTCCTCTTCCTGATGGCGAGGCAAAGGCCGGTCATCAGCAGACAGCTGCGCAGCGACCGCAGCGGCCGTCCGGAGAGCTACAGGACGATCTCCTCCATCATGGCGATGACGATTCTTCCGATTCTGGTCAGCAGCACCATTTACAACAGCGGCACCGTTATCGACAATGTGATTTTCGGTCAGGTTATGGCCGGCGCCGGAGCGGAGGAGGAGATTGCGTCCCAGTGGGGCATCTATTCCGGGCGCTATCATCTGCTGTTTAACATTCCGGTGGCGATCGCCAACGCGCTTTCGTCGTCCCTGATTCCGTCGCTCTCCATGGCGATGGCGGAGAAAAACCGCCGTCAGGTGGTCACGCGAATTGCGATGGCGGTCCGTTTCTCCATGATTATTGCGATACCGGCGGCCGTAGGGATGACGGTGCTGGCGGGACCGATCGCACGGCTTTTGTTCCCGAGTCTCGACAACACCATGCTGATTTCCATGCTGCAGCTGGGATCGGCGGCGGTCGTCGTGTTTTCCCTGTCTACTGTGACCAACGGTGTCCTTCAGGGAATCAACCGGATGCGTTCCCCGATTATCAACGCCAGCGTCGCCATGGTGCTGCACATCGCGATTCTGTACGTGATGCTGGGAGTATTTCATATGGGAATTTTCGGCGTCCTCTGGGCCAATATCCTGTTCGCGCTTCTGGTCTGTATCTTCAATGCGGTCTCGATTGCCCGGTATGTCCGATACCGGCAGGAGATTGTGCGGACCTTTCTGATTCCGCTTGCCGCCTCCGCGGTTATGGGCGGCGCGGCGGTCGGCGTCTACCGTCTGTGCGCTCAGGCGGCAGGCAATTTGATCAGTACGGCCGCGGCCGTGGGCTGTGCGGTTGTGATCTATTTCCTTCTCCTGCTTCTGATGCGCGGCGTAAACGAGCAGGAGCTGAAAAAAATGCCGGGCGGGACAAGACTTCTTGCGCTGGCCAGGCTGCTTCATCTGATGTAAACGTTTAAAAATAGCGGAACAGGCAGATACTATACGTCATAAGGAGGGTTTCTTATGAAAAAGTATGGTATCTGTTTTTTTGCCGCCCTGATCGCCGTGCTGGTCGGACTGGCGGCGGGGATCGGCATCTGCGGCCGGCATCTGCGCTACGAGGAGCCGATTCCCAATACGGTATACGAGACGGAGACCGTCCCGCAGCAGCGCGTCGTGATCAATCAGGAGGAGATTGAGCCGGTCACGGAGGCGGTTCGGCTGGAACGGTATCTTCTGGTGTCGGAAACCGGCTATCTTCTGGTATTTACGGAGGGGAAGCCGGACGAATGTATGCAGACCCATATTCCGATCACGGATTTTCCGGAGGAAGAACAGGAAAAACTGCGGCAGGGAATCTGGTTTAACTCCATGATGGAGGTTTTCTATTATCTGGAGTCCTTTACCAGCTGAACAGAGAAGGACTGAACAGAGAAGGACTGGACGGAGAAGGACTGGACGGAGAAGGACTGGGCGGAGAAGAACTGAAGGCAGAAAGGCTGGACGGAAAAGGAAAATGAAGTTGAAAACCGGCCGCAAAACAGGTACAATGGGGGCAGATGTTTGGGAAGGCAGGAGGAGCGTATGGAAAGAAGGGTATTGGTGATCGGCGGCGGCGCGGCGGGCATGACGGCCGCTATCTTTGCCGCGAGATCGCATGCATCTGTGACGGTGCTGGAGCATATGGACCGTGTGGGAAAAAAGCTGCTTTCCACCGGCAATGGGCGCTGCAATTTCACCAACCGCGATCAGAAGCCGGAGTACTATCGGTGCGGGCAGGAAGGATTTCCGCAGAAAGTTCTCTCACAGTTTTCCGCCGAACAGACCGTGGCGTTTTTCGGAGAGCTTGGAATTCTCCCGAAGGAGCGTAACGGCTGTCTCTATCCGAATTCCGATCAGGCTTCGTCGATACTGGATGTGCTGCGGATGGAGCTTGAGCGGCAGAAAGCGGATGTGCGGACAGGCTGCCGGATAAGCAGGCTTCTCAGGTGCGGGAACCAATTCCGGGCAGAGACGAATCTGGGTGTTTTTGAGGCGGACGCCGTGGTTCTGGCCACTGGCTCGAAGGCAGCGCCTGCGACGGGTTCGGACGGCAGCGGCTACGAGCTGGCGCGGCGTCTGGGACACCGCATCCTCACGCCGCTTCCGGCCCTGGTACAGCTGCGCTGCGGGGAGAAGGACTATAAACAGCTTGCCGGTGTCCGCGCGGAGGCGCGCGTGGATCTGTACGTGGAGGAGGAAAGCAGAAAAGGTGGGAGCGCAGACGGTGCGGAGGGCGCAGACGCGTCGTGGCGTCTGGCGGCGTCGGACTGCGGGGAGCTTCAGCTGACGGACTACGGGATTTCCGGCATACCGGTGTTTCAGGTCAGCCGCTATGCTTCCGTCGCATTACATAAAGGCCTGCGCGTGAAGGCGGTAATCGATTTTCTGCCGCATCAGACCAGACAGGAGACGGAGGCCATGACCGCCTTCCGGCTGGAGCAGATGGCAAATGAGACCTGCGAGCGCTGGATGATCGGACTGTTTCACAAAAAGCTGGCGGGGGTGCTTCTCAAGCGCGCAGGGATATCCCCCGGACAAAAGGCAGGGGATGTGCCTGCAGGGCGCTGGAAAGCCTTAATCGGGCAGATGCGCGGTTTTACAGCGACGGTGACGGCGACGAATTCTTTCGAGCAGGCTCAGGTCTGCTGCGGCGGCGTGGATACACGGGAGGTGGATCCGCTGACGCTTGCATCAAAACGGACGGCCGGGCTCTACCTGGCCGGGGAGATTCTTGACGTGGACGGGATCTGCGGCGGCTATAATCTGCAGTGGGCCTGGTCAAGCGGAGCGGTAGCGGGCCGGCATGCGGCCGGGACAGGAACAAGCAAAGCGGCGGCGGGCCGGCATGCGGCCGGGACAGGAACAAGCAAAGCGGCGGCGGATCGGCATGCGGCCGGGACAGGAACAAGCAAAGCGGCGGCGGATCGGCATGCGGCCGGGAGGGCAGGAAAATGATACGGATTTCACAGATAAAGCTTCCGGTTGCGCATACGGAGGAGGACTTGCTGGAAAAAGCGGCCGGAATGCTCCGAGTTCCGCGTTCGGCCATCCGCAGCTGGAGCGTTGCAAAGCGTTCCATCGACGCCAGGAAAAAGGAACAGATTCTGTTTATCTATACACTGGATGTGAAGCTTGGGGGAATCAGAGAAGCGCAGGCGGTGAAGAGAGCGAAGAACCCTCAGATTTCCATCGCGGAGGAGAAGCGATATCATTTTGAAGTGTGCGGGGAAAAGACTTTGGCGCATCCTCCCGTGATTGTCGGAAGCGGTCCCGCGGGACTTTTTGCCGGTTATCTGCTGGCAGAGGCCGGCTTCTGCCCTTTGATTTTGGAGCGGGGCGACGCGGTGGATATCCGAAGGCAGAAGGTGGACCGGTTCTGGAGAGATGGTATTCTGGACGGGCAGACCAATGTGCAGTTCGGCGAGGGCGGCGCGGGCACATTTTCGGATGGGAAACTGAACACGATGGTGAAGGATCCGTCCGGAAGGAACCGGAAGGTGCTTGAGATTCTTGTCGAACATGGGGCGGATCCGTCGATTCTCTATGATGCGAAGCCACATATCGGTACGGATGTGCTGGCAGAAGTGGTGAAAAATATCCGCCAGCATGTGATTCAGCTCGGCGGCAAGGTGATGTTCGGCACGCAGATGACCGATCTTTTGCTGGAGCAGGGCTGCGTAAAGGGCCTGAAAGCCGTGCGCAGGCGGGCGGAAGGATCGGAGGAAGAGCTGACGATTCCCGCGGAGGCGGTCATCCTGGCCATCGGGCACAGCGCGCGGGATACGTTTGCCATGCTGCTTGGACGCGGCGTTCCCATGCAGGCAAAATCTTTTGCCGTCGGGCTTCGTATTCAGCATCCGCAGAGGATGATCAACCGATCCCAGTACGGCGCTGAAGAGTCGGGAATTCTCGGGCCTGCTCCGTATAAGCTGACCCACCAGACGACCGCGGGTCGGGGCGTCTATTCCTTCTGCATGTGTCCGGGCGGCTATGTAGTCAATGCGTCCTCGGAACCGGGGCGTCTGGCGGTCAACGGTATGAGTTACCACGACCGGGCCGGCGTAAACGCCAACAGCGCGCTGATCGTAACGGTGACGCCGGCAGATTTCGGCGGCGAATCGCCTTTGGCGGGCATGGAATTCCAGCGCCGTCTGGAGGAGCTGGCGTATCGGGCCGGCGAAGGGAAAATTCCTGCGCAGCTTTACGGGGACTTCCGCGAAAACCGCGTCAGCACCGGCTGGGGCGGCGTGGAACCGCAGTTTATGGGAGATGTGAGGTTTGCCAATCTCCGGCAAACGCTGCCGGGGACGATCTCGGCGGCACTGATTGAGGGCGTGGAGAGTTTTGAGCAGAAGATCAGTGGATTTTCAAGATACGACAGCATTCTCGCCGGGGTGGAGAGCCGCACATCCTCGCCGGTGCGGATTCCCCGCGACGGTCGGTTTGAGAGCGCGGTTGCGGGGCTTTTTCCCTGCGGCGAGGGGGCCGGCTACGCGGGCGGTATTATGTCCGCGGCGATGGACGGAATGAAGGCGGCGGAAGAACTGGCGAGAAGATACCGGGCGGACGGCTCCGTCCGCCCGGCGTAAGCGGCGGTCTATGCGTTTCGGCAAAGGTATTCATACAGCTTTAAGATATCGGTTTCTGTCTCGCCGCGCAGGAAGTAGAAGTCCAGCTGGCCGCATTTCCGAATCTGAATGTAGGAGCCGGCTGACGGAAGATCGCAGCAGACGACGCCGCTTTCCGCGGCGATCAGGAGTCCGTAGCCTGCGTCGGAGACAATCAGCGGAAACGGGAATTTAGGATTGTCGGGAGATATGACGCCCGCGCGGCCCCGAAGAGGGATCCGCGCCTCGGCGCATTCGGCATTGGCCGCGGTGAGGCTTTCTTTTTTCGCCCAATCCAGGTAGAGCCAGGCGGAAAAGGATACGTCATTGACCGCTTCCATCTGACGGCAGCAAGCGGCCTGCTCCGTCAGCAGCGGCATCCTGTCGCGGGTCATATACTGGACGGCGCCGGTGGATTTATTGACGCGCAGGCAGAGCTCGTCGGTCAGAAGCTCAATAAAGCCGCCGATTTCCCGGTACATCCAGGCTTTATCCTGTCTTTGAACGGCGATTTTCGGATGACATGCCGCGCTCATCTGTCCAAGCTTGGCGAAGGTGACTCGGATGATGCGGCTTGTTACCGGGCTTAGGCGGAGAACGCCGTAGCGGCTCTGGAGACAGAGACCGTCCGGCTGCCGGGAGGACCAGCGGACTGCCAGGTCGATCCGCCCGTGGCCGGGCGGCCGGAGGGAATCCGGAGGCGGGGTCTGCCCGAAGGACGGCTGCGGCCTTGCGGGAGCTTGTCCGCCTGTCCTTTTAAGTTTCGTAGAAGTAAGTTTCGTAGAAGTCTCTCCGCCCGCTGCTATCGGCGGGGTCAATGTTTGTCCCGCTCTGGCCTTTTTCAGAATGTTTTCCGCATCATAGAGGTCCGGCATCTGCAGGGATTTCCCTGAAGAGAAGAAGAGGCTGGTCGGCTCTACGGTGGTTTTCTTCTGGAACGCCGGCGAGGAAACGCCCCCTTCCTTCTGATAGACCGGTTCGGCTTTTGCGGGCTCCTCCGCGATCAGTCCTGTCAAATCCTTATCATAGAGCACGCAGAGCTCGTGGAGCGCCCTGGTGGCCGCCACGTAGAGAAGTTTTGCGTGTTCATTGTCAACAGGATAATCCTGTCTGGTCGGATTAAAGAGAAGAACCGCGTCAAATTCCAGACCCTTTGTATATTCGACCGGAAGCACCATGATTCCTTCGCCGAAGACGGCGTCCTCCAGGCGGCTTCCGATGACAGGAAGAAATTCTCCAAGTTCGTCGGCGGTTCGGGAAGCGCTGGCGGCGTCCCGACAGATGACGGCCAGCGTGCCGTAGCCCTGTGACTGCCAGAAGGAGAGAATCTGCGCCGCCTTGCGGATCAGGTGCGTTCTCTGACTGTCCGCCTTACCGGAAACTTTGCGAGGCGGAGGCGTTTCCTGTACCTCCTGTACGGGATTGCCGTGCCGGATGATCGGTTCCACCGGGTAGATGGAAAACGTCCCGTGCCGCAGGATGCGCGAAGCATAGTTCGAGATTTCGATCGTATTGCGGTAGCTCTTTTTCAGTGTGCGGAAGCTGTCGGTCTCATCACGGATGAGAAGCGCGCGGAGTTCCTCCCAGTCGTTTAAGCCGCTTCCGAAGCGGATATTCTGGGAGACGTCGCCCATGATGGTGTAGGTACATCCCCGCAGACAGAAGTTCAGCACGGAATACACCATCATGCCGAAATCCTGCGCTTCGTCGATGACTACATGGTGCGCCTCCTGGATGACCTCCTTTTCGCAGGTTCTGGCGTAGAGATAAGCCAGCGCCGCAAGGTCATAGACATCCAGCTTTGCGGCGCGCGCCGGGACGTCGAAGCCCTTTTTCTGCTGTTCCGCCAGAAAATCGTTATACAGCGAGAAAATGGACAGCTTAAGATTCCGGCCTCCGAACCATCCGCGGAAGGATTTCAGGATCGCCTTTTGTTCATCGCCGGTATATCTGCCGATATGTTCCAGAAAATGATTGTGAACCTGATTCAAAAGCCGTTCGTTGAGACCGTCGATCTTATTCTGCAGGGAAACGGCCGGGTTCTGGCGGATATATTTTTCGATGGCTTCGCGGCCAAGCAGAAGGACGCGGCCGGTTCTTCCGTCTGCGTCCCGGCTGCGCCGCGCAGACGGAGCCTGTCCTGGCGATAAGCGCACGGTCGGAGACCGTCTTAACGAAGAATGCGCGGCCCCGGACTGTCCCTCATCCAGATAAATGTCCTCCCGCGCGAGGTAATTCCACTCCAGCCGGTCGCAGAATGCTTTCAGATCCTCAAACCATCCGAGGCTGCCGCGGATATCGCCGCGGACGGCGCAGATCCGGTATTTTTTCTCATCCCATTCCTCATAGAGAAGCCGCGTAAACAGCTGTTCCATGGTCATCTGGCGCACGCCGCTGACGTCCAGCTCCGGAAGGACGCCGGTGATGTAGTTTAAAAGAATCCGGTTGCTGCCCACGATATAAAAATCGTCCGGGCGGAAGTGTTCCGCGTAGTTATAGAGAATATAGGAAATCCGGTGCATGGCGACGGTGGTTTTGCCGGAGCCGGCCACGCCCTGGACGATCAGGTTGCGGTAGGGCGTCAGCCGGATGATTTCGTTCTGCTCCTTCTGAATCGTGGCGACGATTTCACCGAGAACCGCCTGTTTATTCTTTGCCAGATATTTCGTCAGAAGCTCGTCGTTGGCGATGACTTCGCTGTCGAAGTAATCCTTAAGCGTCCCGTCCTCAATCTCAAAGGTCCGCTTCAGCTGCAGGTCGATGGGCATCTCCTGGCCGCCCGGGGCGGTGTAGGAGCAGCGCCCCAGATTGCTTTCATAGTAAGCGTTGGCCACCGGAGCGCGCCAATCGACGACTACCGGGTGGATCGTATCCCGCACAATGCCGCCCCTTCCGATATAGAGGGATTCCTGACGTGACAGCGTTTCGTCCTGAAAAATGATACGGCCGAAATAAGGCTTTTTCAGGGCCCGCTTGTTCTTATCCAGCGTCCGCTTCATGTGTTCATGCAGCGTGACCGTGTTGTTAAGATCCGTCAGGGATTCCACGTCGTTGTCATGATAATGCTCCAGCATATCGTCGATATCGGACTGCATCTTTGCGACCTGTTCACTGTAGCTTTTCGTGTTTTGACGCACGATTCTGATGGTTTCGGCCAGATACTGTTCTTCGTCGGCGCGTGAGACGCGCGGGAGTTTCTTTTCTTCCTGATTCACCGGAATGCTCCTCGTATGATAAAGTAGTAGTGTAAAAAGGGTGTGTACTCCAAAAAGATAAAAAGGTGACTTCAAAATTAAACAGGCATTTAGCTGTTTTAGATCAGATATATGCAGCGCGGTTTTATAGAAACCGGAATCTAATTATACCGCTAACTTTATTTCGTGTCAATTTCTTAGTTTTCTTAATTTCTTAACATTTCTTAGTTTTCTTAATTTCTTAATTCTTTTTCGATTGTTTCATTGAATACGAGGAGAACGTCGCCGGCGCTCTCCTCGCATGGAAATACAAACGGAGCGTCATTGGCGCGTTTTTGCATACTGACGTAATTTGAAGGGCCGCTGCTTTAATAGATTACGCATCTATTTTGCAGCGGCCCTCTTCTATGAGGTCATCATTTTGAGTGAAATAGTGTCTGGTTTATTGTTTGCTGTTATATGCGCTGGGCATCCAGGGATATTTCGCTTCATTTTCATGTCCGTACTGCTCCAGCTTCCTGAGCTGTTCCACAATATGGGGGACGTTCAGACGTTCCACCAGTTTCTCGATCAGCGCCTGTCCTGTGTCGGCCATCTCCTGGCGCGTCTGCGCGTCCGGGATCGGAGTGGTGGGAGCGTGATCGCTGTTTTCGCCGAAGCAGTATCCGACCGAGCCGCTCTGGTAGGCCAGATTGAAGAGGTCGTTAAACGGGGCGCAGCTCTGCGGCTTCATAGCGGATAATCCGTTCGTCAGCGGAACGTCCTTAAGACGGCCCATGATCTGGTAGCCGCCGACGAACATGGAATCCAGCAGCTTCATAAAGGCCAGCGGATTGCTCTGCATGGCGTCCGTGCCGAACAGATCCTTCGCGTGATTGAACATCTGCATGGTCATATCCATGTAAAGGATCGGCACGCCGGTCTCATCATAGAAATCCCTCACCATGGGGCTTACCGTCATATGGGCCGGGCCGTGGAGGCTTAAGTAGATCTGCCGTTTAAAGCCCTGCCGCAGCAGGCTTCTGGCAATGGCGCCCAGATAGTCGATGCCCTGCCGGACAGAAACCTGTACGGTCCCTCTTCCCGACGCGGTGGCGCCGGAGTAGAAGTACGGGAGACCGGTCAGCAGAAGTCCGTCACAGGCTTCCGCCATTTTCAGTCCCACGGCCTCGCTGATGACGGTTTCCACATCCAGCGGCAGTCCGCCGTGCATTTCCACCGTTCCGACCGGGACGATGATGATATCATTTTCTTTTAAATATTCCTGAACCTCCGCGTTCAGCATTTTGGGGAGTATTCTTGTACGCATGGTATTGCCTCCTTATTCAGCAGTTTGTCAGTTCTTTGCGGCGGCAGCCTTCTTCTCCGCCGTGTACGCAGCCATTTTGGCCCGGATATCCGGCGTGATATTCCAGACGAACTTAAACGCCAGCCAGCTTCCCAGTGTGAAGATCGCGGGAAGGAGCACGCACAGAACCTTGATGCCGACGATAACGCTTCCGGCCTGGGTACCGCCTGCAGCGGCTACCGCGGCGTCATAACCGATCCAGCCCAGCATCAGGACGGCAGCCGAATTGCCGATGGTCTGGCCGATACGGCGGGACAGGTTGAAGGTGCCGTAGATGGAGCCCTCGGTGCGTTTTCCGGTCAGGTATTCGTTGTAGTCGATGGCTTCGCCCACCAGGCCCCACTGCATGTAGATGGAGACGCTGCCGAAGGCGGAAGCGATGGTGGTCCAGATCATATGCACCATGGCGGGAACGCTGAACAGCATATGGGCGGCGAACAGCAGAAGGTTGGACGCGCAGCCGATCAGCAGGCAGTAGCGGATCATATTCTCCAGACCAAGCTTCTTCGCCAGCTTCGGCGCGATGAGGAGCGTTATGAACATGATGGGCATCGAGGCGACGGAGGCCAGACTCATGATGCCGATGCTTCCGAGGACGTCGGCGTACATATAGGTGCCCAGCGTCTGCGCCACATACTGGTTGGTGCAGATGCAGATGCCGTGGATACACAGGGCCAGGAACGCGCGGTTCCGCTTAAATACCTGGAAAATATCGGAGAATTTAATGTTGTCGGCCGCATCCGGAGCGGACGCGACGATGTTGCGTTCCTCGGTCCAGCTGTAATGGAGGTAGCAGAGGACCGCGCCGATCAGGGCGCAGACCGTTGCCCCAAGGCCGTAGCCGGTGGGGTTGCTGTCGCCGAATTTGTTCAGAAGGATCGGGAAGATCATCATGGGAAGAAGATTGCCGATGGTGCTGCCGAATCCCCTGGCCGAGGACAGGGAGGCCCGCTCCTCGTCAGTGTCCGCCATAGCTGACAGAAGCGACCCCATGGGGATATTGAACATGGTGTAGCAGCCCTCATACAGGATCTTGCAGACGAACAGCACGCAGATCAGGGCGGTGCCTTCGAAGAAGGTCGGCACGGTCCAGAAGGCGATGGACGTGATCGCCAGAAGAGGCGTAGCCCGAAGAAGCCATGGGCGGAACTTGCCCTGCGGATGGGCCTTTTTGGCGAACATCTTGTCCATGAGCGCGCCCATCATCGGATCGTTGACGGCGTCCCAGACGTTCCAGACCAGCAGAAGAACTGCAAGAACAGCCGTGTTGATCTTAAGAACGTTCACGTAGTAGCGGGTGACCATGGAGCCCATGAGGGCGAAGGTCATGCATCCGCCGAAATCGCCCAGACCATAGCCTACGATCTGCTTTTTGGTCAGGCCGGTTGCGGGTTTCTTAGACATCATTGATTCCTCCTTTGCTTTTTGTACAGAAAATATAACTACCAGCTTCCATTTATATAATAAATGATTTGTTCTGCAAAATAAATTGACAATTCGGCGAGGTTTATTGTAATTCCGGCAAACTTATGGTATAGTTTCCGTAAAGGGTATGACAATCGGAATGTGACGATCGGATGAACAGCGAACCGGGAGGTATTATGACCGGGGCGGCAGTTAGGGGAAAGTATGAAAAAAAGCGAAGTGGCCAGATATGCCGGCGAGGGAGTTTCGCGTGATGAGATCCGCAGGAGACTCTATCTGCATGGCGTTAAGAATTTTTATCAGGAAGTTGAGATGGATTCGGAACTGGCGGACGCCCATCGCGACGTCAGCTTTACCGCGGCTCATTTGACACAGCACAGTCACCAGTTTCTGGAGATCATCTGCTGCGTCCGGGGGAGATTGGGATATCTTCTGGATACGCGGCGGTATCAGATCCAGCCGGGAGATATTATTATCGTGCCTCCCGGCGTGACGCACCTGCCCATTCTTCCGGACAGGATGACATCGCCCTATGTGAGGGATGTGGTCTGGGTCAGTCCCCTGATGCTTGATTATATCCGGAAAGTGCATCCGGATTTTCAGGGCGCGGACAGGCCGATGGTGCTTTCCACGGCGGGAACCGGATGGGAGTACCTGGCGGGCTTCTTTGAGAGAAATACAAGGGAGTCGCAGACAAGGGCCGCCGGCTGGGAGGTCTGTGTGTATGGCAATACAGCCCAGATGCTGGTTCATCTGACCAGGGCCGTGAGGGAGGCGGATACATACGCTTCTGCTGTTCCCAAAGAGGATCTTCTGGAAAAGGTTCTGGATTATGTCAGGGAGAATATGGCCGGGCGGATCACCTTGTCGGAGACGGCGCGGCATTTTCATATCAGTGAGAGTACACTGACCCATCTGTTCTCCCGCGAGATGGGAATGGGGTTCTATCGCTGTGTGACACAGCGGCGGCTGGCGGAGGCGAAGAATCAGATCGCCAGAGGGCTTTCCATGGAGGAAACAGGAAGACATGTGGGATACTCGGAGTATTCGGCATTCTACCGGGCGTTTAAGGCGGAATACGGCATTTCGCCGCTTCAGTACCGGAAGATGATCGTGGATCAGAAGAAGCGCGAAGAAAAGCGGCGCTGAGACAGCCTGATCATTCCCTGAAAGCGGCTGAAAATGAACGATTGCAATTTGCGCCAAGGCTTTTGATGAAGGAGGAATCGATATGGCGGCTTTTGACCCTATCCTAAGCGGCTGTCCCGGCATGGATCCGATCCTGGATCACATCCGGCTGGGAGATAATGTGGTTTGGCAGGTATCCGGTATCGACGAGTTTAAGCTGTTCGCCGAGCCGTTTGCCCGGCAGGCGGTGGCCGACGGGCGCAATATCGTCTACATCCGCTTCGCCCAGCATGAGCCGGTTCTCACCGACCTCACCGGCATCGACGTGCGCCGTTTTGACCCGGAGGAGGGTTTTGAAAGTTTCACCGTCAGACTCCACGACGAGATCACCCGCCGGGGGCGGGACGCCTTCTATGTATTCGACTGCCTGTCCGAGCTCCAGTCGGCCTGGTACACGGATCTTATGATGGGAAACTTCTTCCGTGTCACCTGTCCTTACCTGTTTGAACTGGACACGGTGGCCTATTTCCCCCTGATCCGCGGACGCCACTCCTTTGACGCGGTAGCCCGTATCCGGGACACCACCCAGCTTCTGCTGGACGTGTGCTCCGCGGGGCGGTATGTCTACCTCCACCCCCTCAAGGTGTGGAACCGGTACTCGAACCGAATGTTCCTGCCCCACTGCTTCGACACACAGACCGGCGCGTTCTCCACCGTCCAGGACGGAGTGGGCACCAGCCGCTACTATCAGGCTCTCCAGCGGATGGAGGCGGCGAATCAGGACCAGAACTACGACAGCTACGACCGGTTTTTCAGCGCCGCCCGCATGGAGTACGCCCACGGCGGGAATTTAAGCGCCGGGATCGAAGATCAGCTCATCGCCAGTATGATGACCAGGGACGATCACCTGCGGGAGCTGGTGCGCCGCTATTTCCATCCGCGGGACTATTTCGCCCTACGGGATCGGATGATCGGCAGCGGGGCGATCGGCGGCAAGTCCTGCGGGATGCTGCTGGCCCGGAAGATCGCCGGGACCGAACTGCCCGGGGATATGGATGCCCACAGCGAGCCCCATGACTCCTGGTACATCGGATCCGACGTGTACTACACCTATATTGTGTCCAACGACTGCTGGCGGC
Source organism: uncultured Lachnospiraceae bacterium (assembly GCA_947630485.1). Classification (GTDB taxonomy): domain Bacteria; phylum Bacillota; class Clostridia; order Lachnospirales; family Lachnospiraceae; genus UBA3402. Next base: position 18,368 of record CANRHU010000039.1, read on the forward strand.
TGCGCATCCGGCAGCGCACCGGGGCGGAGTATTTCACCGCGGCGGAGGAGCTTAAGCAGCACCTGCTCACCGGTGTGTTTCCGGCCAAGATCCGGGAGCAGTTCCTGACCATGCTGGAATATTTCGGCCAGAGCCCCATCATCGTGCGTTCTTCCAGCTTCCTGGAGGACGGCTTCCACAACGCCTTCGCCGGAAAATACGAGTCGGTGTTCTGCGTCAATCAGGGCGGATCCCAGGAGCGGCTGGAGGCTTTTGAGCAGGCGGTACGCCGGGTATACGCCAGCACCATGGACGTATCCGCCCTGGAGTACCGCCGTCTGCGGGGGCTGGAGGATAAGGACGAGCAGATGGCCATTCTGGTTCAGCGGGTGTCCGGCTCCTGGTACGGGCGGTACTTCATGCCCGGCGCGGCGGGAGTGGGATACAGCCACAGCGCCTACAAGTGGAACAGGGACATGGATCCGGCAGCGGGGATGCTGCGGCTGGTGATGGGCCTGGGCACCCGGGCGGTAGACCGCACCCGGGAGGACTACCCCCGGCTGGCCAATCTGGATCGGCCGGCGGCCACCATCTACACCACCTCCGCCCTGAAGCACCGCTTCTCCCAGCGCTGGGTGGACGTTCTGGACCGGGAGACCAATCAGATCCGGGAGCTGCCGGCTGACCGGCTGCTGCCCGATCTGCCCCGGTGGTATCTCAATCAGGTGATGGAACATGACTGGGAGGCGGAGGATCTGCTGCGCCAGCGGGGCGCCAACGCGAACGTGTGGTTTGTCAGCTGCCAGCGGCTGCTGGAAAACAGAGACTTCACCGGCATGATGAGTCGTCTTTTAAAGACTCTGGAGCGGGTCTATCAAAGTCCGGTGGACATCGAGTACGCCGTGAATCTGGACGAGAGCGGGGACTTTGTGGTCAACCTGCTCCAGTGCCGTCCCCTCTACCTGGGCCAGGAGGGCGAACAGGTGGACATTGAGCATCTGCGTCTTAGGGAGACCCTGTTCGACCTCGTGGATTCCTCCATGGGCCCCTCGGGGGTGCGGGATATCGACGCCGTGGTTTTAGTGGACGCGGAGAAATACTACCGCTATCCTTATGCCCGGAAGTACGACGCGGCGGCAGCCGTGGGCCGGGTAAATCACTGCCTCAAAGAGAAGGGGAAAAAGGTACTCCTGCTGACGCCGGGGCGGATTGGGACCTCCTCCCCGGAGCTTGGGGTACCGGTGAACTTTGCGGAGATCGTGGGCTGCACCGCCGTGTGCGAGGTGTCCGACGCCCGGGCGGGCTACCAGCCCGAGCTGAGCTATGGCAGTCATATGTTCCAGGATCTGGTGGAGGCCGAGATCCTGTACGGCGCGGTGTGGAACAACGAGAAGACGCTGGTCTACCGGCCGGAGGCGCTGAACCGTCTTCCGGATCTATTTTCGGAGCTCTGCCCCGACGCCCCGGCGCTCGCCGGGATGATCCGGGTCGCGGAGACTCCGGGGCTGCGGCTTTGGCAGGACGCGGTGTCCGGTCGGGCGGTGTGCGGCTGGGAGTGAGAAACTGACAAAATAAAAATTGGACAAGATAAAAATTTAAAAATTACTAGACTTTTATTCCTCCCTATGGTAGACTACATAATGAAGTGTGGGCGAAATCGATTTGCGACCAGCCCGATGAGAGATATCATTTTGATGGAAGTGAATGGGCGCTCCAATAGGGGCGCTTTTCCTTTATCTCCGATTTTGCGAGAAAGGACGTAAAGACATGCTGCTGGATCTGGTAGACCACAAAGAATCGATCAACCGCCTGCTTGCGCGCTATGGCGTCAAGTTTGGTATCTACAAGAATAATGTATTTCATGAGCAGTTATTTCCGTTCGACCCGATTCCGCGGGTCATCACCCAGAAGGAGTTCGATTATCTGAACCGGGGGCTTTCCCAGCGGGTGCGGGCGCTGAACTGCTTTCTGGCCGACGTGTATTCGGAACGGAAGATCGTGAAGGACGGCGTCATTCCGGCTGACTTCATCTATTCCTCCAAGGGGTATCTGCCCCAGTGCGAGGGCATCACGCCGCCGAAGAAGATTTACAGCCATATCTCCGGTATCGACCTGGTGCAGGGGCGGGACGGCGACTGGTATATCCTGGAGGACAACCTGCGGATTCCGTCAGGGGCGTCCTATCCGATGATCGCGAGGGATTTGACGCGGCAGGCAGCGCCGGAGGCGTTCACCCGCCGACATGTGCTGGATAACCGCAACTACGCGTCCATGCTCCGCGAGACCATGGATTATGTGAATACAGGCGGCATCAACGTGGTGCTGACGCCGGGGCGCTACAACGCCGCGTTCTTTGAACATTCCTATCTGGCGGAACGGTCTGGGGCCGTTCTCTGTATGCCCCAGGATCTGGCGGTGGAGGATAATAAGCTTTATTACCGGAGCTATGAGGGAAAGAAAATGCAGGTGGGCGCGGTTTACCGGAGGCTTTCCGACGAATATCTGGATCCCTTATGCTTCCTGCCGGAGTCGCTGATCGGCGTGCCGGGTCTTATGAATGTCTACGCTTCCGGCAATGTGGCCGTGATCAACGCGCCGGGTAACGGCGTGGCGGACGATAAGGGCATTTATTATTTTGTGCCGCATATGATCCGGTATTATCTGGGCGAGGACGCGATTCTGAAAAATGCGCCCACCTATCTGGCGTTCTACGAGAAGGACCGGAGCTTTATTCTGGAGCATTTAAACCGGCTGGTGGTAAAGGATGTGTCGGAGGCAGGCGGCTACGGCGTCGTCTTCGGAAGCAATTTAAGCGCCGGGGAGCTTAAAAAGCTGGCAGATGCCATCAAGGCGGAGCCCAGGCGGTTCATTGCCCAGGAGGTCATCGATTTCGTGGATCTGATGATCGTGGACGGAAATGAGCAGGTGCCGAGAAAGGCGGATCTGCGGGCCTTCGTGCTGGCCGGCGAGAAGACGCGGGTGTGGCCCAGCGGGCTGACCAGATTCTCGCGGAATCCGGATTCGTTTGTGGTGAATTCTTCGCAGGGAGGAGGTTTTAAGGATACATGGGTATTATCTCATTAGAGAGAGCCGATCATCTGTACTGGATCGGCCGGTATACGGAGCGGGTGTTTACGACGCTGGTGACGTTTTTTGATTTCTATGACCAGATGATCGACATGGACTTAAACGCTTATCAGGATTACTGTAAAATGGTGGCGATCCCGGACATTTACGGGGACAAAGGGACATTTAACAGGCGGTATCTCTTCGATCAATATGACCCGAATTCGGTTTACAGCAATCTGGAGAGGGCCTATGACAACGCCATCGTGATCCGCGACGAGATCAGCAGCTACACGCTGGCTTACATTCAGCTGGCGCTGGATCATCTGCAGGCGGCCTCCGGTTCGGCGGCGCCCCATTATGACCTCCAGCAGGTGATCGACGACCTCCACGCCTTCTGGGGCTGTGTGGACGACCGGGTGGACGATGAGGAGGCCCGCAATATCATGAAGTGCGGTAAATATCTGGAACGGCTGGATTTGTATATCCGGCTGGGCTATCCGAAACGGGATATCGAGCGCGGTTACAGCAAGTTTATAAACCGGCTGGACAGGGTGCACCTGCAGTATCACGAGGAGTGCCGCGGGAAACTGGATGAGATCATCGGCTCCGGCAGCGTGAAGGAGCGCAGGGACGAGGCTGTGGCGGCGGTGTGGAATTTCTTCTGAGAATTGTTATCTGAGGTGGGACAGTTTGAAGGTTTTGCAGGTTCAGTATGAGATGCGGCTTACATTTACCGCGCCGGCGGCGGATCATTATTTTCAGTTCCGGTGTCTGCCGATGGAAGATGATTCGCAGACGGTGGAGAAGCTGGAGCTCGCGGTGGATCCCGCGTGCGCGGTTCATGAGAGGATTGACGGCTTTGGCAATCGGATGTGCTATGGGGAGATTCTGTCGCCGCATGATTCGCTCTGCGTTCGGATGGGCGCGAGAGTGCGGGTGGAGAGAAAACCGGTTCGTTGTAGTTTTGGAAAACGTAGAATGCGATCAGTCAGTATAGAAACGCTGAGTCTAAGCATTGCTGGGAATCTGAAACCAGAATCGGAGCCATTATGTTCGGATACTGCAGAAATTGCACAGTATCCGCTTATAGATAGTCCGGCAGGGAAAGTTCCTGGAATCGTCTATGCGTATCCATCGGAACTGACCAGGCCGGATCAGGCGATGAGGGAGTGGCTTTCTGCCGTTCGGGAAAATTATAATTCTGAATACGGATTCCCGGAATATCTGATGCACCGGCTGTATCAGAGGCTTGCCTATGTCCAGGGGCAGACCCATATTGGGACTACTGCGGCGGAAGCCTTCGCGCTTTCAGGAGGCGTCTGCCAGGACTATGCGCATATTTTTGCGGCGATGTGCCGTATGGCCGGCTTCCCGGCCAGGTATGTGGCGGGCATGGCCGTCGGCGAGGGCGCGACCCATGCGTGGACGGAGGTATGGCAGGACGGCGCGTGGATCGCTTACGATCCGACCCATGACTGCGTGGCTGACGACCGGTATATCAAGCTGTCCCATGGCCGGGATTTTATTGACTGTTCCGTTGACAGAGGGAGCTTTTTCGGCGCGGGAGGACAGGAGCAGACGGTGTATGTGAAGGTGGCGGAAACATCATAGGCTGGAATCTGCAGGGGGCAGCGCTTTATATGGAATTTGAACATTTCTAATGTTTCTTTAATGCCAATTCTATTCCGAATAATGACTTTCTCAATATTGCTCTGAGAGATTTGTATTGAACTCATATCTGAATATTGCTATAATGCATTTGGATGTATCCTGACAGTATAATATGCTTTACCAGGGAGCCGAAGGGGCGATTACGTCAGCCGCCGGACTTAATGAAAGGGGGCTGGTGCTATGGTTACATATGCGGATTTATTTGCGTTTGTGATTATGCTTTGCGCCGTTGTAACTCTTGTTATATATGCAACACGCAAAAAGTAGCGCCCTTGTCTTGGTAGGATAGACGCTACTTTTATAGTACTTATCTTGCCGGCGGCTAGGCGGATTCTAGCTTTCGGCTCTCTTGTTAAGTATATTATATGCCATATCCAAAATATTTGCAATATGTTTTTGAAAAGTAAAGGAGATATCATCACAGTATCCGCGCTTATCATGGGAATCGGTCTGTTCGGAAGCCGTATCTGCGGGGTGCTCAGAGCGGTTCAGGATGAGAGGAAGAATTGAGGATGGAAAAGAGTATGGATCAAAAACCGATCACCAAAGAACGGTTCGGGAACGTCTATTTTATCAATGGAAACGCCTATGCCGGGAAGTCGACGATGGTCAAACTGCTGGCGGAAAAATACGACGGGATCGCATGTGAAGAAAACTATCACAACCGTCTGCTGCCCAAACTGAACAAGGAAGAATTTCCCGGACTGACCTACACCAGAGACCTGGAGGACTGGCATGATTTCATTCGGAGAACCCCGGATGAATACGAGGCGTGGATCCGGCGCACCAGCAGGGATGCGAGATTCTGGAGCTTGGGATTCTGAAAGAACTGCGGACGCGGGAAAAGCCGGTTTTCGTGGATACGAATATTTCAATCGAGACGCTGAAAACGGTCGCGAAGCGCGGTCATGTTCTGATCATGCTTGCGGATCCGGAGGTTTCGGTGCGGCGCTTTTTCGAAAGACCGGACAGGGAAAAACAGTTTCTGTATCAGCTGATCATGGAAGAGCCGGACCCGGAATACGCGCTTGAAAATTTCCGACATTGCCTGATGCGGATCAATACGCGGGAGAATTACGACCGCTTCCTGAATTCCGGGTTTTCCGTGATTCTCCGGGATGAGAGCCGGAGCATCGAGGAGACGCTGGCCCTGGCGGAGAAAGCATTCGGATTTCCATGCAAACGGAGCGCCAGTGACGCCCTGTTTGTATAATACAAAGAAAGCGTCACTGGCGCTTTCTTCGCATGGAAAAATAATCCGCCGCGCTCAGCGCGGCAGAATGGAGAAGAAAAATGATAAAGACAGTTGTGTCTGTAGGACTACCGGTGGACGAGCGGCTGCAGATCCGCAAATCCACCATCGCCCCGAAGAACGTGACCGGCAGCGAGAAGCGAATCTGCATTGTCACGGGCACGCACGGCGACGAGTTAGAGGGGCAGTATGTGTGTTACGAACTGATTCACAGGCTGAACAGCCAGATGGAACACCTGAAAGGGATTGTGGACGTGTATCCGGCGCTGAATCCCTTGGGGATCGATTCCATCACACGCGGCATCCCGGCCTTTGATCTGGATATGAACCGGATCTTCCCGGGAAGCGAGGACGGCCAGGTGCAGGAACAGATCACGAACCGGATCGTAAAGGATCTAAGCGGCGCGGATCTCTGCATCGATATCCATGCCAGCAACATTTTTCTGCGGGAGATTCCGCAGGTGCGCGTCAGCGAGATGACGGCGGAAAACCTGCTGCCTTACGCGAAGCGTCTGAATGTGGATTACGTGTGGATCCACGCGGCGGCGACGGTGCTGGAGTCCACGCTGGCCCACACAATGAACATGGCCGGCGTCCCCACGCTGGTGGTGGAAATGGGCGTGGGTATGCGCATCACGCTGGATTACGGCAATCAGCTTCTGGACGGCATTTTCTGCCTGATGAAGGATCTGGGAATCTGGGACGGGCCGGTGATCACGCCGAAGGAGCCGATCATTTCCTCGGACGGGCAGGTCGGATTTATCAACGCCAACCGTCCGGGCATTTTCATCCCGAAGGTGGAGCACTGGATGCATATTAAGAAGGGCGAAGTCATCGGCGAGATCTTAAATCCGCTGGAGGGCAAGGTGGAAGAGACGCTGTACGCGCCGTTTGACGGCATGGTCTTTACGCTGCGGGAGTATCCGATTGTCAACAGCGGCTCCCTGATCGCCAGAGTTCTGGGAGGTGAGTTCTGATGAGAAAAGAATTGATTTTCCGTATGGAAAATACATACCGGGACGCATTGAATATTTTCGGATATCATTTCGGCATCGGGGAGAAATCCACCTGCATCGTGGGTGCGCTACGCGGAAATGAGGTTCAGCAGATGTACATCTGCAGCCAGCTGGTGCGGGCCCTGCGGGACCTGGAAAAGCACGGCAATCTGGTCGCGAACAACGAGATTCTGGTGATTCCGTCGGTAAACCATTCCGCGATGAACATCGGCAAGCGCTTCTGGCCCGTGGACAATACGGACATTAACCGGATGTTCCCCGGCTACGACCAGGGCGAGACGACCCAGCGGATCGCCGCGGGGCTTTTTGACGTGGTGCAGCAGTATAACTACGGCATTCAGTTTGCCAGCTTCTATATGCGCGGCAATTTCGTGCCCCACGTGCGGATGATGGAGACCGGCTACGAGAACGCCAGCCTGGCCAATCTGTTCGGCCTTCCCTATGTGGTGCTGCGCAAGCCCAGACCGGTGGACACGCTGACGTTAAATTATAACTGGCAGATCTGGAACACCAACGCGTTTTCCGTCTATACCAACGCGACGGATCAGATCGACGAGGCGTCGGCCCGCCAGGCGGTGGCGGCGGTGCTGCGTTTCCTGACCCGGATGGGCGTGATCCGCTATAACAGCCATGCGGGCTTCATCGCTACCACGATCCATGAGGAGGAGCTGATGAACGTGCGCAGCAACGAGGCCGGTATCTTCCGCCGCAGGGTGGAACCGGGCGAGGAGGTTCATATGGGGGAGATCATGGCGGAGATTATCGATCCCTGCGAGGGCGAAATTCTGAGCAGTATCGCGGCGCCGACAGACGGAATCGTCTTTTTCGCCCACTCGCAGCCGTTAGTGATGGAGAACGCGGTGCTGTTTAGGATCATACGGAGACTGCATGAGTAGGCAAAGGCGCGCAGGCCGTTAGAATCATATCCGGCGGAAGGAGCAGAGGATCGATATGAAAAGGAAAATTTTAATTTTGTGCCTGGCGGGAGCCATGGTATCGATGAATATGGGCTGCGGTATCGGCAGTGCGACGGCGGCAGAAAATGCGCGTCAGAAAGAAAAAGGGACGGACATCCGTATAGAGAAACGCACGCCGGCTGCGGGAACGGACACATCGGCCGTCGATTTTGTGCGGAAGCTGAAAGTCGGCTGGAATCTGGGCAATACGTTTGATGCCGGCAGCGATCAGAATATGCAGGATGAAATGGCTTTTGAGTCTCTGTGGTGCGGGATCAGGACGACAAAGGAGATGATCGACGCCGTCAAGGCCGCCGGCTTTGAGACGCTCCGCATTCCGGTGTCCTGGCATAACCATGTGTCGGACGACGGAAGCTATACCATCAGCGCGGCCTGGCTCGACCGCGTACAGGAGGTGGTGGATTACGCGATGGATGACGGGATGTATGTAATCCTCAATATCCATCATGACAATTCCACCGGGTATCTCTATCCGTCGCAGGAGTACGCGGAGCAGTCCAAAGCGTATATCAGGTCGGTCTGGACGCAGCTGGCGCGTCGGTTTGCGGATTATGACGAACATCTGATCATGGAGTCGATGAATGAGCCGCGGCTGGTGGGAACCGGTTATGAGTGGTGGCTGGATCTGAATAAGAAAGAGTGCGTGGAAGCGGTTAAGCTTATCAACGAATATAATCAGCTTTTTGTGGATACGGTGCGCGCCGCAGGTTCCCATAACGCGGACCGCTACCTTCTGGTGCCGGGATACGACGCGTCCCTGCAGGGAGCTTCCAACGAGTATTTTGAACTTCCGAAGGATGCGGAAGGAAATGAAAACCGGATTCTGGTGGAGGTCCACGCCTATACGCCCTACGATTTCGCGTTGCAGCCGCCGGATGAAAAGGGCAGCACGGCCAAGTGGAGCATGGACAGCCGGGCGAGCACATCCGAGATCGATTCGCTGATGGACACGTTGTTTGAAAAATATGTGAAGAACGGCACCGGCGTCGTCATCGATGAATTCGGCGCAAGGGACAAAGGCGGCAATACGCAGGCAAGGGTTGATTTTGCGGCTTATTATCTGGCCGCGGCCCGGGCGCGGCAGATCAGCTGCTGCTGGTGGGATAACAACGCATTTGCGGGAAGCGGCGAGAACTTCGGAATTTTCCGCAGAAGCGACTGTACGTTTGCGTATCCGGAGATCGTCGAAGCGATGATGAAGTACGGCGAGTGACGTTTTCGGAACAGCGCAGGATATTTCAGGAGAGGAAGTTTGAATTAGCGATGAACCAGAACTATAAATTGCTCATTTCCTATGACGGCACCCGGTATCATGGCTGGGAGACGAAACCGGATGCGGAGATGACGGTGGAGGGAAAGATAGAGGCGGTGCTTGAGAGGATGGCGGGCGCGCCGGTGCATGTGATCGGCGCGGGACGGACGGACGCCGGCGTCCACGCCAGGGCAATGGCGGCGAACGTGCATCTGGATGTGGCGATGGATGAGGAAGAAATCCGCAGCCGGCTGAACCGTTACCTGCCGGACGATATTTGCGTGCTGGAGGTGAAAAAGGCTTCGGAGCGCTTCCACGCGCGGTACAACTCTGTCGGCAAAACGTATCGGTACAGCTGTTATTACGGCCCTCTCAAGCCTGTGTTCGACCGTAAATATGTCTGTGTGCTCGAACAGGAGCCGGATATGAAGCGGATGAAAAAGGCGGCGGAATATCTGACGGGAGAGCATGATTTTGCCAGCTTCTGCGGAAATACGAAGATGAAAAAGTCCACCGTGCGCAGAATCGATTCCATCGAGATCACGAAAAACGGCCCGTACATTTATTTTACCTATCAGGGCGACGGATTTCTGTACCATATGGTTCGGATTCTTACCGGAACCTTATTGGAAGTCGGTTTTGGCCGGCGCTCGCCGGAGAGCATGACGGCGCTTCTTGAGGCGCGGAACCGTTCGGAAGCCGGTTTCTTGATGCCTGCCCAGGGCCTGTGCCTCATGGACGTTCGCTATTTTTGAAGGCGGTGACTGTATGAATATCAAAATAGCGGTCTGCGATGATTCGGACGCGGACAGACAATATATATCAGATATGGTCGGACGTTGGGCCGGAAACGCGGGGCATACCGCGCAGATTGTGGGCTTTTCGTCGGCGGAGCAGTTTCTTTTCGCGTATGCGGAGAAGAGCGATTACGATATCCTGCTTCTCGACATCGAGATGGGAGAGATGGACGGCGTCACGATGGCCAGAAGGCTGCGCCGGGACAACGACGCGATCCAGATCATTTTCATCACCGGCTTTTCCGAATATATTTCCGAGGGCTACGACGTGGCAGCGCTTCACTACCTGATGAAGCCGGTGAAGGAAGAGAAGCTTGACGGCGTTCTCGACCGGGCGGCGGAGCGGCTTGCGAAGAACGAGAAGGTTCTGACCTTCGAGACCGGCAGCGAGATGATCCGGATCCCGATCTACCAGATCCGTTACGCCGAGGTGTTCGGCAATTACGTGACGGTCCACGCTGCGGTCGATTTCACCGTGAAAATGACGCTGGGAGAGCTGGAGAAGGAGCTGGACCGCCGTTTCTTCCGGGCCGGCCGCTCCGTGCTGGTGAATCTGACGCAGATCAGCCGCGTCACCAAAAACGAGATCCGGCTTGGCGACGGCACGGCGATTCCTCTGCCCAGAGGGGCGTATAACGGCGTGAACCGGGCGATTATCGAATTCGAGTAGTGTGCCGTTCATACTTGCGGGGCATCGCCGGCGCTCTGCCTTCGTGGAACTCTGATTACGTCGGTATGCAGAAAGCGCGCCAATGACACGCTTTCTTACAATTCATCCCCCGATAACGACGATTCGTCCCCGAATACACATATTCGGGGACTTTTGTGGTATGCTGAATCCAGCACAGATTACCGCAGAACAGGAAGTGACTTTTATGAAAAAGGAAAAAGAAAAACCGCAGTATAATATGGCGGAATGTCTCCGCTATTTTTTCGGCAGGGCGAGGAAATACCGCCCCGAGACCCTTGTACTGCTGTTTTTCCAGGTTTTGTTCAATATTTCAAGCGCCGTCTTCGGGTTCTATATGTCCCCGATGATTCTCTCGCGGCTTGAAAATCACAGCTCCGCCCAGGAGCTTATCCTGACGGCGGCGTTCTTCATCGGCGGGTGCTTTCTCTCCGACGCGCTTGTCAGCTACATCGGAAACGACATCGGAGGCGGAGGAGTGAAGGGCGCTTATCAGATCGAACTGCGCTTAAAAATTCTGCGGGAGCTCAGTGACAAGACCGCCTCGACTTCCTATTGCCACTGTCTTGATAACAAATTTTCGAGAACGGCGGAAAGGGCTTTGACGGCCTGCAGCAACAACAATAGTGCCGCAGAGGGAACCTGGCACACGCTTCAGAACCTGATGGTGAACGTGGTGATGTTCGGCTTTTTTACCGCCATGCTCACTCACATTCATCCCCTGGTATTCGCGGTGACGATGCTTTTGGGCCTTACGGATTTTGTGGTGACAGGCTGTGTCCATCGGTATAACTACCGCCACCGTGAGGAACTGTCGCATATCGACCGGCAGGCGGGGTATCTTAAGGGGCTTCCGGGGCAGCTTTCCATTGCCAAGGATATCCGGCTGTTCGGGCTCGCCGGCTGGATCGGCCGCCTTACCGACAAGGCCTTCGCGGCCCGCGAGGCCTACGCGAGACGGGAGCATGCGTTCTACCTGATCGGCACATTCACCAGTGTGATCATCGAATTGCTGCGAAGCGGCGCAGTCCTGTTTATTCTCCTGAAAATGTGTCTCGAGAGCGGCATGAGCGCGGCGGAGTTCATGCTGTACTTCTCGGCGGTAAACTCCTTTGGCGGGCGCTTAGACGGCATCTTAAACGATTTTCGGGATCTCAGGGACAAGTGCCTCGACTTTTCCTGTATGCTGGAATTCTTAAACTATCCGGAGCCGTACCGCTTCGCCGGGGGCGAGCCGGTTCCGGCCGATTATACTTATGAGATCCGCCTTGAAAATGTGAGCTACGCCTATCCGGAATCGGATAAAAAGATCATTGACAACGTAAATCTCACGATCCGGCGCGGGGAAAAGGTCGCCATCGTCGGTTTAAACGGCGCGGGCAAGACGACGCTAATCAAGCTGATCACCGGCCTTTTGGATCCGGACGAGGGCCGGGTGCTTCTAAATGGCGTCGACATCCGGAAATTCAACCGCGAGGAATATTATAAGCTCTTTTCGGCTGTGTTCCAGCGTTTCAACCTGTTCGATATCACCGTCGCCGAAACCGTGGCGCAGTCGGCGACCGGCATTGACGCGGCGCGTGTCAGGGACTGTCTGGAAAAGGCGGGGCTTACGAAGACGGTACAGGAGCTGCCGAACGGGATCGACACCCACCTGGGGAGGGAGGTATATCTGGACGGCGTCGTGCTGTCGGGAGGCCAGACCCAGCGGCTGATGCTGGCGAGGGCACTCTATAAGAACGGCGCCGTGCTGGTTCTCGACGAGCCAACCGCGGCCCTGGATCCGTTAGCCGAGCGGGATCTGTATGAAAAATACAATGAGATGGCCGAGGGAAAGACGGCGCTCTTCATTTCCCATCGGCTGGCCTCGACCCAGTTCTGCGACAGAATCCTGTTCCTGAAAGACGGGACGGTCGCCGAGGAGGGAAGCCACGAGAGTCTGCTCAGGCTCGGAAAGGAGTACGCCGGGCTGTTTCAGGTTCAGGCCAGATATTATCAGGAAGACTATGGGAAACAGGAAGATTGCGGAAAAAAGGAGGCGGTATAAATGACGGACAAGTCTGACAGAATGCCCTGGCGTGAAGCGCTGCAGATCAATATCCGGGCCATCCGGCTTTTAAATTCCAAAAACAGGCTGATGTTTCCTTATGTAACCATAAAAGCGCTGTTTGGCACCGTATTTTCCTACGCTTCTCTGTTTGTGACGGCAAGGCTGATCGGTGAGCTGGCTGGGGAGCGGAGAGTGGAAAAACTCCTCTTTTGGGCGGCGTTCCAGCTCATCGCGACAGCGGTATTCGCGGTCATAAACGGCGTGATGCAGCACGCCTATGAAGTCAGGGCCGTGAATTTCTGGAACAATATGCAGCGCATCGAAGATGAGAAGTTCATGTCGATGGACTACGGCGACGTGGAGGATCAGCGTGTGCGCGACTTAAGAGATCAGATAAACCAGAACCATAACTGGAGCGGCTGGGGATTTTCAAGGATACAGTGGAATTTTGAGGGACTTGTGTCGAATGTGTTCGGCGTTTTCGGCGCGGCGGCGATGTCGGCGGGACTGATCTTTCGTAAGGTTCCCGAGGGCAGCCCCTATGCGTTCCTGAACAGTCCGCCTGCCCTTCTCGGCTTTCTGGCGCTCATCATTCTCTGCGCGGGGATCTCTCCCTGGGCAGAGAAGAAATGGACCGAGAAGTACGCCGCTCTCAGCGATAGAGCGAGATTCGGAAACAGGCTCTTTTCCCATTTCGGTTTTTTGAACGGGGATCCGGATTCCATGGTCGACTACAGAATGTACGGGCAGAACGAGGGCTTTGTGAAACATTATAACTGGATTCCAGGCGGGAATCCCTGGTGTTCCGGAGGGCCTTTTCACCGGTACAACATGGGGATCGGAGGGCTTATCCGGATCGGCGTCGTCTTCGGGGAAAAGCTGCTGATGTGCGTGATCTATCTCTTTGTCTGCCTGAAGGCTCTGGGCGGCGCGTTCGGCCTGGGCGAGGTGACGCAGTATGTGGGCGCGGTTACGAGATTCATCGGAGCTTTCACCCAGAGCATGATTCTGTTAAATAATTTCCGCATTAACGCCAAGTTCCTGAAAGACAACTTTGCGTTCCTGGACATTCCGAACAAGATGTATCAGGGCACTCTGACTACCGAAAAGCGCCGCGACAGGAAGTATGACATCGAATTTAAGGATGTGAGTTTCCGGTATCCGAATTCCGACAGATGGGCGCTTCGGCATGTCTCGGTGAAGTTCGAGGTCGGCACCAAACTGGCCGTGGTGGGTGAAAACGGCTCGGGAAAATCCACATTCATAAAGCTTCTCTGCAGGCTCTACGACCCGCAGGAAGGGGAAATCCTCTTAAACGGCGTGGATATTAAGAAATACCGCTACGACGAGTACATGCAGATATTCTCGGTGGTTTTCCAGGACTTCTGGCTGATGTCCCATAAGCTGG
>CANRHU010000040.1 GCA_947630485.1 uncultured Lachnospiraceae bacterium
TTAAAATCCACTACAATTTCGTGGGCTATATCGAAGCCTGACACGAAAAGACCCGGCTCCGGGCCGGGTACATATCAATCACAACCGTTTCGCCGGTTGCCAATATTCACACCATTCTTTATGTAAGATTCTCATTGATGATATTAAGGAAAGGAGTAAAATCACTGTCCTGCTGCCGCGAGCTGTCAATGCCGTTATTGATCGAGATAAAACGGACGCCTTTTTCCACAAAAAGAACTTCCGTGAAAAAGCCGACCTTCAGATAATCCCTGCCCAGCCGGGACATATCCTTAACGATCAAAGTGGAAATTTCTTCTTTTTCGATGTGCTCCAGCAGCTCGTTCCAGGACGGACGGTTGAAATTGGTGCCGCTGTAACCGTCGTCTACATAGAACCGGGGATTGAGAAAATTGTTTTCCCGCGCGTATTTACTGAGAATGGCCTTCTGGTTTATGATGCTGTTGCTTTCGCCCTGCAGTTCATCATCTCTGGATAACCTGCAGTACAGTGCCGTGATCTTGTTGCTCATGTTCGTTCCTCCTTGGCTATTGATATAGTAAAATTCATTTTATGCCATAGAGGGCGGAAAGTCATTCTTTTCGACAAAACCAGTACAGATTGTGGCCGCTACAATGCATTGTATGTAAGAAAACCTGCGAAAATGGCGTTTTTCGGCGGCTGGTGGTGGCAAAAAGGCTTGACAATCATTTTTGCACCCTTTATAATGTTAATTTAGTGAAGTGGGTAAGTATTGTTTTGATGGTCTGTGATGGGAACTGTCAGACTTCCGGATATTTTATATAAAAGCGGCCGCCGAAAGAAGGCTTCTTTATGTAAATCTGAATCGGCCGCGTATTTTTGTTTCTGCGTTTCTCATCGTCCTGCTTCGTGGATATGCGTATCGAATTTAGCTTTTTAAAATGCCTGTCTGCAAAAAGCTTTCGGGCAAAAGCGTGACATTTTAAAAGGTTAAAGATAAATCCAAAAATAAAAAGAGGAGGAGAAAAACAAAAATGAAAAAAGCAAACAAAGTGCTGGCCATGCTTCTTGCTGCGGCTATGGTAGCATCTCTGGCTGCTTGCGGCGGCGGAAACAGTTCTCAGACCACGACCGCAGCTGCGACAGAGACCACTACGGCGGCTCCGGCAGCAGAGGAGACCACGGCAGCTCCGGCGGAGGAAGAGACCACCGGGGGGGCTGAGGAAGCTGTCACGGGTCCCGACTGGGCCGCAATCGACGCGATGGACTATGACGAGCAGTCTGACGCGCTGTATGACTACAACCTGGGTGAGTTCTATGAGTATTATCAGACCGCTAAGGCTGAGGTCGCTGATCTGAACAAGCGTTATGCCCTGATGGCGATCGCTGAGGCGAAGATGCTGGAGTCCGGCGTATTCATGCCGATCTACGGCGACGGCGGTTCTTACGCGATGAACCGTGCCGTTCCTCATTCCACGACGACGACTTCCTGGGGTCTTGATGAGTACAAGTGGTATACGACGCTGGTATGCGATGAGCTGATCAAGATTGAGGACCGCGACGCCCTCACCGCTCTGTGGAGCGAGGCTGCTGACGCGGATTCCTGGCTTGCGTCCGCCAAGGATTATCTGGCAGAGCACGGCTACACGCTGTCTGATTCGTATGATCGTCATAGCAGCTATAACATGGAGACCTGGGATGTTATCGCTACGTCCTATACTTCTGACTCTTACTTCATCGCTTGCACCTACAGCGGCCTGATGGAGTATGATGCCAAGAACGTGCAGCAGCCCGCTCTGGCTGAGAGCTATGAGGTTTCTGACGACGGTACGGTTTACACCTTCCATCTGCGTCAGGGCGTTAACTGGGTTGACCAGCAGGGCCGTGTGATCGGCGAAGTTACCGCTGATGACTGGGTCGCTTCCCTGGCTCACCTGGCTGACAACAACGACGAGCTCGGTTACCTGATGAGCGCCGACGGCGGCTGCGGCATCAAGAACTATGACGCGTATGTGAACGGCGAGGTTTCCTTTGATCAGGTTGGTGTCAAAGCTGTCGACGACTACACGCTGGAGTACACGCTGGAAGCTCCGTTCCCGCCCTTCATCACGATGGTCGGCTATGGCTGCTTCGCTCCGCTGAACCGCGACTTCTACAAGTCCCAGGGCGGTACCTTCACCGCTGACGGCGACGAGTACACTGCCGGCAACTACGGAACCAGCCCTGAGACCATCGCTTACTGCGGACCGTATCTGGTAACCAACTTTACGCCGCAGAACATTTGGAGCTTCTCCGCGAATCCGGAGTACTACAATGCCGACAAGGTCAACGTGCATAACCTGAACTTCTATTACAACGATGGTTCCGATGTGCTTCGTGCTTACAATGAAGCTGTTGACGGGACAGTTGATGGGTGCACTTTCAATTCCAACGCCCTGGTGCTGGCGAAGGAAGACAAGCCGGAAGGTGAGGACGGTACCTACTTTGATCTGTATCACTACACCACCACCAACAGCGCGACCTGCTACTGCGCTTGGCTGAATATCAACCGCGCGATGTTCCATAACTTCAACGATGAGACCGTAGGTATCTCCCCGCAGACCGAGGAGGACGCTGCCAGGACACGTTCTGCTATGAACAACCAGCACTTCCGTCTGGCTCTGGCTTACGGCTTTGACCGCGCTGCTTACAATGCCGTCAGCGTAGGCGAGGATCTGAAGTATGCTTCCCTGAAGAACTCTTACGTGCCCGGCACGTTCGCCGTGCTGACCGCGGATACGACGGTTGATGTCAACGGTACATCCACCACGTTCCCGGCCGGTACTTACTATGGCGAGATCATGCAGGCCCAGATCGACGCGGACGGCTATCCGATCAAGGTCTGGGATCCGACCGCTGACAGCGGCGCCGGTTCCGGCGACGGCTTCGACGGCTGGTACAATGTAGACAATGCCCGCGCAGAGCTGGAGAAGGCGATTGAGGAGCTGGCCGCGGCCGGCGTCGAGGTTAGCGCCGAGAACCCGATCTACATCGATACGTTCTACTTCACGGGCAGCGAGACCAACACCAACACGAGGCAGGCTTACAAGCAGGGCATCGAGGCTTCTCTTGAAGGCAAGGTTATCGTGAACCTGGTTGGTTTTGATGATTCCAACGTAATGCAGTATGCTTATTACCGCAACTCTACCGGCGCTGAGGCGAACTTCGATATCTCTCACAGCTCCGGCTGGGGTCCTGACTATGGTGATCCGCAGACCTTCCTGGATACCATTCAGCCGTACGGCTACATGACCAAGAACCTGGGTATCTATTAATCAGAACCGATTGAACGCAAATTGACTATTTAGGCCGGCAAGGGGGTGGGCGCGTCCCACCCCCTTGTCGATACAAAGCAGAGCGAGGTCAGAACAATGGGAAAATACTTACTGAAACGGCTCTTGCACGGTGCGTTTTCGGCGATCTGCGTGGTACTTATCGTCATGATCCTGATCTATTCCCTGCTGGATCGGTCAACGATCCTGGCGGGCGATCCTAACTATTCCAAGATCCAGAGCAACGCCCGTGTCAGCTATGAGCAGAGCCGGTATGAGACTTTTGGTTATACCGACTATGTTCCTTATTCCGATTATATTACCCAGTTAGCCCGCGACGGCGAGATCGATGATGAAACCCGGTCTTCCGCTGTGCTTCTGGGCCGCACGCCCGACCGGGATTCCGAAATCTCGGCAGAATATGTGGCGAAATTTACAGAGTACTATACCTCCAGGGGTTATACGATTACACGCCTGGACGCGGACACCAAGAGCAACGGCCAGGTGAAAAGCGGCGGCCAGACGGCGCTGTTTGCTACCCGCGATAAGCCGCTCATCAACCGTGCGATCACTTATTTTACGAATATGCTCTTCATCGACAACATTCATTATGTTCCCGATGAAGTGGATATAGGAAAGCGGGGACTTACCTTCACCCTCTATGATCCGGTCAAGAATCCGGAGGGCTCTGATAAGAAGGTCTTCTCTCCCGCGATCATTGGCAACGGAACGCTGCACAAGTATCTGCTGTACATTGATGGGACGTTCCCGTATATCCATCAGAACCTTCTGACGCTGAATCTGGGTGAGTCCTACACGGTCAACCGCGGTACGGACGTGTTTACGACCATGACCGACAGTCAGGGTTCCTACGTGCTGAAGCCGACGACATTCCCGACCGGGCTTAAGGAGGACAGCGCGGACGACCTGCACACGGCAACCTATTCCGCCGGTGCGCGCGAAGGCAATAGTGTGTACGCCGATCGTTTTACCGACGATTATGCCAATGTCCGTACTTATAAGACCGGTATGTCAAAGCTTGGTTTCTCCTTTGTCATCGGTATCATTTCGACGATTCTCGCGTACTTTTTGGGACTGCCGATCGGACTTTTGATGGCGCTGCGGAAGGATAAGCTCATCGACAAGATCGGTACGATTTACATTATGTTTATCATCGCCGTGCCGAGCCTGGCGTATATCTTCCTGTTCAAATCCGTCGGCGGCAAGCTTTTCGGTCTGCCTACGCTTTTCAACGTGGACTCGAAGGATAAATGGATGTTTGTGCTGCCGATCATATCCCTCGCGCTTCCGTCCATTGCGAACCTGATGAAGTGGATGCGCCGATACATGATCGACCAGATGAATTCCGACTACGTGAAGTTCGCCCGTTCCGGCGGTCTGAGCGAAGGCGAGATCTTTACCAAGCATATCTGGAAGAACGCGGCGATCCCGATCGTCCATGGTATACCCGGCAGTATTATCTTCGCCATGACCGGAGCCATTATCACAGAGCGCGTGTATTCGGTTCCCGGCGCAGGCAACCTGCTGACGCAGGCCATTAACAAATATGATAACTCGGTCATTGTCGGCGTCACGTTGTTCTATGCGGTGCTGAGCGTGATATCACTGATTCTGGGTGATATCCTGATGAGTACCGTTGACCCGAGGATCTCATTCTCTACGAAAGGCAGGTGACAGGGATGGAAGAGAAGATCAAAGAATTAGGCTTAAGTGAGGAAGAACTGTTCGCTCCTGTGGATCACAGCCTGGCAGAGTCGGAGAAGATCACCGCGCCCCGGTATTCGTACTGGAAGAGTGTGTTCCGGGTATTCTTCCGCAATAAGGTCAACATCGTCATTCTGGGGCTGCTGGTATTTATGATCCTGTTCGCTTACATTTATCCGACTCTGGTGGAGTACGACCCGTATGCGAACCTGCTGGATCCCAATTCCAAGCACCTGTCGCCGTCAGCGGCCATGGCGTATTTCGGAAGGAATATCCACTGGATCCTGGGAGCAGGCGCGTCCGGCGAGCCGACCTTTGACGCGATCTGGAACGGTTCCCGTATCTCCATTTCGCTGGCCATCATCTGCGGCGCCATCAATATGACAGTAGGCGTACTGGTGGGCGCGGTCTGGGGCTTCTCGAAGAAGGTGGACGCGTTCATGATGGAAGTTTATAACATTGTAGGCAACGTCCCCACGATCCTGATCATTTCCGTGCTGGCAATGCTGTTCTCGCCCACGTTTTGGACCATGGTGTTCGCGCTGACGGTTGTCGGATGGATCGGCATCGCCTATTTCATTCGCACGCAGGTTATTATCATCCGTGACCGTGAGTACAATCTGGCGTCCCGATGCCTGGGCACGTCCACGGTAAAGATTGCGATGAAGAATATCCTGCCGTTCATGACCTCCGTGATCGTGACGCTGCTGGCGACGGAGATTCCGTCCTATATTTCCTACGAGGTGTTCCTGGCCTACATCGGCATGGGCATGAGCGACATGTCCCTGGGCCGTCTGATTTATGCGGCTGAGGGCGCCATGGTGACGCCCGGCTGGGAGTTTGAGTTCTGGAGCCCGGTTGCAATCGCGTCTGTCATCACGGTGGTACTGTATGTGGTTGGTCAGAATTTAGGCGACGCGTCCGACCCGCGGACGCATATGTAAGGAGGACAGCGATATGGAAGAGAAAAGGAAAGTATTGCTGTCGATCCAGAATCTGACAGTAAAGTTCCGCGTCCGCGGCCGTATCCTGACCGCGATCCGCGGCATCAGCCTGGACATTTATGAAAATGAGTCCATCGCCATCGTGGGTGAGTCCGGTTCCGGCAAATCCGTGCTGACGAAGACCTTTGCCGGCATGACGGATTCCAACGGTTACATCGAGGAAGGGAAGCTCATTTTTGACGATCCGGAGCTGGCCGATACGGTAGTGAAGCTGACGCCGGGCGCCCGGAAGCTGATGCAGGGGACTCTGTCGAGGATTAACGACATCTCCCGCTATGAGCTGGGTGCCGAGACGTATAAGAAGATCAAGAAGCTGGAAGCGGAAAAGAAGAGCCGCGAGACGATAAGTGAGGAAGAGCGCGCCGCGATCGAGAAGGAGCTTGGCGACATGAAGTTCAGGCGGACGAATCTCTTCAATGAGAAGCAGACCTATGATCCGCACAGTGAGAAGGACCGCATCAAGGCCGCCGAGCAGAAGCTTAAGGAGTATGATGAGAAGATCAAGACTCTGGAGCAGAAGGAAGCGGCGGAGGAAAAGGCCCGCAAGGCCGAGGCTGCGAAAGACACCGCGTTTATCGAGAGCTATAATAAGCAGATGGCCGAGTTAAAGGCGAAGTATGAGCAGGAAATCAAGGGGCAGATTTCTGAGGAGACGAAGAAGCGCAATGAGATTCTTGGCAAAGAGATCCGCCTGTCTGTAGGCCGTTACGGCTTGGTAAAGCGCATTCAGCTGACCCATAAGCTTCTGTTGGCTTTGAAGCAGGCTATGCAGATCGGCGTGGATCTGAATGATGAGGATCAGCGCAATGCCGTTTTCGATACGGTGGCGTTCCGTGTGAAATATCTGGATGAGACGCCGGACAAGCTTCACGGGACGTGTGTGTTGAATCTGGCCAGCGTCAAGTACAGCAAGGATTGGCTGCAGATCCGCGGCCGCCGCATCGCGACGGTGTTCCAGGACCCGATGACCAGCTTAAACCCGATCATCACTATCGGCAAGCAGATTTCCTCGGTTATCATCAAGCACCAGCAGTGTTCTGAGGTAGAGGCCCGCAGGCGTGCCATTGAGCTGATGCACAAGGTCGGTATCCCGAATGCGGAAGCGCGCTATGATGATTATCCGTTCCAGTATTCCGGCGGTATGAGACAGCGTATCGTAATCGCGATTGCCCTGTCCTGCCAGCCGAAGATCCTGATCTGCGACGAGCCGACTACAGCTCTGGACGTGACGATCCAGGCCCAAATTCTGCAGCTGATCAAGGATCTGCAGAAGGAATTCGGATTCACGATCGTATTTATCACGCACGACCTGGGCGTGGTCGCCAATATCGCGGACCGTGTGGCGGTTCTCTATGCCGGACAGGTAGTGGAAGTCGGCAAGGTGGAGGAGGTCTTCTACGACCCGCGCCATCCGTACACCTGGGCGCTTCTGTCCAGTCTGCCGCAGCTGGCCCAGCGGAATACGCAGCTGTATTCCATCACCGGCACGCCGCCGTCCCTGTACAACAATATCGTCGGCGACGCATTTGCGCCCCGCAACCCGTACTGCTTAAAGATCGATACGCTCCTGGAGCCGCCGATGTTTAAGGTAACGGATACACACTATGCGAAAACATGGCTTCTGGATCCTCATGCGCCCAAGGTTGAAAAACCGGAAGGCATCCGCGATATCCACGGCAAGCTCATGGAAGCATTTAATATTTAAGGGAGGAAGGAAAAATGGCAAACACAGAAACAACCAAAAAAGGCCGTTCCCTCTTCCCGGAGCACGGCCCCATCGCGGAGAACGGCAAGGAGATCCTGCTGTCGATCAAAGATATTGATATTACCTTCGGCAAGGGCGACAGCGCTGTAAAGGCTGTCACGGACGCGTCCTTTGACATCTACAAGGGGGAGACGTTCTCCCTGGTCGGCGAGTCCGGTTCCGGCAAGACCACCATCGGACGCGCGGTCATCCGCGTAAACCCGTTGGCGGCAGGCGAGATTCAGTATAAGGGAGTCCGCATTTCCGGTAAGATTTCCCACGCCCTGGATCGGGAGGTTATCCGCAACGTACAGATGGTATTCCAGGATCCGGCAGCGTCTCTGAATGAGCGTGCCACCGTGGATTATATCATTTCCGAGGGACTTTATAACTTCGGCCTTTTTGAGAATGAGGCGGACCGCGTGCAGAAGGTGGAGCACATGATCAACGAGGTTGGTCTTCTGCCGGAGCATCTGACCCGTTATCCGCATGAATTCTCAGGCGGCCAGCGTCAGCGTATCGGAATCGCCCGCGCCATGGTCATGGAGCCGGAGCTGGTAGTGGCCGATGAGCCGATCTCCGCTCTGGACGTATCTATCCGTGCGCAGGTACTGAACCTGATGAAGAAGTTCCAGAAGGAGAAGGACGTTACTTACCTGTTCATCGCTCATGACCTGAGCGTTGTCCGGTTCATTTCCGACCGGATCGGCGTTATTTACAAGGGCCGTATCGTGGAAGTGGCAGATGCGGAGGAGTTGTTCGACTTCCCGCTGCATCCGTACACCCACTCTCTGATCTCCGCGATTCCGATTCCGGATCCGCAGCTGGAGAAGAACAAGGTGCAGTATGTATATGATCCGTCGATCCATGACTACAGTGTGGATAAACCGGAGTTCGTGAACATCGGCCACGATCACTGGGTCTACGGCAATAAGGCTGAGATCGAGAAGTATAAGGCGCTTCGCGAGAAGGGCGAACCGGTGAAGGCGGTCACGATCGTATCGCCGGATGAAGTGGAGAAGGCCGCGGAGGCCCGCAAGGCAGCTGAGGAGGCTCAGGAGAAGAAGATGGCGAAGGAGCTGGAGGAATTCCTGCAGGCGCCTGCCCATGATACCGGAAGCTTCTGGTATACGGTGCTTTCCTTCTTCCTGCCGATTCTTGGTCTGATCGCGGGAGCGGTGTTTAAGCATTTCCGTCATAAGAGAAATGCAAAGGCCTGCTTTAAGGGTGCTGTTCTGGGACTGATCGTGCTGGCAGTGATTCTAGTGCTCTTCCTGCTATTGCTGCTATTGGCGGTGGTGTAGCATATGGGCAGAACGGTGAGAAACCGACAGCCCTATGTCAGACCCGTGGAGAAAGTAGAGATTTCCGAGAAACATATCGGCCGCAGATTTATCGCTGCGGCCGTGTTTCTTCTGATTGGTGCGGGTTCACTGGCATATTTTTTCGTGAATCTGGTGCGGGGAGATACGGGCTGGACGGAGATTGCGGCAGAGAGTTCGAAGCCGAACTGCGGCGTAGAGTTTACGTTTCTGTATGAGGTAGGAGCAGGCGGCGGTTCGGCCCTGCAGGAGAAGCGGGCGTTGACGGCTGCGTATACGGAGGCGGCGGAAAAAGCATTTTGGATGTTTGAAAATGTGCGGGCGGCAGAAGGCGGCAGTGCTGAAGAGCCGAAGGCAGACGGGAGCGCGGCTGGATCCGCGCAGGAGATCCACGGCATCGCGGCCGCAGAGAGCGGCGATGATAAAACCGCCGCGGCGATGGGCAGTGTACGCTTCCTCAACGATCATCCGAATGAGAGTGTTACGGTAGATGCGCCTTTGTATGAGGCATTTGCGAAGCTGGAGGCGTCGGGAGGCCGTCAGCTGTATCTGCCGGCAGTATATGAGGTGTATAGCAATCTGTTCGCGAGCACGTCGGATCCGCAGGCGGCGGAATTCGACCCAAGCTTTAATGCGGATGTAGCGGCGTATTTTGAGAAAGTCCTGGCTTACGCCAATGATCCCGCGGCGGTGGGGCTTGAGCTTCTGGGCGATAACCAGGTGCGGCTTAACGTGTCGAAGGAATATCTGGTGTTCGCGGCGGAGAACGAGATTGACAGCTTTATTGATTTTTACTGGATGAAGAATGCGTTTATTGTGGATTATCTGGCGGAAACACTTTCCGATGCGGGATTTACCCACGGCAGTATCTCAAGCAACGATGGGTTTGTACGGAATCTGGACGGGCGGGAAATCGATTATTCCTTTAATGTCTACGACCGGATAGGCGGCAGGCAGAAGAACGGCGTGCAGGGAAGCGGCACGGAACCGACGCAGGCCGGAAGTGCAGATATGTCTTCCGGACAGATTCTTCAGCTGACAACCTTACAGTACCGCGGCCCCTTAAGTTTGGTCTGGCTTCGTGACTATATGGTAAATTCAGCGGATCTGCGGTATTATTATCAAATGGCAGACGGCGAGATGCGAACTGCGTACATCGATCCGCAGGACGGGCTTTGCCGGAATTCCATCAGCAGTTTGGTGTCATACTCCTATGGGACAGAGACGGGCTGCGCGGATATTCTTTTATCGATGATTCCGCTTTTTATTGCGGATGAATTTGATTCGAGTGCGGCAGAAGCGCTTGCAGAGCGTCCGGAGGGAGCGATTTATTCCGTGTACCGTCAGGGGGACAGGATTCGCGCCAATGATCCCCAGGCAGAGTTTACGGATGTTTATGAAGGCTGCACGATCGACAAATAATGTTAGCAGAGCGTCGGTGACGCTCATCAGATCAGTCTCATTCGCATCTGGTCCGGATCTGTGCTGTAATTGATGCAGGTTTCCTTGTCGATGCGTCCTTGCTGGAAGAGACGCAGCAGGCTGTTATTCATGCTGACCATGCCTTCCGACATGCTGGTCGCGATGACATTGTCAATCTGATGGATCTTATTCTCGCGGATCATGTTTCGGATGGCATTGTTCAGGTACATGATCTCGAAAGCAGGCGTCAGTTTATTGTCCTTTGTGGTCAGCAGCTGCTGGGAAATAACCGCCTGCAGCACCATGGACAGCTGTACGCGAACCTGTTGCTGGCCGTCCGGCGGGAAGACATCTACAATACGGTCAATGGTGTTGGCCGCTCCGACTGTATGCAGGGTGGAGATGACCAGATGGCCTGTCTCAGCTGCTGTCATGGCGATGCGGATTGTCTCGTAGTCGCGCATTTCGCCCAGGAGGATGACGTCCGGGGCCTGACGAAGGGCGGCGCGAAGACCGTTGACATAGCTTTCGGTATCCTGTCCGATTTCACGCTGGGTCACGACGGATTTATCATGACGGTGAAGGTACTCGATCGGGTCTTCCAGGGTTATGATATGAGCGCCTCGTTCGTGGTTAATCTTGTCGATGACGCAGGCTAAAGTCGTGGATTTGCCGCTTCCGGCAGCGCCGGTTACGAGAACAAGCCCCTTCTTGAGTGTTGAGATCTTCATCACGCCGTCCGGAATACCTAATTGGGTGTAATCCGGAAGTTCAAACCGGACGATACGAATGATGGCGCCCAGAGAACCGCGCTGTTTCATGATGCTGGCCCGGAATCGGGAGAGGCCGGGAATGGCGAAGGAGAAATCGTCGTCGCCGCATTCCAGGATGTGCTCCATCTTCCGATGATTGCTGATTTCATAGATTTCTGTGATCAGCTTGTCCATAGCATCCGGGAAGACGCGCTCGCTGTTCATGGGGCGTATCTGTCCGCTGACTTTCATTGAGATGGGGATGCCGGGGATCATAAAGATATCAGAAGCATCCTGTTCTACCGCCTGTTTTAAAATCTGCTCTATCATAGTGGAAGGCTTCCTTTCCTAAAATAAATTCGAAATTGCCGCATTCTGCAGACAGAACCGCAAAAGCAATGGGCCGTTACTGCGCCAGTTCCGCGCCGAACACCGGCATGCGGGTATCGATCACATATTCCTGGCTGTTAAAAATATAGTAGGACAAAATCTCCTGGCCGGAACCGTCCAGTTCCATTCGGAGCGTTTGACCGTTTTCCAACGGGATATCACAATGGACGACGCTGTCCTCGGAAACGGATACTGCGTAACCTTCCGGAAGTGCCGCGGCCGCCGTCAGGGCGGCTGTCCGCGCCGTTTCCTGGGAGACGATAGCCACTGGTTCCGCACCGGAAGAATTCGCCTGCCCTGCGGCGACGTCACTGTCGTCGCCGCTATTGCTGCCGTTGTCGCCGGCAGCCAGTGCCTTCTGGTAATCGCGGATAAAGGTCTGACCCTGCGCGTCGGCGGCGTAGTAAATGCGGACTGCATCCGTATGGCGTTCCGAAAAGGAAAGCGCGGTTTTGGCGTCGCTCAGGCTCAGAAGGCTGAACACGGCCAGACACAGGATCAGGAAAATAAGGACAATCGAGGAAATGCCGATGGAGATACGATTTTTCATAACGGTCTCCTTTCCGCCGCTGCCCGTGCCCCTTTCAGCGTACACAGAATTTCTCCGTCCCGCGTATCAGTTGCTTCAACGGTAACGTTCATAAGTCCGTCCGAGATATCGGTGCTCACCTTCAAGGTAAATGTGTCTGTGGAATAGAGGGTCTCGATATTTTCAACGGTCGATGCAAATTCGGTCTGTCCGTCTGCCACCGCGTCAAATCCGGATACGCTGACGGCATCGTCAAAGGAGGCACAGACTTCCTCGATTGCGTTGGAAGCGGCCAGAGTGGCCTTGTTCAGCGTTTCCGCCTTGCGGCTCATCTGCTCTGCTTTGGCAAAAGCCAGGACAAAGATACAGGTGCAGATCAGGAAGAATGCGCAAACCCACATCATTTCCATCAAAAAAGCATAGGAGGGACGTTCGCGTTTTTTCATGATACGTCTCCTTTCCGGCTGCTGCGGAGAAGCAGTTTGGCTTTCTCGTTATTGCCAAGCGTGATCGTCAGGACACGGCTGCCGCCTGTGCTCTCGTCAATGGAAAATGTAAGGGACTGGCAATCCATAATATCCAACCCGTCGTCCACGCCAAGACCGCTGTCTGCGCGGGAGAACAGCTCTTTCAGTTTCAGCTGGCCGCCGCTTTCATAGATCCAGGTTTCGTAATCGGAGTCCCCATAGTGAGAAAGCATAACAAGGACGGAACAGCCGTTAATATCGCGCACCTCAATGGCGTCCTGCTTATCGTTTTGGTGGATCTTGTTGGTGATATAGGCCAAAGCAGTATCTGTCTCGAAGGAGGAATTATCCCGCCCCCGGATATTTTCATAGACGCGGCTGCCGATCAGAATCGTGAAAATCGTACAAATCAGGAATACAAAAAACAACAGAGCCGGAAACAGCTGCTCCGCACCTTGGGAAGGCCGCCTGGAAGCTTTTGCAGTCATCACTCCTCCTCCTCTTCTATTGGGATTATGGTGATATCCGGCATAATATTGCTGGCCCATCCGCTGTAGAATACATTATAAGCACTCCGGTCGATGGAAATACCATAATGTTCCTCCAGATATTCTACGCTGGGCGGATAACGTCCCTCAATGGCATAGCATTGAACGGAGGCGCGGCGCACGGCCTCGATCAGGGCGTTCAGATTCTCTTCTTTCGTCCGTTCAGCAACGCCGCCTGTTCCTGCGATAAAGAGATAAAGACAGGCCGCGATCAGCACTGCGGAACCCAGAAGGCCGATGATAGGGAATTTTTTCTTCTGTCGGACTACATGTATCATAAACAGCGCCTCCTAACCGATCGCAGACAGGATGCCGGCCAATGGAAGCATGACGGACAGAAGCACGAGACCGACCGCAACAGCCAGAATCGTGACGATCGCGGGCTCTAAGCGGGCCACCATGGAGTCTAAGGCGTCCTCGGTCTTCTGATCATAATCGTCGGCGAGCTTGCGCAGAATGGATTCCAACTGTCCGGCGCGGCTGGCGACACGCAGCAGCTGCAGATCAAAGCCGGAAAACAGCTCCGCGTCTTTTACCGCGTCGTAGAAGCTGCTTCCCTGAAGTACAAGCTCATTGGTCTTTTTGATGGAAGCGGATATCTGCGGATGGTCTGCGAGCTTTTCTGCCATATTCATGCCCTCCTCCAGCCGCAGGCCGCAGCGGAGTGTGACAGAGATGGTGCTGCAGAAACGGCGCAGCGCGGACATTCGGCTGATATTGGAATGTGTACTGATAAAGTTCATGACTGCAGCAGCGAAAGCCGGCTGTCTGCCGCTGCTGTTTAAGAGACGAACGATCACAATCGCGGCAGCCAGAACAACGATGACGACTAAAGCCACGCCGCTTAGGATACCGCCGATATGGATAGCGGCTTGGGCTATGGGCGGGATTGCCGCTCCGAGCTGTTCGTATACGCCGGAGAAGATCGGCATAATCTTTGTGAAAAGGATAAATAAAATCACAAGAAGCATGAATACCATCATGGCGGGATAAGTGAGAGCCCTGCGAAGGCTTTCTGCCAATCTGGTTTCACGCTCATAATAATCAGAGAGACCTTCCAAGGTTACGTCCAGTGTACCGGTACGTTCGCCGAGAACGATCATCTCAACCATATAGGGAGGAAAACAGTCCACTTCTGTGATGGCCTCGCTGAAAGAGCCGCCCATACGGATTTTATCAGACATGCCGGTGAGAATCTTTTTTTCGTTCTCATCAGCTGCGTCTTCTGCCATGACCGCCAGGCCCTCATAGATCGGGACCGCAGATTTGAACAGAAGGGATATCTGCATACAGAAGCCAGCCAAAGCCAGCCCCTTAAAGGGTGATTTTGTTTTTGCCATACCGATACCTCCATGATATGTAGTGCCTGCTTTCGCAGGCATTTTGCTTAATAAGTAAATTTGGCGCTGTAATTGGCGGAGTTTTTGATATGCTCGGTGACGGAAGGATTTCCCTTGCCGGTAGAGGCGAAGGTCGGATCCATGAATCTCCAGTCGTTGCCGTTGAAGAAAATGACATTGTCGATCCAGCCCTGTTCATCCGTGTAGACGCTTACCCAAGCGTGATAGGCGCCGCCCGTGTATCCGATTACCAGTTTAGACGGGATATCCTGCAGGCGCAGCATCGCTACCATCATGGAAGCATAGTCAAAGCAGATACCGTTGCGGGTGGCAAGCGTGCTGTCGATATTAGGCAGATAACCGCTCTGTACGGTAGCTGCCTTGTTGTAGTCGTAAGAGAGGTTATTTACGGCATAATTGTACACTGCCGCAACCTTCTGCAGCGGATCTGTAATACCTGCGCAGATAGCGTCTGAAACACCTACTACAGCAGAAAAAGCGTTGTAGTTACAGAACTGGTTGGGATACAGGAAGGGCAGCTTGTCATTCGACAGAGTGACATTGATCGTCTGATTAACCGCCTGGGCATACATAGTCCCTTCCACCTGTTCGAAGACCGCGATAGTATAGGGGCCGTTCCCCTCCGTTAACGGAAATGTCTCATAAGTACCGGAAACGTTCAGATCATAAGTATACTGAGTATTCTTCGTAATACGGACTTTAATCCTCCTGGCAGATCCGGAATACTTGATCATGACATAGCCGTCAGAGGTATGGGAGGCATCGATGACAGCCTGCCCGTTGCCGTAGATAACAGCACCGTCTGCCGATGGGGTCCGGATCGTCGCTGCCTGAACAGTGGAAACCGGAGACAGTGTGCTGAGAGAGAGTGCGAGAGCCAGTGCAATCGCACGGCGAAAAGTCGTTTTCCGCATAATATTGAGGTCCTTTCCTAAGAAGTTATTGTTCGTTTTCCGATCAGATATATTATACAAAACATGGTAAAGAATTACAAGGACTAAACCATGAAGATTTCTAACGGATGATTTACAAAATAGTAAATTTTCCTATGAAAGAAAGAATCAGAGATACAGAATAATTGGAAATCCTTCCAGACGTTTCCTATAGAATTTCCAGCGTCTGTGTGTTACCATAAATTTGTAACAGAAATGTAAAATTTATGTAACGGGAGGAAAGAGAATGAAGAGAATGAAGAGAATTCTATTTTATGCGGCGGCAGTGGGAATTTTTGTATCCAGCGCCCTGGCAAAGCCGGCTCGCGGGGCCGTGCCGACAGTATGCATGGGCGGCAGCGTGGTCTGCGCAGATGCGGAAAGTTTTTTGTCCGAACTGCTAAGAGACAGACTGTGCGGCGGCGGTATGTTGTTTTTTAGCGGCGGCTGTACGGGAGGCGGCGGAGCCCTGCAGGGAGGTGGATCCCTTGAAGGACAGCAGGACGTTGAATGGTTCCCGGGTCAGGGCGGTACACAGAAGCCGGGAACAGAGTGCGTTCCGGGCCAGGACGGTACACAGAAGCCGGGAACAGAGTGCGTTCCGGGCCAGGGAGATGCACAGGAGCCGGGAATTGAGTGGTTCCCGGGTCAGGGCAGTACACAAGCACCGGGAATTGAATGGTTCCCGAACCATGGCGGTGCACAGGAGCCGGGAATCGAATGGTTTCCAGGCCAGGGAGAACCGCTGCCGGGAGAGCCGGAGGATCAGCAGCCTGACACTCAGCTTCCGCCTGTCCAGATTCCCGGAATCGAATGGTTCCCAGGCGGTCAAGGCGGCAGTCAGAGCGGCGGTTCGGGCAGCCAGAGCGGCAGTCAAGGCAGTGGTCAGGGCAGTCAGAACGAAAATCCAGGGCAAGGAAGTTCTTCTGGCTCTTACATAACCCGCATTGTTGAATTGGTCAATGTCCAGCGTACGGCGGCCGGACTTTCCCCGGTAAAGGAGTCTGCGGTGCTTTCATCCGCGGCTGATATCCGGGCGCAGGAGATTGTGAGCAATTTTTCTCATTACCGTCCTGACGGCACGTATTTTAATTCCGTGCTGAATCAGCGGGGAATTTCTTATAACGGCGCCGGTGAAAATATCGCGTATGGGTATGATACGCCGGAGAGGGTCATGACGGAGTGGATGAACAGTCCGAGCCACCGCGCTAATATTTTGGACAGCCGTTTTACAAAGCTTGGCGTAGGTTATTATGTCGTGGGCGGGACGAAGTACTGGACACAGCTGTTTACGTATTAAAAGCCGCGTTTTTGGACAGCGCTTTTTTCGGAGCCGCGTTTGACTGCTGCTAAGAATAGCGCTGCAAAACCCGTCAAAATTATGTGCTGCAATCCCTATACATAAGGAAAAAACTATGTTATACTGTCCGCACAGAGCTAATTAATTGCAGAAATGGGCGGGGCACAAGATGAGCAGTACATATATTGTGCTCGACCTGGAATGGAACCAGAGTCCGAGCGGAAAAGAGAATTCCATAGACCATTTTCCCTTCGAGATTATCGAGATCGGCGCGGTAAAAATGGATGAAACGCTTCAGATTATTTCTGAGTACCATCAGCTGGTGACACCGCAGGTGTATACGCAGCTTCACTATCGCATTACGCAGGTTACGCATTTGCACATGCGCGATCTGATCAGCCAGGGAAAATATTTTCCGGAAGCTGTGAGGGATTTCCTGGATTGGTGCGGCGATGACGCCCGGTTCTGTACATGGGGTTCCATGGATTTGGTGGAGCTTCAGCGAAATTTGGATTTCTATGAGATAGAGAATCCATTTGATTTCCCTTTGTGCTATTACGATGTGCAGAAGCTGTACGCGCTGCAGCAGGGGGAGAGCAGCGATAAACTGTCGCTGGACAGGGCGGTGGAGGAGATGGGGCTCGAAGAAGAGCGGCCGTTCCATCGGGCGCTGGATGATGCCTACTATACTGGCCGGGTAATGCAGGCGTTGGATTTTGGAACGCTGTATCCGTATCTGTCGGTGGATTATTACCGGCTGCCGCAGAGCCGCGAGGACGAGATCCGAATGATTTTTCCGACCTATATGAAGTATGTTTCGCGGCAATTTCCGACGAAGGATGAGGCGCTGGCCGATAAGAATGTAACCGATATGGTTTGTAAAGACTGCCGTCGGATGCTGCGGAAGAAGTTTCAATGGTTCTCGGTTAATTCCAGACAGTATCTCTGTCTGGCGGTATGTCCGGAGCACGGCTATGTGCAGGGGAAGATCCGTATTCGGAAAAAGGCGAAAGACGACGAGACGGTATACGTGGTCAAAACAATGAAGCCGGTGAATGAGGCGAAGGCGCGGGAGATTTTCGAGAAAAGGGAAGAGCATTCCAGACGAAGGCGCGAGCATATCCGTGAAAAACGAAAAGCATCTAAGATGGATTCAGAAAAGCGGTGACATCATGAGAATGAATGCATGATGCCGCCGCTTTTGGAAATGCGGAGATATTATGGACGTTTGTTTTTTCGCCTGCGGGAGCGTTGGGCCGTGTAATAGTTTCGGCGGCGCTCCATCTCCAGGTCAATATCTACGATGGAAATGTCGTCGCCCATGCGGGACATCCGCTTCTGGCGGCGGAGCATCCGGGCCTCCGCTTCTTTCTTTTCCTGATAAGAACGGATGGCCACGAAAAGGAGAAACAGAAGAACGCCTGAGACAATAACTCCCAAAAAGATCCATACTGCGGGAGGAATGTAGAAGGGAGTGCGTTCGGTCGGAGCAGCGGCAGAGGACTCAGGAGCCTCTGTCTCCGCCTGCAGGGTAATATCCTGGATTTCCGCCAGCATGGAGGATGGGATGGATATGGAATCGCTGCCTACAGTGTTCATGGTCAGATAGGCACAGCCAAGCCTGCGTTCTCCCCAGCTGTAATCAATTCTGGCGATGGCGTCCTTGGGAGCGCCGGCAGATAATTCGTAGGTCAGCTGCGAGGTGACGGAGGAAAGATCGCCGGAGCGGGGCAGGGTGAGCATCCCGGAAGGGTCGAGCTGCAGGCCGGACAGCTCCGCCGCGGGAAGCCCTGCGATAAGCATATCATTATCTACGGGGGTGTAAGACGTGTCAAACTCCGAGGCCTTGACCGTCTGGAAATTCTTAAAGCCAAAATCTAAGAGCGCTTTTGTATCACGGTAGTGGGACTGATGCCCGTTTAAGATAACTGCAACCAGCCGCATACCATCCCTTTCCGCAAAAGTGACCAGCGTATTGCCTGCCAGCGAGGTGTAACCTGTTTTGCCTCCCAGGCAGCCCTCGTAGTATTCCGCCAGGTTCTTTTTCAGCATTTTATGGCCCGGATAGATGCGGGCTCCCTCCGGGTTCCGCTTGGTAACCGGCAGGTCATAGTAAAGCGTGGAGTCAATTTTCATGAAAGTCTCATTCTGCAGGGCGGCCTGTCCGATGAGAGCCATATCGTAGGCAGAGGTATAGTGATTTTCGTTGTTTAATCCGCTGGGATTGGCGAAATGGGAGTCTACGCAGCCCAGAGATGCCGCTTTTGCATTCATCATATCTGCGAAAGCGTCGATACTGCCGGCCGTATGTTCTGCCAGAGCGTTGGCCACCTCATTGGCAGATTTAAGAATCAGCGCGTAGAGGCAGTCGCGCACGCTCAGCACGTCGCCTTCATCCAGACCGGCGCTGGTACTGTCTGCTTCTACATTGTAAACGGCATCGTGGGAGAAGGTAACCATCTCATCCAGGCTGCAGTTTTCCAGAACGATGAGGGCAGTCAGAATTTTGGTGATGCTGGCAGGGTAGTAGGCAGTATGGATATTTTTGCCGTAGAGTATCGCGCCGGTGGCGGCATCTACGACGATTCCCCCCTCGGCCTCAATGCTTACATTTTCCGGCCATTCCCCCGCCGCAAAGGTTTTCCGCGCAGGATAGAGACCCAAAAGCAATGCCAGGCACAAGGAGAAAGAGATGATACGTTTCATATAAGTCAGGAGCGCTCCTTTCGCCGTCCCGCCAGGATCAATGCGAGACATACCAGGAAGATAACGGCCGTGGCTACCCCGAAGGTCACCGCAATCCGAGCCGCAGTGTCCATGAAAAACGGTTCAGGTACAATATTAATCAGAAGATCCGTTTGCGGGTTCAGAATCCACAGGTCATTGTTAAAGAAGATACGGTGGAAAACGATAAAGTATTTTGAGAAATTGGTGGAAATGATTGCCGCGAGCCCGCAGATGACCGCAAAAAACAGACCTGTACCAGCACAGACGGAGCGTGGAAGTATTCTCCGCAGATCCGCCTTCAGCACAATCATTCCGGCCAGACACAGCAGGATACCGATCAGGCCCAAACGCCGTAGACGCAGGCCGCCGAGAAAGAGGCCGCGGACATCTTCCATATGGGCGATCTCGCGCTCGTTGAAGAATTCGCGGGACTGTCCGGCTACGATCGTAGGGACATGCAGGTCTTTGCGGTTCCCGCGCAGGTAGGCCATCATTTCATCCGTTACTTCCAGAAGATCCGACATTTCCATCTGTACGGCTTCCGTGACGTTGTATTTTGAATATTCTTTTTCGTAGTAGCCGGGCGTCCAATAAGTGACAGCTTCAATGGAGGTGATCAGCAGGACGATCATCAGAAAGAATGTCATAAGGATACCCAGCGCATAATGGATAAATTTCATGGTTTTTCCTCGATTCCGTTTCACAAAAACTATGTTTCAGTATAGTGGAAAAAAACTGGTTTGTCAATGCGGCCGCCCTAAAAGCAGTGTTCGCCGCCGGCAGATTTTGCATATGGATGGAAAAACAAAAAGCAGCGGGTCAGGCTGCTTTTTGAGTTAGTGTCAGTCTATCAGTCATGTTCCAGATACTGCTTGGAGACATAGGCCTGTGTTCCGTCATAATCGATAATCGCCCACGATTCGTCGTAGTCGCCCAAATATGTGACAATCGTGTCCGGATCCAGAACCCCTAAGCGTCTGCCGGAAGTGCTGGGCTCTGCACGGACATTCAGATAGTCGTTGGTCTTATAGACAGGTTCCGGCGTAGTTTCCGCCATAGTCTCAAGCGCCATGGTCGATGGAGCCTCTGTGGAGAGCGGTTCGACAATCTGCTCTTCCGTGGACACGGGCGCCGTGCTTTCATCGAGCGAGGGTTCGTCGGAATGAAGCAGCCGTATCAATGCCAAAACAATGATTATGGCGACTATTACGATCAGAATCCGCATCAGATCCGTGCTGGACAGAGGAAATCCTTCCGTGGAACGGCGGCGGCTTCTGGAAGAATCATTCTTCGCCTGAGCCTGTGCGGCACTTCTGGTTTGGCCGGACCGCTGCGCAGATCTCTGCGCGGGCCGCTGTTGGCCGGGGTGCTGCGCGGATCTTTGCCGGGAATCATTCATGTAATCCTTGGAAAATGTGACAACCTCATGGGCGAGCAGCTGGCAGGCCTGATTGGCGTCGTAGGCGTTGTCGTTGCCCTCGTGGACCGCTTTATTGCCGAGGATACGGATTTTGTGGTAATGTTCGCAAGACGTTTTGCTGATCCATCGGTTCGAGTAGAGTTCGTCGATTAGTGACGACAGATCCTGGTTGCGGTTTGTCGTAGTAATAGCGGCCTTTTCGCACAGATCCTGGACCATGTATTCCAGCGTCTGACGGCATTTGGTCATGGACAGATTATATCTTCTCTGGCTGTTTAAGAGCTGCGCGTCTTTGAGACCCTGACGTATCCGCTCCCAGCGATTACCCGAAACTGCTGCTGGCATAGACACCCTCCTTCTCGGTGAATCCATCGGCGTATGAATACCTTCTTTTATTCATT
This sequence comes from uncultured Lachnospiraceae bacterium, assembly GCA_947630485.1. Taxonomy (GTDB): domain Bacteria; phylum Bacillota; class Clostridia; order Lachnospirales; family Lachnospiraceae; genus UBA3402. The sequence goes on from CANRHU010000040.1 coordinate 21,335, forward strand.
ATACTATCATTCGACAAATTATGCACTAGAAATTTGTGAATAGTAAGAGAAATTTAAAAAATGCAGGGAATATAGCGGTTGAAAAGGAAAAAAATGAATGCTATACTGTCCGCGAAGAATCTGCAGCAGACCGGAAGGCAGAAGGAGAAATTGTATGAGATTACGACATATTGCAGGTGCAGAGCAGCGGATTGCGGAAAGTATGTATGTGGTTCAGACGCCGGCAGAAATTAGGGGCCGCTGGGCGGAAGAATTCGGTAATAACTACCCGATCCATATGGAAATCGGCATGGGAAAAGGGAGATTTCTAATGGAACTGGCGGAAAGCAATCCCCGGATCAACTACATTGGCGTAGAAGTATATTCTTCTGTACTTTTAAAAGCGGTACAAAAACAGGAGACGGCGCAGCTTCCGAATATCCGCTTTTTGTGTATTGACGCGTTAGGGCTGGCAGAGGTTCTGGCTTCTGGCGAGGTGGAGAAAATCTATTTGAATTTTTCCGATCCATGGCCGAAGGACCGGCATGCCAAGCGCCGCCTGACGTCTCCGCGGTTCCTGAAAGTATATGATCAGATTCTGGCTCCGAAAGGCACCGTGGAATTTAAGACGGATAACCGGGCGTTGTTTGATTACTCGATGGAATCGATCCCGTCAGCCGGCTGGGAGATTCTGTATTATACGTATGATCTGCATCATAGCGAGTATGCTGTGGGAAATGTGATGACAGAATACGAAGAAAAGTTCATTTCCGAAGGGAAACCAATCTGCAAATTGGTTGCATCCCGGCAGAGAATAGAGTAAAATATAGAAAGCTGGTAAAACTGGTGATATAGATGGGGATGCGCGATACGGTGGTTAAGAAGCTGCAGCAGGCCACCTGCGATAAACCAGAGCTGAACAGACGTTTTCTGCAGGTCTGGAAGTCGCTGAAGGATGTGGAACAAGTCATACAGGGCGGCGGAAAGAAGAAAGAAAAACAGAAGTCCGGCCACTAGCAAATTTGATGCAGTATACAAAGCGAGGAGGAATGCGATATGGCAAAATTAGTAACGACGGAGAACTTTGCGGCGGAAGTGTATGAAGCGGATGTTCCGGTATTGGTGGATTTCTATGCGGATTGGTGCGGTCCATGCAAGGCCATGGGTCCTGTGGTGGAAGCGCTGGCCGGTGAATACGAAGGCAAGGCCAAGGTCTGTAAGGTCAACGTGGACGAGAGCCAGGATATCGCTGTCGAGTACGGCGTTATGTCCATCCCCACGTTTATTGTGTTCAAGGGCCGCGCGGTGAAGGCCAAATTTGTCGGTATGCAGGATAAGAAAACGCTGGCGGGAGCGGTGGATGGAGCGCTTCAGGGATAACTGCCGGGAAGTTCCGAGAAACTTCGAGAAAATTTTTGCAAAAAATGAAAAAAGGGGGTTGACTTTTGTCACCCCCTGCGCTAAAATATCGGAGTGTTCGAGAAAAGAAGAAGCGCCCTTAGCTCAGTTGGTAGAGCAGTAGACTCTTAATCTATTTGTCCAGGGTTCGAGTCCCTGAGGGCGCACGAAAGTACTGGTTTTGCGGATTTGCCGCGGGGCCGGTGCTTTTTTTCGTGTGAAATGGCTTGAATGCATGGGCTTTCGGGGGCTGTTTTATTACCTTTTATTACATAATTTTTCCTTGTAATAGAGGCATAAAATACATATAATATAGTTATATAGGACTTGTCTGGGAGGTGTGAAGGGTGATAGCAGTACAAGGTGTGTATGATAACGGACGGCTTCAGCTCGAAGAATCGGCCCCTATGAAGAAGGCCAGCGTTATCGTGATTTTCCCGGAAGGGCGGCCTGCAGAGAAACAGATATCCGAAGATTCTGCGCGGAAGCTGTTTGATGACTTTAGCGGAAGTATAGCCCGAGATATTGATGAGAAAGCGGAACGGATGGCGGCGAAGGATGAGAAGTATGCGGGTGTTGATTGATACGAATGTTATTTTGGACTGACTTATGTGCAGAGAGCCATTTCATGAGGCGGCTAGGCGCGTGATGGAAGAAAGCGTATTTGGGAATCTGGAGGGTTATATATCGGCACATTCATTGACAGATTTATTTTATATCCTCCGAAGGGATCTCGATACGGCCAAAAGGAAGAGCCTGCTTATGTTCCTTTGCGAGAAATTGCAGGTTATTCCGGAGAATGTTGAGATGATAAAGGCTGCTTTGAGGCAGGAAGAATGAAAAGATCTGGAAGACGGCCTTCAGATGCAATGTGCGAAAGAAAAGGAGTTGGACTACATCATTACAAGGAATATTGTGGATTTTGAGAAATCTCCTATTCCAGCGCTTATGCCTAAGAAGTTAATGGAAATGTATCAGAAGACAGAATGAAATGGTATTTTGGAGCTGAAGATTGTAAAGAAAATTAGAAATGCAGCAGGGAGGTGGAAAACCATTGATGTATCCGTTTTTGACATTGGATGACGAGACAGAGATCGTACATTCTCAGATGCTTCCAGATGGGAAAGTTAAGGTTTATATCGAGAAGCCGGACGAGAAGGACTGCTTCCATCACGCGACCTGTTATCTGCCTGGGTATGAATGGGAAGATATTTATGGCTTCTCAGAGAGTGAGATGGAGCGGTACAGGGAGATTATCCGGTCTACGGCCCATCTGGTCCTTGAATTTTCGCAAAAGGGAGGATTTGCGAATGCCTCAAATTTTTAAGATCGGTTCGTATTGGGTATACTTTTGGGCCAACGAAAGCGAGCCGCTAGAGCCGGTACATGTCCATGTGTCTCAGGGGAGTCCGAATGCCAATTCTACAAAAATATGGATTACTCAAACCGGAAAGTGCCTTTTATGCAATAATAAGTCCAGGATACCGGATGGTGTGTTAAGGAATATTATGCGGGTGATTGAGGCCAGGAGTCAGGAGATTATTCAAAAGTGGTATTCTTATTTTGGATCGGTTGAGTTCTATTGTTGAATGGCAGTACGGAGATTAGCAGAGATTCAGGGCGAAAATGTTGCAGTTTGAAAGATAATTTGTCCAGGGTTCGAGTCCCTGAGGGCGCACGAAAGTACTGGTTTTGCGGATTTGCCGCGGGGCCGGTGCTTTTTTTCGTGGAAATGGCTTGAATGCGTAGGTTTCAGTGGCGGTTTGTTTCTGAAACGACGGAATGTAAAGTTGATATGAGCCGAGACTTTCACGCGTTAAAGCGGTAAATTTGCTATTTTTTTGCTATTTTGAAATCAGTTTGAGGTTTGCGATGGGGAAAATATATTTTACCACGGGGAGAAGCCCTGGCGCGGTCAGGGGACGATGGTGATGGAGGCCCCTGAATCAAAGGAAGCCTTAAGGCCAGGCTGTTTTCCTGGGATGGATACTGATTTCGGGTACCCTGCTACAGCTTTCGCTGGAGAGCGGAAAGGGGAAGTAGACGCTGCCATTGCGGCTGATATTTTGTTTCGTGCAGGGTACTTTTGTCTTGCAAGTTGCTTTATTTCGCGGTATACTCTGTCTATATACTTTGCTGAGGAGAGGGTAAGCCATGGCAATATTCAGAAAAAAAGAGAGGCCGCGGGAGCAGGAGTTCGCTGCGAGGAATGCAGCCGACATGACCAATCAGGAGAAAAAGAAACAGAGCGACAGCGAAATCTGCTATAGCCGATTGGAAGCGCAGTTTTTGATGGAGTACCAGGGCGTGGTGCTGAAACTTTATATCGAGAACTTTAAGCGGATGAATGATTTGTTCGGACATGACCGCTGCGAGCGGTTATTGGAACAGATTCTCAATTATCTGGAACAAAAGAGCGGGTGCGCGGTTTACCGTTACGTCGGTGTGGAATTTATCGTGATTATGAAGAACCGAAGCATGGGTGAGGCTTCCAGGCTGGCCGACCAGCTGATCGAGCGCTTCGACGAGAGTTGGGACGTGGACGGCGTGGAATGTCTCTGCGGCGTTCAGATCGGACTTTGCTCGTATCCGGGTTACGCGAATAATGCCGGCGATATGATGAAGTGCCTGGATCTGGCGGTGTCCCGCGCGGCGGAGCTGGGCAGCAACCAGTATGTTGCTTATGATATGGATCTGCATAAGAGATTCCTGCGCAGGCAGGCGATCGCCAGATATCTGGGGACGGCGCTTGCGAATAATGAGGTAGAAGTCCGCTATCGTCCGACCTACGACATCGAGAAGGGTAAGTTTACCCGTGCGGAGTTCTATATGCGCATATTTATCCAGGATATCGGTATGGTGGGAAGCGTCGAGTTCCTGCCGGTGGCTGAGGACACGGGACAGATTCGTCAGGTGGAATACTACGCGCTCGATAAAGCGGCGGCTATGGTGGCGAAGCTTCTGAATGCGGGGAAGGAATTTGAGTCGATTGCAATTTCGATTTCGCCAACGCTCCTGATGCAGGGAGATTTTGTGCAGCAGGTATCCCAGGTGATTGAGAAATACAAGCTTCCCCAGGGGAAACTGGCCATTGAGGTGGATGAGTATATGGTCGGCGCGGATTACGCGAATATCGCGGGCCGGCTGCAGGCGCTGTCCTGGCTGGGCGTGGAACTGATTTTGAATAATTTCGGTTCCGGAAGCTCGGGTCTTATGAAGATTTTTGAACTCCCAGTGAATACGCTGAAATTTAACCGCATGTTTGTTTGGGAGATTGAGAATACGTCCAAGTGTGAACCGGTGGTGGAAGGGCTGGTTCGGATTGCTCTCAATATGGATAAGAAATTGATTGCTGAGGGCGTGGAAACTGTCAAACAGAAGAAATTCCTGGAGAGGTGCGGCTGTAAGATGCAGCAGGGATTCTACTATGCGCCGACGATGCCGGAGAGGCAGCTGCCGTCGCTGATGGGCACGTCCTTTGAGGGCGCACGCTCTATGGTAGAGCAGGAGAAGAAAGAACTGAAGCGGTAAATCCGTAGATCCAGCGACAGGCATAATATTGAAGGGACAGGATTTACCATGAGATATAGAAGATACGTATGTATCATGCTGGCCGCGGCGCTTACAGCTGCCGCGGCTGGTTGTGGCGGACGTCCGACAGGGGAAATGGCGGAGACAACTGCCGCGGAAGAAACGGCCGCTGTCGTGATTGCAGAGACGATGCCTGAGACATCGCCGGTGATTGAAGGGCTGGATCCGCTCACGATGGATGGTCCGGATTATGATGTTTTAAAGAATCTGCCCGTACCTGAGACGGAGGCAGTGCCGGAATATATTCATCTGGGCGAGTCCTATGAGCTGGTGGCGGAAATTCAGGAGCGACTGATGGAACTGGGATTTATGGATAACGACGAGCCCACAGAATATTATGGTGAAGTCACGCACGCGGCGGTTCAGACTTTCCAGCGTCAGAATCAGCTTCCGGAGGATGGGGTTGTAGGGCCGGCGACGCTGGAGGCGATCATGGATCCGGAGGCAAAATATTATGCGGCTTCCAAGGGGCAGCAGGGCAGCGATATTGAGCGGATTCAGAGCCGTCTTTATGAGCTGGGCTATCTGGCGAATGAGAGTCAGGTTACCGGTAATTTCGGGGATAAGACGGAGGAGGCAGTACTGAAGCTTCAGGAGATCAACGGGATTACACAGGATGGCAAAGTGGGCCGCCAGACGATGAATCTTCTGTACAGCGATATTGTGCAGCCGAATATGCTGGTTTACGGCGATCAGAGCGATGTGGTGAAAGCGGCGCAGGAACGTTTGAAATCTTTGGGATATATGACGACGGCGCCGGATGGGAAGTATGGCGACGATACAATTATTGCTGTTAAACAGTTCCAGTCCAGGAATGACCTGGTGGTAGACGGTTATCTGGGTCCGTCTACCCGTACGGCGCTGAACAGCGCCGAGGCAGTCCCCAATGGCATTTCTCTGGGGGATCAGAATGATAACGTGACGCAGATACAGAAGCTTTTAAACCAGTACGGTTATCTGACATCCGCCAATATTACGGGGTATTTCGGTGAAGTGACCGAGAAAGCGGTAAAAAATTTCCAGAGCGCCAATGGACTGCAAAGCGATGGTTCCGTAGGCGTTCTGACCATGGCAAAGCTGACCGGGGGCAGCGCGCGCCGCGCGGGTTCATCCGGAAGCAGCTCCGGGGCCAATACCGGTACGGCCACCGGAAGTGCGGCGGCATTGATTTCAATCGCCAAGTCGAAGCTTGGCTGCCGTTACGTCTGGGGCGCAAAGGGGCCCAATACCTTCGATTGTTCCGGGTTTGTCTATTGGTGTCTGAATCAGGCCGGTGTCCGGCAGAGTTATCTGACCTCCTCCGGATGGCGCAGTGTCGGTAAATATACGAAGATTTCAAGCTTTGACAGTCTGCGCGCCGGCGATATCATTGTCGTTACAGGGCATGTCGGCATCGTGGCGGAGAATGGCACCCTCGTAGACGCGTCCTCCGGCAACGGCAAAGTCGTCCATCGCAGTATGGGCAGTTGGTTCAGAAATAATTTTATCTGCGGCTGGCGGATCTTCGGTTAGCAATGAGCGAGGCGAATGCCCTCGCTTCATTCACTCAGCATCGGAAATCCCACCTGCACCTTGAACAGGTCTCCGTCAATATAAATTTCAAAGCTCCCACCCTGCAGCTGCGTCAGGCTTTTCGCAATGGAAAGGCCCAAACCGCTTCCTTCGGTGGTTCTTGCGACATCTCCGCGGACGAACCGCTCTGTCAGTTCGTCTGCTTTTATGTTCAGCGGACTTGCCGATATATTTTTGATTGTGAAATAGGCAATTTCGTTGATCTTTTCCATGTCTACATAGACCCGGCTGTTTTCCAGAGCGTATTTGAAAGCGTTGTTATATAGGTTCTCCAGGACTCTCCAGAGTCTTCGTCCGTCCGCCGCGATCCGGATCTCCTCATTTGGCAGATCGGAAATGAGCTGCAGGTGCCGTATGGCGAACCGCTCTTCGAATTCGCCGTTGGATTGCTGGATCAGCTCCACAAAATTGATGGCGGAGATTTCCAGCTTAATGTTGCCGGAGCTGGCCTTTGACGCCTCTACCAGATCCTCTGTCAGCGTCTTGAGGCGCTGGGATTTCTGATCCAGCACTTCCAGATAACCCTGAATTTTCGGATCCTCGATATTTTCACGCTTGAGCAGATCTACGTAATTAATGATGGAGGTAAGCGGAGTCTTGATATCATGGGATACATTGGTAATCAGATCCGCTTTCAGACGTTCGCTCTTGACCTGTTCGGACAGTGCCGTTTCCAGGCCGTCGCTTAGAGTGTTTAGCGCCTGACTTACACGGCCCGCCAACTCAGAGAAGCCGTCAGAGTCAATCTTATAAGCCGTATCTCCCTCAGACATTTTAAAGATTCCGTTAGCAATTTTCTGGTTTTCTGCACGGCTTCGGTACAAAAGCAGGTAAGTCCATATCTGGAATCCGGTTAGAATCAGCAGCGGAATCAGATATAAATAAGGAAGTCCCAACTCCTCCCGTTTAAAGTAGAGATAACGGAAGGCGCTTAGAAGACCGCCGGTGCAGAGCAGATAGGCGATAAAGGACAGCGTGAAGCGCACCTGAAGCGGATATTGATAGAAGGCCGGACGGATGCGGTTAAATCCGCGTCCGGACAGACTTTCCTTCCACAGAGTCTGGGCCTTGTAGTTGCGCAGAATACTCAGTCCGGCGAACAGAGAAACCAGATAGATCAGGATGTACTGGATCATCTTTAAGGAGTATTCCCGGTAATCCGGGCTGATAAACAGGCGGATAACGCGTGGGATAATGGTATTAAGCGACAGTTTTACGCACCAGAGGGCAAGCAGATAGAGCAGGAGGAGGCATTCCAGGGGAAGCTGGTCATAATAATGACGAGCGATCTTCTTGCGGTCCCCGTCCACATGGCCGGTCAGAAGCATCATTGCGGCAAGGGTGGCTACGAGGCCGACTGCCCCCAGGAAGAACAGGATAGTGCCGCCGATATATACGGTTCGGTTGCGCGTGTAAGCGGCATGCGCCACAGAGTAAGGATCTGTGTATGGGAAATTGATATCCACAGCCAGCAGAATATAATACTCCTGATTACCGTAGCGATTGCTGGTGGACAGCAGGGACGTGACATTTTCAGGCGTGTGACGCAGATTCGTGTCCATAAAAAGGGAATTGCCGGCCATATAGAGATAACGTCCCATACTGCGCAGTTCATCGTTGGTCAAATCTTCTGCATTTGTGTAGAGCAGTTCCTGACCGAAATCATCCACGTAGGAGACGCGGAAATACAGATTGGACGACTGATCCATATAGTTGACGCGGACCTGATAGTATTCCCCCAGAATATGAAGCACCTCGACAGACAATTCTTCCAGGGTGGAAAAGGCGTCGCCAGGGCCTTGCGCGACTTCTTCCGGCGCGTAGGTTTTCCATTCGACATACGGCGAAGTAGGGCCCTGGGTTTCCCATTCATGTACGGACGGCCCGCCGACGACCTCGAAGGACTCGTTCAGATAATAGCCGAGGCGGCGGGCGTAGCTTATTGCCTCGCTCAGCGTGTAGATTTTGGTGTTGCCGGAAGTATAGGTAACGCAGAACATTTCCGCATCCAGATTTACCTCTCCGTCCAGCTCCAGAAGATCTTTATATTCGACATAGCGGAAGATATTTTCCACATCCGCTTCCAGCTGATGGGTGAAATGCCGCGTGTCTGCATAGGACTCCTCCCGCAGCCAGCTTAGGCCCCGCCCGTAGTTGTCATTAAAAATAATGAATGTAATACCGGCAAAGCCAAGGCCGAGGAATAAAAGGTGCAGAAAAATGACTGCCTGTTTTTTGATGGAAATGGGTAAGAGTCCTGTTTTCATATGTATCTCCTACTGCTTTTCGATTTTATAGCCTACGCCCCATACCACTTTGAGATATCGGGGTTCCCGGGGATTGATCTCAATCTTCTCGCGGATGTGACGGATATGCACAGCAACTGTGTTATCCGCACCGATCGCCTCCTCATTCCAGATCTGTTCGTAGATCTCATCGATGGAGAAGACCTTGCCGGCATTCTTCACCAGAAGAAGCAGAATATTGTATTCGATCGGCGTCAGCTTGATCAGTTCGCCGTCCACGGAGACTTCTTTGTTGTCGTCGTTGATCTGCAGTCCGCCGCATTTGTATACATTCTCTGCGGTCTGGGCGCTTAGATTGCCCAGCTGGGTGTAGCGGCGGAGGTGCGATTTGACCCGCGCGACCAATTCCAGCGGGTTAAACGGTTTGGAAATATAATCGTCCGCGCCGATATTCAGTCCAAGGATCTTATCATTGTCCTCAGACTTGGCGGAGAGGATAATAATCGGTATGCTGCTGGTCTCACGGACTTTCAGCGTGGTGCGAATACCGTCAAGTCCGGGCATCATTACGTCAATGACCATCAGATCTACATCGTTAGTTTCCAGAAGCTCCAGGGCCTCATAGCCATCATACGCCTTGATGACCCGAAAGCCTTCGCCGGTAAGATAGATATCGATTGCTTCGACAATTTGTTTATCATCGTCACAGACCAGGATCGTCTGCATGGGGAGTTACCTCGCTTTCAGCTTGTTCTTTGTTATAGTACATCAGAAACGGAAAATTGCAGTGCCGTAGGCCGGCAGCGGATAGGAGAAGGAATAGGGCTGGCCGTCGCATTCGCCCTTTTTCGCCCTGAAGACCTTCTTTTCTTCGCCGCGCTGGTATGCGCCGTGGGTCTGATCCAGAATCAGCGTATAGTTGCCGCGCCGCGGCACGCCTACCCGGTAATCGGAGCGTTCCATCGGCGTGAAGTTGCAGACGAACAGCAGACTCTTCTTCTTTGTCTCATCGTAGCGGATGAAGCTGAAAATACTGCGGTCGGCGTCGTCGGCGTTGACCCAGGAAAAGCCGTTCCAGTCATAGTCCAGGGAGTAGAGGGCCGGATACTGGCGGTAAATGTGCAGCAGGTCGCTGAAATATTTCTGTACATCCTTATGAAGCGGCTCGTCCGCAAGGTGCCAGTCCAGGGAAACCTTCTCATCCCACTCGTGCCACTGGGCGAAATCCTGTCCCATGAACAGCAGCTTCTTGCCGGGGTGACCGATCATGAAGGTATAGCCCACCTTTAGGTTGGCGAATTTGTCCTCGTAGATGCCGGGCATCTTGCTGATCATGGAGCATTTCAGGTGGACCACCTCGTCGTGGGACAGCACCAGGATGAAATTTTCGCTGGTGGAGTAGGTCATGGCGAAGGTCATCTTGTTGTGGTTGAATTTGCGGAAATAGGGATCCAGCTTCATGTATTCCAGGAAATCATGCATCCAGCCCATGTTCCACTTGAACTTGAAGCCCAGGCCGTCTTCTTTGGGATCCCGGGTAATCTTAGGCCAGGCTGTTGATTCCTCGGCGATGATCATGGTGCCGTCGTGGCGGCCGGTGATCACGCTGTTGATGTGTTTGAAGAACTCGATCGCTTCCAGATTCTGGTTGCCGCCATAGATGTTGGGCACCCAATTGCCGGCAGAGCGGCCGTAGTCCAGATACAGCATGGAGGCCACGGCGTCCACGCGCAGGCCGTCGATGTGGTAGCGGTCGATCCAGTAGAGGGCGTTGCCGATCAGGAAATTCTT
>CANRHU010000041.1 GCA_947630485.1 uncultured Lachnospiraceae bacterium
CATATTTTAGGCCGGCTACATATGAATTTTTTCTTACCTTTTATGAAAACCCCTTGCGAAATAGAAAAAACTCATTTACACTAAAGAAGAATCGACAGAAAGAAGGACATTTCAGACATATGAAGAATACAAAAAATTCCGATAAAGCGGATAAGCGGCGCAAGGCCGAACATTCAGAGGAGGAGCCTTTTAACTGGAAGAAAGAGCTCTTAAGCTGGGTACAGATTCTGGTCATTGCAGCCCTTGTCGCGTTCGTCTTAGATACGTTCATTATCGCTAACAGCCGGATTCCCAGCGGCTCCATGGAAAATACCATTATGACGAAAGACCGGGTTATCGGATCACGTCTGTCCTACACCTTTGGCGATCCGGACCGCGGCGACATCGCGATTTTTGTATGGGGTTATACCTGCCGGGAATGCGGACTGGAATATCAGAAGTCGGAAGCCGGATACTGCCCCAGGTGCGGACGCAAGGACAACCGCAATTCCACAATCTATTATGTGAAGCGCGTGATCGGTCTGCCGGGGGACACCGTCGATATCCGGGACGGCCATATATACCTAAACGGCTCGGAAGAGCCTTACGAGGAACCCTATCTGCCAGAGCCCATGGAGACTCCGATTCCTCTGCACTATGAGATTCCGGAAAACCATTATCTGATGCTGGGGGACAACCGGAACTACTCCTCAGACGCAAGGTTCTGGCAATACACATACATTGACAAGAAACAGATGATTGCCAAAGTGCTGTTCCGATACTATCCAAAGATCAGTTTACTGAAATAAAAAGGGCGGGAAGCCGCTGCGGATATGCTGCTCCAAGAAGCATACCCGGCAAAAACTTCCCGTCCCCTTTCTTTTATCCTCTATCAACCTATCGGAGAATGATATCCCCATCCTTCATCACATAATTACGGGTTACTCCCATACTCTGAATCCATCCGCGCGTTTCCAGAGTTTTCCAGGAACCGCTGCCGTAACCGCTGCCTGCGTCATTATTCCAAAGCCACAGGGGAGTGGGCCACAGACAGACAGGAGCGGCGATCGTCTCATATACGGCTTTTCCCACACCGCTCTGACCATGGTGCGCCATCTGCACAATATCCGCCTTCAGCTCTGTCTGCGACAGACTCTGGATCAGAATATTGCCGGCAAGCTCCGCCAGGTCGCCCAGGAAAATCATCCGCACGCCATTCATGTCAATCCGGTAGACAACACTGCTGTTATTGACCGCATCCGCCGAGGCATCTCCAAAAAAGGCGTTATTGAGTACCGTGGTCTGAATACCGGGTACGGGAATCTGGTAGCCTGAGGAAATAGTATCGACGACCATTCCTTCCGGCTGAAGGGCCAGACGCTGCCTGAACATATCAACAAAAGGAGCCGTCTCCGAAGATACCGCGTAATACCAATCCGTCGTCGTCATGCTGACATAAATGTGATCGATCGCAATTCCGGAATCCGCGCGGGCCAGAATATTATAAAGGGCTCCGGCGTGGTCGAAATCCGGATGCGTGATCAGCCAGGCATGTACATGACCTCCCCGGGCCATAATCGCCTGAAGCAGATAATCCGCATCGCCCTCCCAGCCGCCGTCCACCACGACAAGACCGCCTTCTTTCGACTGCAGCAGTACGCTCAGCATCTGGGCTCCGGTCTGGGTAGACAGCATCGTCAGGCTCCCGCCGTCAAACATAGGGACTTCCTGACCGGTGATCGGCGTCGAATCCATCAGCATATTTCCGCTTGGATTATAGATGGACGGTCCCTGCGCGCCGGATCCGCCCGTCACTCCCGGTCCCTGCGCGCTGCCGGACACTGGCGGCGCCCCGCTGCCCGAAGCTCCGGGGCCTCTGCTGTCGCCTAACGTCAAAGGCTGTATCGTTCCTGACGGCTCGGAAGCCGCAGCCGGGAAGGATACGGCTGCGCTCACACCCAGAATCGCGGCAGTAACCCAAAGAATCCTTGCCGAATACATAATCTTCCGTAAATTCATCATGAGAAACTCCTTTCATCAAGCAAGTATTTCTGAATGCTTTCATCGCGGAAAGTCATCGGCGATTACATTCCACGCAGCATCAACGCTATAGTACTGACGGATATAAGTCTGGGTCCGCTCGCTGAGGGCCTGGCAGGCATCCGGATCTGAATAGATGCCGGCCGCCGCCTCGGCAAAGGCCTCGGCCTGATCGGCAATCACCATCATATCCTCTGCCTGCGGAATTCCTTCCGCACCGATGGAGGTTGTGACAACGGCCGCTCCATTGTAAAGGGCCTCCACCACCTTCCCCTTCACACCTGCTCCATAACGCAGAGGAACCACCACCAGGCGTGTCGTATCGTAAAGCTGCAGCAGCTCCTCGTCGCTGACAAATCCCTTGACAATAATGCCCGGATCCGTCTGTTCCAGAGCTTTGATCTCCTCGGTCATCCGCGAACCTGCCACATAGAATTTCGGCGGTTCCTGACCGGCCTCATGCATTCGGCTGCAGATCAGCGGATAGACGTCTTTTGCAAACCACAACACCGCGTCCACATTCGGCGGATGGGCAAATCCGCCCACAAACAGGATTCCCTCCCGTTCCGCGAAGTTCTGGGGAATATCCTTCCGAAACTCTTCGTAAACATAAGCCACAATATCCTTCACCGGGATTGTTTCATCCTCGGCCCGTACCGCGTCGCGTTCCACGCAGGACGGATAATAAGACATATCTACCTTATAGAACAGAGAAAGCTCTATGCCCTTCCAGTAATCCGCCGCCCTTCTCCGCTCCGGATCCAGCGTCAGGGCATAATCCCTGCTTTCCCGCAGATAATGCAGATCGTGACCATAATAGATCAGCTTCATGTCCGTGTTCTCCCGCAGGAAGTCCACGTACTTGATCGCAATATGCGGACGGTTTAAGTAAGCGGCCACGATATCCTTTCCATGGTCCTTCAGCCAATCCCAGATACCCGCCTCATATTCCGCTCCGGACAAAATTTCGACGCCCATCTGCTCTAACGCCGTAGAATAAGGTTCCTCATGCGCAAAGTTATCGCCCAGGAATTTAACCACATAGCCCTGTTTCAGAAACATCTTCAGATATTGGTACGTTGTTTTGGAGCCCGCATCCTTGTCAAAGGTAGGCACATAGTGATCCACAACCAGAAGGATCGGCTTGCCCATACTGCGCTCCCTGGCCCGGAAAGGATCCGGATTCCCGGTATTTTCACACTGCTTCGACAGTTCTTCCGCCCATTTGGCCTTAAGCTTCTCTGTATTCTCTGTCTGATAACGCTTGAGACCCGCCCCCTGAACGTCGGTTCCATTGGAAACGCCCTCATAATGAATTACCTTCGATAAGGGCTGATATACCACCCGGTAGCCGGCCTGACGCACTGCAAACGCCAGGTCGGAATCTTCACAGTAAGCCGGCGCATAGCGCTCGTCAAAACCGCCGATTTGCTTCCACAGGTCATTCGAAAGCAGAATTGCGGCGCCGGAAATATAATCGACATCCTTCACATAATTGTACTGCGGCTTGTCCGGATCATCCAGACGGCCGTAATTCCAGCCGGAACCGTCGCTCCAGATGATGCCGCCCGCCTCCTGAAGCCGTCCGTCAGGATAAACCAGTTTGGAACCGACCATACCGATGGTCGTATCCGAGCGGATCAGCTCCACCAGCGCGCGCAGCCACCCGTCCGTCACCTGCGTATCATTGTTCAGAAACATCAGATACTGGCCGCGTGCCTTCTTTGCCGCCTGGTTGCAGTTCTTAAGGAATCCCTGATTTGTTTCGCCGCGGCTGATTGTTACGCCGCCGACATAACGTTCCAGATGGCTTGTGGCATCCGTAGACATATCGTCGGCAATAATAACTTCATAAGATACGTCCTTCGTGTGCTCCAGAACGGAAAGCAGGCAGGCGTACGTATATCCAATCTGATTATAAACCGGAATGATGATCGAAACCTCCGGCTGTTCCGGCTGCGCAAACACCAGCTTCCCATGCTCCCGGTAACTGTCGCCGATCTCAAAATCTCCATCCCGCAGATTCCGACCTTCTTCCGTCCGATAGAGCTTCCAGGAACGGATGGGATGACGCAGATATTCTTTCCGATAATGGAGCCGTTTTCTCGCAGGCGACCCTTTCGGGTATTTTGCATTGAATTTCTCGCCCAGCTTCCGGCGAACCTTAAAAATGAACGCCTCGTGACCGTTGAGATAGGTAAGCGTCTTGCCCATCTCGTCTATCTCATGACGCAGATCGCGGATAATGATCTCCAGGTTCGTCACATGATTATCCGTCAATCGTTTGATCTCCGTCATCTTGCGGATGGCGGCTCCCTGGTCTTGTATCTGGGCTTTTAAGCGCTCCTCTTTTTCCTTTGATTGCTGAATCTCGCCTTCCAGACGGCGCAGCTGCTCATCCATCTCGGCAAAGCCCTTGGCTGAGCGCGGCTTTACCAGATAATTTTCCAGGTAGAGAACCTGATTTTCTCCATGGACATAATACTGGAAATTCCGCTCCATGGCATCGTAAAGAATCTCCGCCTCCGGAGTAATGCCGAATTCTCCCAGCCACTCCGTCAGCGTTTGGCAATCCTTAAGCAGACTCTTAAACTGCCGGTATGCATAAAACAGAATCCGATAGCGGATATAATCAATGGGGATTGGGAAATCAAACACCCATTCATAATCAAGGCAATAGTTTGCGTCGTCAGTTAAAAGGACATTTTCAAACAGCAGGTCAATATTGGATACATGAAAACAGGGAACGTCCCAGCCTGCATCCGGCGCCCTGTCCGGACGCACTGCCGCAGACAGCGTCTCCATCGTCTCTTTCCCAAACACACCGGCAAACGCCTCTGTAGGCGCGAACGGCTCAATATCGCCTTCCTCTGCCGCCAGCAGCACGTCGATCGTCTGCTGGATGAGCGCCACGGGCGTCTGCCCGTTCTGGATCTCATCTGTCAGCCGCGCAGACAGAGTCCTGCCGGTAAGATACGGGAACTCAATCGCGCCGCCGTCCGTTTTCTCCCCTTTTAAATACCGCAGAAACTTATGCTGGGCGGAAAGCGCCTCATATTGAGCGGTAAAATGGCGGATATGTTCAGCTCCCTCTTCGGACAGCGCGCTCTTCTCTACCCTGCGCGCGGCGCCGCCCAGTATCATGGTTTTTAACTGAAATTCTTCCCGGCGGGTCCGGTTATATTTCATGTACTGCGGGCCATTCGACTGCAGCTTTCTGCCGCCGTCCTTCCGCCAGATCGCCAGATAGGAATTCGCGTATTGGTCGAACCGTCCATCCTTCACTACCTGGTCATAGGCTGCGCCCATATCAAAAAATGGATACTCCGGGAAATCATAAGCGGCAATGATATCCGTCAGATCTCCCTCCCGCGGAAGATAAGCGTCGGAATAAATGGTTCCCGGCAGCTTATAGTCCGGCATCGGATAATAAAACTCCAAATCACGGCCGGAACCGTCAGCGGAAAGCTGCCGAATCAGAGCGGACTTCGACAGGCTGTGATCATCCTTCGCGGCACCGGCCCAGTATTTGACGCCAAACGGATTGCAGACAGCCACGATCAGCTCTCCGTCCGGCTTCAGGAGCGCTTTGGCATTCTGAATCTGGGCCGCGCTCTCCTCGTCGCTCAGTTCCTCCTGCTCCAGATCCCCGATGATTACCACATAATCGTACAGTCCATTCGTCTGGGAAAGGTACTCCGCAAGCACTCCCTGCACGTAGTTGATTTTCTTATAATAAGCCTGCTGTTCATGCCGCAGGCGGTTAATCTCAAGATTCGCCCAGGAAGGATCAAGCACATCCACCTGAGACACCTTCCGGGCATACAGCCCCGTCAGCGCGCCAAAATCCGAGCCGATCTGCAAAAGCATCCCCTCGCTGCGGAACGGATACCATTCCAATAGATTTTCCCTCTGCGGAGAAAGCGCGTAAAGATACTCCAGCTTCGGGTTTGCACCGAGAATCGCCTTCACGTCGGCGCCATAGGTCTTGATCAGCCCCAGCAATCTGCGTTCCAGTTCTGTTCGTTCTTTCTCTGATCTCATCTTATTCCTTTCATGCTGCCGAATTCAGTTATTTGCTCCGCTTTTACTTCGGACTCCATATCATAGACGCCCACCGTATTTTTGTTTGAGATTACCGTCAGGCTCAGGACGTCATAGAGACGGTGATATACCACATGCTCTCCCTGCTCGAAGCCCGTGCAGCTCATGCTCAGCAGATATTCTCCCCCCTGCAGCGTCATTCTCTGTGTAAAAGAGACCTCATATTCATCGCCATCCTGTACCGGCCGGATATCCGTCCCCTCGTACATGGTATTGGTTCCGGTCAGATCCGTCCCTTTTTTATCCTTGATCGTATACGTAAAAATGGGAGTCTGGATCGGCGCGTGGAAGCGAATCCTCTCACAGATTGTAAACGTTTCTCCCTTTAGAAGCAGGTTCGTCAGATTCCCCCGCCCGTCAAATACACCCATATCGTAAATCTCCGCCCGTCCGTCGCCGTATTCGGTACGATTGGGATTCACGGACAGCCGGTTTTTCATGAGCTTCGGTTTTATCTCTCCGGCCGGATTTCTATCGGCTGCAAGGCCTCCTCTTTCCGGTACGTCTGCCTCTGCCGTGTTGTCACCGCGCGCCTCAGACGTCTGCCCGCCGGTTTCTCCTTCCGCCGCAGGCCCCGGTTCCTTCTGCCGCTCCCTGGCTAACTCCTCCTCAAGCGACTCCATCTGATTCGCCAGAATCTTCTTATAAAGATCCACCATGTGTCCCGCCGTTCCCTCAGCGATGAAATTGCCCTTATTCAGCAGGATCACCTTGTCGCAGTATTTCAGGATACTTCCCATATCGTGGGTCACCATCAAAATCGTGGTGCCCTTCTGGCGTATCTCCTCCATGCGGCGGTAGCACTTCGCCTGAAAGAAGACATCTCCGACCGACAGGGCCTCGTCCACAATCAGAATCTCCGGCTCCACGTTGATCGCCAGTGCAAACGCCAGGCGGACAAACATACCGCTGGAATAGGTCTTCACCGGTTGATTTACAAAATCACCGATATCCGCAAAATCCAGGATGTCCGCAAGCTTCGCATCCATCTCCCTCCGCGAAAAGCCCATCATACTGCCGTTCATATAGATATTCTCAATGCCGGTATAATCCATATTAAACCCTGCCCCCAGCTCCAGAAGCGCGGACACGGTGCCGTTTACCGTCACCTGACCGGAGGTAGGGGAGAGTACCCCTGTGATAATTTTCAAAATCGTCGATTTACCGGATCCGTTCGTCCCGATGATGCCCACCGTCTGACCTTTCTCCACAGAAAACGACAATCCGTTTAAGGCATAAAACTTCCTGTGATATTCCCTGTGAAAGGGATGCAGGGATTCCTTCAGCCGGTCAATCGGCTTATCATATAATCGATAGATCTTTGTCACATCTTTTACGATGATGGCATTCTCCATGAAATCCTCCTGTCCTTTCCGGGAGACAAACCCCGGGCCTGTCTATATATCCGGCGCATTCCTCAGCGCCGGGAAACAATGCCGGCCGCTCACAGCACGTCTGAGAAGTGGGGACGCAGCCTCTTAAACACTTTCAGTCCTGCCAAAAACAGCGCTGCCGTCACCGCCCAGAAATACAGCGTGACTCCCGGCCTCTCCCAGAATGCGATCCCGGTCAGCATGCTGTCGCGGTAGCCGTTGACCAGATACCACACCGGATTAATCCTCACCACCTGATCCAGCCAGGCCGGACGATTCGCAAACATTGCCGGATCCCACATAATCGTCGTAAGCCACATCAGCACCTGGAGGGAAATATTCACTATCTGCGCCATATCCTTAAAGAATACGTTGACCGCGCTGGTAAAATAAATGATCCCCAGAGAAAATACGCTGGCGGCAAAACTGTAATACACAATCTGGATCCACCAAATCCTGGGAAATGTCCCATAAAGCAGAAATACCACCAACATGATCAGTACAAAAATCACATGAACCATCAGGCAGGAGAGCAGTTTGATAACGGGAAGAATCTCTACCTGAAAAACCACTTTTTTTACCAGATAATTATATTCCTGCAGGCACCCGGTTCCCGAATTCAGGGCTTCACTGATATAAAACCACGGAACGATACCCGGAATCAGCCACTGGACATAAGGATAACCCGGCACAGGCGGCGCGTTCTTAAAGCCCAGCTGAAATACAAAGAAATAGATAAGCACCGTGACCACCGGCTGGATGAACATCCACACCACGCCAAAATAGGAACCCACAAAGCGTTTCCGAAAATCGGACTTCGCCAGATCCCAGATTAGCTTCCGCCGCCGTATCATTTCCTTTGTCAGAGTGACCAGATAATTCATAGCTGTTCCTCAAACCGTCCCTTTCTGTCATTCACCTATCTGCCTGCGGCTTCCGTCCCGTCCTGGCCGCGCGCCGTCTGCGGGCGCCGCCGAATCTCTGCCCGCAGCGTCTCCTAAAATCGGAACGTATCCTTCAGACCGCCCCACTTTTTATCCCTCTCGGAGAAAATCAGTTCCATTCCCTCCTCAATAGGCCACTCAATCCCGATCTCGGGATCGTCCCACGCAAGGCCGCCCTCGTCGCCGGGGTGATAAAAGTCCGTCACCTTATAGGCAAACTCCGCCTCATCTGAAAGTACCAGAAATCCATGGGCAAAACCAGGCGACACGTAAAACTGCTTCTTGTTCTCTGCCGACAGCTCCACGCCGAACCACTGCCCGTAGGTCGGCGACTGGGCGCGCAGATCCACCGCCACATCGAAAACGCGGCCGCGGATAACCCGGACCAGCTTGCCCTGGGGATACTGCTTCTGGTAATGAAGCCCCCTCAAAACGCCTTTCACGGACATGGACTGATTATCCTGAACAAAGACCATGTCCAAGCCGGCCGCCTCGAAATCACGCTGATTATAAGTCTCCACAAAGTAACCTCTGGCGTCCTCATGAACCTCCGGCTCGATCACATACAGTCCCTCAATCCGGCAGGGAGTCACCTTTATCTTTCCCATAAATCCGTCTCCTTCTTCTCTTTCTTCATCCGATTAGCGCCAACCGCCTAAAGCCGCAGGCATATTACGCTGTAAAGCCGCAGCAGCACATACAGGTTAGCACAGCACATCAGATACAATATACTACGGTTTCCATTCTTTGTCAAAACCAACCGATCGTTTTTGCAAGCCATAAGCAGTACCGGCAGAAACGGCAGAAAATATCTTCCCTGAACGCCCTCAATCACCATAGAGCCTTTTGGCGTACACGCGATCAGCATCGACAGCATGGCGGCGGCCGCACAGGCCGCGCAGATCACAAAGATCCATATCCGTCGTCCCCCGGTAATCGTCAGATTTTCACCCGGAACCCGCAAAGCCAGAAGCAAAAGCCCCATTGTGTAGAAAACAACCAGCAGATACGGCACATTCAGCACCGGATCCAGATTTCCCAGCTGCGCCCCGATCATCGTCAGATGATACTCATCCGTCTGATGCAGCAATGTATTGTAAAACATCGTCGTCAGCAGTCCCGGCCGGTGCAGAAGCATGGTTAAACTGATTCCTTCCTCGCCTCCGGACGTCAACGCCGTTTCCGCGGCGACAGACACATAGCCCGCAATCACGGAACGGTTGACCAGAACCATCGCGGCCGCCAGCGCCGCCGTTACCGCAGCGGCCGAGCCAAACCACTTTCCCCAGCCTCCGAACTTTCTCACCGGAATCAGGAGACAGAGACCCATCATCGGCACATAGATCATCTTGCACGGGCCGCCAACCGCCAGAAGCACCGCTATGAGCGCCACGTCCACGGGGCGTACCGCCGCCTTTTGATAAGCCAGATCCAGACATACCGCCGTCAGGAGGAACATGCAGGCCAGAATCATCACATCATAAGAAAAGGAAGCCGATAGGTGCAGCGTCATCGGCAGAAGGGCCACGCCAAAAAGCACCTCCTGACCAAACGGCAGCCGCCGCAGGGCCAGCCAGGTCATCCCTACAAAGAACGCCAAATTACACAGCCGTCCCAAATAGGCCAGCCACAGGCTGTCCAGATGAAGCAGCCTGGCCAGCGCAATGCCAACTGCCTGGGGCAGATACGCCGCAGGCGTCGTAGTCACAGGCGGAAACGGGGAAACCGCATAGACCTCGCCGTCCTCCCCGGTATCCGCGAGCAGCTCCTGCTGCCGCGTCTCTTCGTGTTCTAATCCGACGTCATGGATCGCCTGATAATCCGCGGCATCCAGCTCCTGGCCCAGCACCTCGGATCCGGAATCGCCGGTTTTCAGCCAGTACTGCCCGGAATCATCGATCTCATAATCACCATACATGTCCTCCAGGAACCAATCCTGAGCCCGAACCAGCACCTTTCCGTCCGCCGCACGCGCTGTTTTCCCCAACAGATGGCTGGACACCTCATAAGCAGTGATATAGTGGCTGACCTCATCCGGCGCCGACATCGGCGGAAGCACGAACAGATAGAGAAGCCCCAGTCCGAATCCCACAGCAGGATAAATCCGCACCAGACTCCACTGCCGTTTCCGCTGCCCGTAAAACATCCATCCCGCGAGTACGGCGCCAAGCAGACTGACCGCCCACAAGAACAGATACCAGCCCGTAAGCCAGCCTGTCCCCGCGGCAGCCGCACCCGCCCGCACATCAAGAAGATGCCACAGGCCCAGTAGCGCCAAAGCCACGGCCGTTATTTCAACTGTCAGATACGTTCGTCTATTCTTCATCAGCTCCTCCGCTCAGCTCCTCCGGATTCTGAACTGCCTGCTGCCGGATCTGCCGTTCCAGCAGTGCATTTTCCTCCTGCGTCTTCTTCTCCGCAAGCGCCATCTGCTGAACCAGCTCTTTGATCTTCGTCTCCAGCTGGGAGATATGAATCGTCATATAAAATACCTTCACAATCAGTACAAAGATAGCGAAGAGGAACAGGAAATTGGCTGTAGAGTAAATTCCCAGACAGTGCGCCGCAAAATCCGCCACGCTTGGAAAGATGCTGAACACAACCAAAACCAGAGCCAGCACGATCCAGAAAACCGCGCTCTCGATCTGGATCTTGGACTGCCGGATTTTCCGCATCATCAGGAATAATGTCCCCACCGACACCAGAATCAGAGCAATTCGAAGCGTCGTCGTCATCATAATCGTCACCCTCGCTTTCTGCACCTCGGTCTCCCTCTATTCCTTCAGCCGCACGACGCGCAGCGTCAGCCTGCGTTCCAGTAATCCGGATTGGACGTGCACCACAGCACCAGCTTACGCGGCAGCAGCCGATATATTTTCCCCAAGCGGTATCCGACCAGCTTGGAGGCGCTGCTGGCCGCCAGATACGGCAGAAGCCAGATCCGGCCGGTTCTTAAAAGCCATCCCGCCGTCTGCTTTACCAGACGGATCCCCTCTCCTTCGGAAGGCACTCCAGCAAACACCTCCGGATGATCCGCCTGGGAAACGGCCAGATCAAAATTCCGTCGGAACTGCTGCATACACGTCAGGTTATGGGAATGGATCACCTTCGCATCCGCCGCATAAGCCACCGCATATCCGGCCTGAATCGCCCCCGCCGCGTAAATCATATCCTCATTAAAGATCGTCCGGGAGATAAAACCGCCCCGGCTCTCAAAAATATCGCTCCTGTATGCGCAGCAGACATTGGAAGCAAAATAAGTCTTAATCCCCAGCTGCGGCAGATCATCCTTTGTCTTGACTTTGCTCTTATCCGGATAATTAAAGCTTCTTGTATAGCGTTCGATTGCCCGGCAGTTCTTATCCGGCATCTGCCTGGCATAGGCCGCCGCCACGATTTCCCCCTTCGGTCCTTTCTGGCGAAGTGCCGCCACGAGCCGCTCCACCAGCCGCGTATCCTGGGGGACTGCGTCGTCAGTCATGAAAAGCAGAACATCCGCGTCGGAATAGCCGGCCCCCCGATTCCGGGTACCGCCGTGATCATATTCTTCCTTTGTCAGATGATGGATTTCCATATTCCGGATTCCCTCATAACCCGACTCGTTCCAGTAGCGGCTTTCCGTATTCATAATGATAATTCGGCTCACCGGATAGGTCTGACGTCCCAGCATCGTCAGGATCCGCGCAAATCGCTTATCCGGACGGTAAACCGGGATAATTACATCCACGATCAGCTGGGCGCGAGCCGTCCTCTCTTCTGACGGAGCCGCAATTTCTCCATATATTTCCGTTTCGATTTCCATATCTCTCATTCTGTCTTCCTCTCCTGCCCTAAACGCGCCGCCTTTTCCCCGGCAGCCATACGATTTACGGCTCCTCCCACAAAACCTGCGGCCATGACAACCATCAGAATCAGATAGGCCCATGCCGCTCCGCGGATGCCGCCTTTTCGCACCATCTCCGGCGCCAGAATGGCCGCAGCCGCCGTCATCACTGCATAAATTCCAAAAATCACATCCTGCCTGCGCAGGATTACCAGCACATAATAGTAAAGGTTTAAAACAGCATAAAAGCCGCCGCCCAATACTACCAATACAAACGGCATATGATAGCGCACGAGACTCCCCGCATACGCATCTCCCAAAAGCGTCTCCATGATGCCTAGAACCGGACGGCCTATTCCCCAGGCCAGTCCCACCGCCAGCACGCTCAGCCCTCCAATCAGCGCGGATATCCGCACCAGCATCTGCCGGAAGGCGCGGTAATTGCCTTCCATCCAGTAATCCGTCAGATACGTAAGTACCGGCCTTATCACAAAACCCGCCGCCAGATTGATCACGGACGTAGGCATAAAAATCACATTAAAATACCCGGACGCCGCATCATCCATATGCGCGTCTATGGCATATTTCGCCGCCGAGAAGATGTAAAAATCAAGAAACACCGACAAAAACAAAAGCACCGCCGCCCTCGTCAGCGGCCAGAGCCGCGCGGCGCTCCGGCCCGGATCCACAGATGGGAGCCGCCGTATCACCGCCGCGTCAAAAAAGAGCACGCCCGCCGCCTGCGCCGCCACCGCCGCCGCACAAGCCGTAAGCAGCGACCGTCCGGCGGTTAACACCGTCAAAAACACCGTGACAGACAAAAGCGTCCGAAAAGTATTGGACTTGCCGGTCAAATGCAGATGTCCGTTCCGCTGGAATTCCGATTCGTAGACATCCGCAAAGCCGTCGATGACTTTATAGCAGACCAACAGGAAAATAACGGACGCCTTTTTCGCGCTGTAACCGTTAAGCAAAAGGAATCCGGCGCCCGCCAGGAGCGCCGCAGCACAGGTCAGAATCCGATGCAGCAGATAATCCCCAAAGCGGTATTCGCCTTTGCCGTCCGTAATCTGGAATGGCCGCAGCCCAAAATACGCCACGATAAACATCTGCTGACCGAACGTACTGTAACCAAAAGCAAAAATTCCGCCTTCATCCTCGCCCACAATACGCATAACCAGAAAGGAAAGCACCATACTGGCAAACGCGTAGCAGAAGCTTCCGACCATGTTCCAGACAATATTCTTCTTTTCACGGTTGAGGGCAGCTCCAATTAAAAAGTCCGCCCAGCGGTCTACGGGATTCATGGGAATTAGGTTCTCCTTTTTCAGGCTTTTGCGGCGCCGCTCACCGCTTGCGGAAATTTTGAATCAGCAGGATGGAGAGGAGCATACGCAGCATGTAGTCAACGGCTACAAGCGGTTTTAAGTAACTCTCCCCGCCCGCTCTGGGGGCGATGACCACAGGCACCTCCGCCACGCGGGCGCCCTGCTTCAGCAAATAAGAGACCGTATCCGGTTCCGGTCCGTAATTCAGCTTCAACGCGAACTCGCCGATCATGTCCCGGTTGAACATCCGCATACCGGACGTGGGGTCCGCCACCTTCACTCCCGTCGTCAGGCGAATCGCCGCCGACAAAATCCTGCTGCCGATCATCCGCATGGAGACATCCTTATGCGCTTCCACAAACCGGCTGCCGATGACGATGTCGTATCCTTCTTCCATCTTTCTGCGCATCGGCTCAATATATTCCGGACGGTGCTGCCCGTCGCCGTCGAGCTGGACGGCGCAGTCATACCCCCGCTGGTAGGCATATTTCATCCCGGCCTGGAAACAGCCTGCCAGGCCCAGATTCACCGGCAGATCCAGAAGCTGATACCCCCTCTCGCGGCAGATCTGCGCCGTGCGGTCGGTGGAGCCGTCATTCACCACGATGTAATCGAACTGGGGATAATCCCTCTCCAGCTCGTCCACCACCTTCCCGATACTCGCTTCCTCATTGAACGCCGGTATGATCACCAGCACCTTCTCAAGCAGCGCCATGTCCTGTCTCCCGTCCCCGATGCGGTCCGCGCTCTCTGCCTGCCGTCCCCGCAGGAGTCTCCGCCTCGTTTCTATCGTAATATAATATCGCAGATCAAATCCACAATCTCCGGCTCCAGCTGCGCATACAGCGGCAGCGTCAGCACCTGCCTGGATATCCGACTTGCAACCGGCGTATCCTCCGCATGGTAGCGGTCCCGGTAACATTTAAAATCATTGATGCAGGGATAAAAATATTTGCGGGCGTGAATATCGGCGTCCGCCAGCTCCGAAAAAATCTGATCCCTGTCCTTTCTGTATCCGTCAAACACTACCGGCATATAAGCGTAATTGTAACGGACCCGCGGATTCTCCGGGCACAGCCGGATCCCTTCCGTACCGGCCAGCCGTTCCCGGTAACGCATGGCAAGCGCCCTGCGCCTGTCAATGTCCTCATCCACACGGCGGAGATTCAAAATCCCCATAGCCGCCTGGAACTCATTCATCTTGCCATTCGCTCCCACGGAATCCACACTCTCATAGCCGGTAATCCCGAAATTCTTTAATTCGTACAGAACCCCCGCGAGCCCTTCGTCCTGAAACGCCACCGCCCCGCCCTCGATACTGTGAAACACCTTGGTCGCGTGAAAGCTGAACATGGAGGCATCGCCATACTGTCCGATCCCCCGTCCGTCGTACGTCTCGCCGAAGGTATGGGCCGCATCATAGATCACTTTCAGGTGATGCCGGTTGGCGATCTCCCCGATCCGATCCATATCGCAGATATTTCCGTACACGTGAACCGGCACTATGGCGGCAGTCCGCTCTGTAACCAGCGCCTCCAGCCGATCCACATCCAGCGTATAATCCACCGGATTAATATCACAAAACACCGGAGTCAGCCCATTGCGCACAATCGCATGCGTCGTGGAGGCGAAGCTGAACGGCGTCGTAATAACTTCGCCGTGCAGACCCATGGCCTGCAGCGTCAGCTCCAGCGCCATATGTCCATTGACAAACAGTTCCAGATTCGGCGTCTGCAGGTACTGTTTCAGAAGCTCTGCAAATTCCCGGTGATATTCTCCCATATTGGTCAGCCAGGCGCTCTCCCAAAGAGGCTTAAGCATCTCGACATATTCCTCCAGGGGCGGAAGCGACGACCGGGTCACTGCTATGGGATGATCCGCTTTTTCTTTTATCATAGTCCCAGTTACCTCTTTTTCTGCCTGCTATTCAACCTTCGTACAGTATTCCGCATACCGCTTCACCAGATACTGATTCCGGATCTCTCCAAGCGGCGCAATCGGTTCCCCCGCAAAACACCGCAGATGGTTGACCGCCATATCATACCCCGCCATACAGGAAAATGCCACCCCTCCGGAAAATCGGGGATTGCATTCCAGAAAATACCATATGCCGTCCCCCTCCTCCACAAATTCAAAATTCACACATCCGCGAATATCCAAAACCCTGGCAGCAGCCGCACACTGCTTTTCCAGGCGCGCGTCGCGGAATACATAAACGGAAGTTCCCGCGCCGTTACCTGTGCGCAGAAGCTCCCTCCTGGGGAGACATACGACGCGGTCCGCAGATTGTCCGTCTCTGATTGTGCCGCGCACCACATCCACGGTAACTACATAGCCCTCGATCTTCGGCTGCATCAGGTAGAAATCCGTCAGCAGCCTTAACCGCTCCATCTCCAGCCGCATCTGTCCCGCGTCCTGTACAATCCGAAGCCCCTGGCTGCTTCTGCCATGAACCGGCTTCAGAATCAGCGGATAATCAAGCAGTTCGTAACCGGTATCCGCTTCCTCCGCGAGTACCTCCGTCAATCGTCTGGTCGGAATGGTGCGGCATACGCGCGCCTCGGCAAGCCTGCGGGCTGCCGCCCATTTATCACGGCAAACACCGATTGTCTTCTCCGGCGACAGGCACACCACGACGCCCAGCTTTCCCGCCGCGGCCCGCCATCCATTCAGCACATCAATCTCCGCATCCGTCAGAGGAATCAGAAAATCTATCCCCTCCTCGCGGCATACCCGTTCCAGAAATTCCAGATATAATTCTGCATCCGCGGCAAGCGGCGCCTGATAGAACCGATCCACCTCCAGAGAGGAAGCCACCCACTCGGCCGGATAAATATCGCAGCCCACGACACGGTATCCTTCCTTTTTGCAGCTTCCGATCACCGAAGCGGCCGAAAAGGAGCCAATCGCCGTCACCAATACTGTCTTTTTCTCCATAATCCTCCTTGCCGGACAAAGTCCATCCCCCTATAGCCTCCCTGACGTCTAACGCTTTCCCGCATGATAGAGCCGGTAAAGCAGGCTGTACAGCGCAGGCGCGCCCGCCTCCAGACGGATAAAAAATCTGGTCCGCAGATTCAGCTCCCGGTAAAATTCCCGATACTGCCCTGACAAAACCAACCGATAGTCTTTCGTATTCACCTTCGTCAGAAAATAAAGCCGCCGAACCGCATGAATCACGGTTCCATGGAAGCGCTGTCCCGTCGCGTCGTCAAACGCCCGGTACATCCGACGCATCTGCAGATAATAACGCCGCGCCTTTTCCTCGCGATCCCCTTTCTTCATCAGCTCCGTCCAGGAATAGGATCCGCCCAGGCGATAGACGCACATAGGCCTGTCCATATAGTATGCCCACCCGTCCGCCGCCGCCATCAGCTGCAGCGGAATATCCGCGATTGGCGCACCGATATAATAATCCGGAAGTTCTCTCACCATCTCCGCGCGGAAGAGGAGCGAGGCCGTGGGATACCCGGACGTCTTGTCAATAATCTCCTCCGGCGAAATCCGTCTGCTGCAGCGGTACGGCCGCATCCGCCGCTCCGTAAAGGCGCGCCCTTCGACCTGAACCTGCGCGCTGTGAAAAACCAGGGAGCATCCCGGATTCGCTTCCATAAAATCCACCTGACGCTGCAGCTTATGCGGATCCGTCCAGTAATCGTCCCCCTCGCACATGGCGATATAACGGCCCCGGGCCCGCGGGAAATTATACGTGCCGCTGATATTGGTGCGGCCCTGGGAATACTGATTCTCCGTCTGCAAAATCGGCTTTACCACTTCCGGATACTTTTCCGCATATTCCCGTATAATCCGCGCGGTCTGATCCGTGGAAGCATCGTCATGAATCAGAACCTCATACGGAAAATCGGTTTCCTGGTTCAGAAAACCGTCCAGCGCCGCGCGGATGTAGGTTTCCTGATTATATGTGATGCAGCAAATGCTGACCATGACCGGTTCGCTGCCTGCAGAAGTCATCGTTTCTTCCGCCTTTCTTCTCTATTATGGCATTTTTTTCTTACATCCCGTGTTCTATATTTTTTCATTTTACTTACAATTTTACCATGGTGGGGGAAAAAAGTAAATTGTATATGGTATTTTCTGCGTAAATGTGGTAAATTAATGAATGTACACCATTTGAGGAGGAATTTTGTTATGTACAAAAGCTTCAAAAATATACTCATAGCGGCACTTTCTGTCGCCATGCTGGTCGGTTCGACCATAACGGCTCTGGCTGTCGGTTCGGAGAACGGCCCGGGTGTCCCTGCCGGCTCAGAGGCCTCGGCCGCGTCAGGCCCCGACGCAAATTCAGGCCCCGGCGTATCCGGGAATCCCGACGAGACCTCAGGTCCCGGCATATCCGGCGGGACTGCCGCTGTCGTCACAGACACAACAGCGGACAACGCGGCTGAAACGCCGGCAGACACGGTATCCATTCCGCTGGCAGCGCTCGCACCCGATGTGCGGCAGATGATCGCCGCTACTCAGCTCACCGTCACGGTGATGCGCCCTGAATTCGTATGGACTCCGGCCAGCTATGTAACGACAAGCGGTACATCCATCATTGCGGAGACCGGGTTTTTATCCTTATCCGTGGACCATACCAGCCTTCCCGGCGACGTTATGTTCCGCACTTATACCTCCGCGGGCGGCTGGACCTCCTGGTGCATGAACGGAACGCAGTCCCCCTGGAACGCCGGCATTCTTGTGGAAGCGGTTCAGATTCGCTTAAAGGGTGTTCTCAACGACTACTACGACGTCAGCTACGCGGCAACCCTGTCTGACGGAACCACCTGCGGATGGTCTTACAACGGCGCCACCAACGGCACCATGAACGTCGGCAAATACATCATTGCCCTGCAAGTTTACTTAAGCCCCAAGGGCGCTTACGACACGAACGGCACCGACAATCAGGTTGTCTGTCCGGCCGGTTATGACGGCATTCAGTTCAGCGGCGGATTTCCTACCTATGTAAACGGCAGCGGACAGCCTTTTACCGGCTGGGCCTTCCACGGCAATGACCAGTATTATTTTGTAAATAACATGGCGGTCACCGGCTGGCAATATTTGGACGGATACAAATATTACTTTGACGAGAGCGGCAAACTCGTGGAAGATCTGGAACCCATTATCGGAGCAACCGGGCCGTTTCTTATCAAAGTAAATAAGCAGATGAACTGTACGACCGTCTATGTTGCGGACGGCGCAAACGGCTTCATCATTCCTTTAAAGAGCTTCCTGTGCTCGACCGGCTCAGATACCCCGATCGGAACCTTCCATTCTCCGGAAAAGATCCGTTGGAACCTGATGATCCATGACGTATACTGTCAGTATCTGACCAGACTGAACGCCGGATATCACATTCTGCTGCACTCAGGCGTTTACAATGCCAGGAATCCGTTCTCACTGCAGCCGCAGACTTACAACTTCATGGGTATTGCCAGATCCGCAGGATGCATCCGCTTCATCGCCAAAGACTGTAAGTGGATCTACGATAACTGCCCGATCGGAACCACGATCCAGGTTTACAACTCCCCGGTTCCCGGCCCCTATGAGCGGCCCTGCATCCCGCAGGTCATCTCTTCGTCACAGACCTGGGATCCGACCGACGTAGAAGCCCTGGCGATTCTGGAAGCACAGCAGGCTGCTCTCGCGGCGCAGTAACTTACGCTGCACAGTTTTCACTGTCGGTTGCGAATCGTATCCACAAGATAACCGAACGTCTCCAGACGGAATAACCACGCAAAGCCGGCATAGGCTGCCATTCCAATGGCAATCTGTGCCGCTAATTTTATCCAGGCGCCACCTGGCAGCACAAACTGCAGGCTATAAACAATCGCGCACATGAGAAGGGACAGGCAAAAGGAGGGCAGAATATCACGCCACTGACTGGCAATGCTGTAGCCCAGTAGCTTCCGGTTCGGCCATGCATTGATAAATACGCTCACAAAATCACAAAACGCCTTGATCGACACCATCACAATCGGACTGTAACGTATCCCAATCAGCAGGCCAAGCAGACTCACCGCTTTCTTCACGATCTCCAGCCGCAAAAACACATCGCTGCGCCCCAGCGCATTGATCGCCTGCAGATTGGTAATGTGAACCGGCCAGAACGAATAGGAGATGCACATAATCCGAAGATACGGCACGCAAATCAGCCATTTCTCACCCAGCAGCGCCAAAACCATCGTATCCGCCACGGCGAACAGCCCGAACAGCATCGGCAGCACCAAAAAGGAGCTGACGCGAATCGCGCGGCGAACCATATTTCTCACCTGAATCATATCATCCTGACGCGAGGAAAACGCGGGCAGAAGTACTGCCTGAATCGCGGCGCCCAGATTGTTCACAATCAGTTTGGGAAACTGATCGCCCCGGTTGTAGGCTCCGAGCATCTCCTCATTATAGATTTTCCCCATGATCAGTCCATACAGATTGTTAAACAGCGTATCCAAAAGGGAGGCCGCCAAAAGCTTCCAGCCGAAAGCCAGCATTCCCCGGATGCGTCCGAGGGAAAAACGAAGCCTCGGCTTCCAGCTGACCACCAGCAAAAGACAGATCATCAGCGCCAAATAGTAGGAGAGCTGCTGCCCCACCATGGCCCAAGCGCCAAAGCCGCGGCAGGCCATGGCGATACTGATCACGCCCGAAACGACAACCGCGCACATAGTAGCGAGAAAAAGCCCTCTGAATTCCATCTTCCGGGATACATACGCCGTCTGAACAGAAATAACGGAACCGGGGAAAAGAACCAGCCCCAAAACCCGCAGAATCGGCCCCAGAGCAGCATTCTCATAGAAGGATGCGACAGCCGGAGCCGCCAGATACAGCAGCCCATACATAACAGCCGCAATGCCCAGGCCAAAATAAAAGACTGAGGAAAAATCCGTCTCATCTGAATTCTTTTTCTGAATCAGCGCTGTACTGAAACCATTTTGTACGATGGCATTTGAGATCGTGATAAAGATCATGACAATGCCCACCAAACCGTACTCTGCCGGCGTCAGAAGCCTGGCCAAAAGAATTGCCACCACGAACTGGAGCCCCTGGGCGCCGCCGTTTTCCAGCAGTTTCCAAAAAAGCCCCTTTACGATTTTTCCCTTCATCTCAGACTCTGCCGACATGTCCGCACCTCCATCGCTGGCGACACTTCTCTAAAAACCGAAATCCCCGCACTTCCATGCGAATCCCGAAAAACCAAATTCCTGCCGCCGCTCTGCGCAGGGGCCCGGCCCCTAAGTAATTTGTCATATAATAGAGCACGCTCTGTTCGCGAATGCGCTGCCTCCGCAGCTCGTCCGCAATTTCCCGTTTTACGGAAACCGCTTCCTGGTGGAGATAGGATTCCCTAAGAAGCAGCACGGACCGATACCCGGCCGCCTGCATACGGCGCGCCAGCACAGCCTCCTCCTGGTAGAGAAACAGGCCCTCGTCATAGCCCCCTCCCGCCAGAAACGCTTTCGCGCTCACCATCAGCATAGAACCGTGAACCACATCCACATAGACGGCATTTTTCCCGTGAAAATACGCGGTCGGATAACCGAGGCGGCCCGCAAACAGCCGTCTGCTGACAGGGCCCATGAAAAACAGTTCTCCCCAAAAACCATGAAGCGGCCATGCATTTACAGGCACAGATCCCGCAGCACGTCCGTCTGCCGGAAGACGCATCACCGCCGTCACAACGCCCGCCTCCGGATGCTTTTCAAAGACTCTCGCCAGGCCGCGTATGCATTTTTCTGAAACCGCAATATCCGGATTGGCAATCAGCACATGCGTGGCCCCCAGCTGACCGGCGGCATAGCGGACGCCCAGATTGTTGCCTGCTCCATAACCGCCGTTCTTCTCCGCGCGGATCACGGATATCTTCCCGTCCCTCAGTCTGCAAAGGCGCGCAAAAGAGTCGTCTGTGGAAGCATTATCTACGAGGACGATCTGATCGATGCAGGAATAATCCCGGATACCTTGAACCAAAACTTCCACGGTTCCCGCATCATTATAATTCAGGATAACACAAGCGATCTTCATGGAATTCTCTCCTATCCCCCGTTTGCGGTCTCACCAATTCACGCCCCGCGGTATCGTAAAACACATGGCCATCGTCTGCAGCTTCGAGCTCTTATAGAAATGATTGCGCACAATATTCCGGAGACGTCCCGCGGGCGACTGCAGCGGCAGAGCCAAAAAGGCGCGAAGCACCGCGCGCTGACCGTCTGTCAGCTGCCTTCCATACATTTTTCCAAACGCCGCGGCCTGGGCAAACATTCTGCGGTAATTCTCCTCTACCTGCGCCTGACGGTCGGGCCGCCCGGCAAGATCTTCCAGACTTCCGGACGCTTTTGCCCCCAGCACATTGGCGTCATGCTGCCGGTACAGGGACAAAGGCCTGCGCACACAGCTGATCACTCCGAAAGCCGACGCGCACAGGGCGATCCACCAGTCATGCATAAAACAGGCGGCCGGCATCTCCCTCACCAATTCCAAAAGCGGACGGTTCATCATCAGAGCGCCGCCCGTCACCGGATTCTCTACCAACAGCTCCGCCAACGAAAGACGCGTGGGGTCGCAATGGCTATAGTCAAAAAAACTGGGGGCAATCTGCCCCAGCCTGCAATCTGCTACCTCCATATCGGAAAACACCAAAGCCGGAACGCCGTCTGTCTCGATGTCGCGCATCCGCTCCAGCAATCGTTCTGCTTTCTCCTGCATCCAGACGTCATCCTGATCGCTCAGAAGCACATAATCCGCGTCTGCCTGGGACAGCAGCCGAAAAAAATTGCGCGCTGCCGGCGGAATATCCGCCTTCCCGGCCTCGAGGGTTTTATCCCCCGTCTCATTTTCCGGACAGCCGGACAGAAAAATCCTTCCCGGATTGTCCCGCTGGTACTGTTTCAAAATCTCAACCGTTCCATCCGTAGATCCATCGTCAGACACAAGGATACGGATCCCCGGAAGCGTTTGCCCCAGAATCGAGTCCAGCTGCTGCCCGATATATTTTTCTCCGTTGTAAGATGCCAAAAGCACCTCCGTCCGCCTATTCTCCATTCTTTCTGCTTCCTGTCTTTTCAATCATACATCTGTCCGGATGCCGTCCCGCGCGGGCCGCGGCCGATTTCGTCCCCTCAGCGCTTTCTCGCCTCAACCACCTTCATCCCGAACATCCGGCTGATCAGCCATCGGATGCCGGGAAATACAGCCGTCACATAATCCATCATGTGATAGGCAAACAGATAGAGCTCCCGCCCTTTCTCCTTCGGAGTTCCGGCCCACGGCGTCAGTTCCAGATAATGTTCATACGCCTTCCGGTAGTGATTCATATTCCCGGCAAACCAGGGCCGCTCATCACCGGCATAATGGATGATCACCGGACGCTGCTTGGCCTCGCGAAACTCCTCCTCCCTCACCGCCGCATAAGCCGGTTCATGCTTCACCAGGTCTTTATAGCTGAAATACCGATAGTTCGGGAAGAAATTATACCTCGGAGGCAAAGGCAAAATCTCGCCCCGGAGCGCGCCGTTGATGGTATCCTGATCACAGGCAAACAAACTTCCGCCCTTCTCTTCATAAAAAGATACAAGCTTCCGCTCCGCAACGATCTTCCGCCACCGTTTCAAATCAATCAAAAGTACTCCGGAATTTACATAAAAATCGGTCTTTGAGAGCCCGATCTCACGCTTCACCG
This sequence comes from uncultured Lachnospiraceae bacterium, assembly GCA_947630485.1. Classification (GTDB taxonomy): domain Bacteria; phylum Bacillota; class Clostridia; order Lachnospirales; family Lachnospiraceae; genus UBA3402. The sequence goes on from CANRHU010000041.1 coordinate 23,268, forward strand.
CCGTGTAAATTGTCGGCTCCATAACCGCTCCCAGCACATGTCCCCGCAGATCCGTGCGCCACAGCTCCAACAGCGGCTGCGCCACTACCGTATCACAGTCCAGGTACAGCACCCGTTCCACCTTCTCCGGAAGCAGACTTGCCACAAACAGACGTCCCATAGCGCTGACATCAAAGCCTCGCGTATCAATCTCACAGGCAAACTGACCCTTCACATCGGATAATTCCACAAAATGAAGCTCCCGCCCATATCGGTTCGCAATCGTTTCCAGGCGTTCGCGGCTCTCATCGCTGATTCCCATGGAAATCACAAAAACAACGATCTCACGGGTACGGCGGTTACGGTCAAAAAGAGAAAGCATAGATACAGCCAGATGTCTGGCGTAGCCGTCATTAGACGCGTAGACAATATACATGGGGAACCTCCTGTATGCCGGTCAAAGACCATACTCTTCCGCACGCTTCATAGCGGATTCGATCACCTTATCCATGTCATAATATTTGTACTCCGCCAGCCGGCCGCCAAAAATCACGTTCTTCTCCGCCTCCGCAAGCTCCGCATACTTCGCATAAAGTCCCTGATTTTTCTCATCATTGACCGGATAATAGGGCTCCATGCCCTCCTGCCAGGCGGCCGGGTACTCGCGGGTAATCACAGTCTTCGGCTGTGTCCCGAACTCGAAATGCTTGTGTTCGATGACACGTGTGTAAGGCGTCTCCCGATCCGTATAATTGACCACTGCCACCCCCTGGTAATTGTCCGTATCCAGAAGCTCTGATTCAAAGCGCAGACTGCGGTATTCCAGCTTGCCGTAGCGGTAATCATAGTAGGAGTCGATCGTACCGGTATAGACGACCATCTCCCCCAGCATGTCGTATTTCTCCCGATCTTTCAGATAATCCACGCCAAGCTCCACATCACAGCCTTCAAACAGCCGATCGACAATCACGTTATAACCGCCGATGGGGATCCCCTGATAGCGGTCATTGAAATAGTTGTTGTCGTAGGTATAGCGAACCGGCAGACGCTTGATGATGAACGCCGGCAGTTCCTTACAATCACGCCCCCACTGCTTCTCCGTATAGCCCTTGACCAGCTTCTCATAGATATCGCGGCCCACCAGACGGATAGCCTGCTCCTCCAGGTTTCGCGGTTCTCCCGTAATGCTGCCTTTCTGCTCGTCGATAATAGCCCGCGCCTGCTGCGGCGTGGAAATGCCCCACATCTTGCTGAAGGTGTTCATATTGAACGGCAAGTTATACATCTCGCCCTTATAATTGGCCACCGGGCTGTTGGTATAGCGGTTAAATTCCGCCAGACTGCCCACAAAATCCCAAACCTTCCGATTGCTTGTATGGAAAATATGCGCGCCGTACTTGTGGACATGAATACCTTCCACATCCTCGCAATAGATGTTGCCTCCCAGATGATTTCTCTTCTCCACCACCAGACAGGTCTTTCCCGCCCTGCGGGCCATGTAAGCCCAAACGCCAGCGAAAAGGCCAGCGCCGACGATGACATAATCGTATTTCTTCATGCTGAATGTCTCCCTGATCCTGTTTTGCCCCGTTACCACTGGGCTTATTCTGCCGTTTTTGCACCTGCTGTCCTTCCGGCAGCCGTCTTGCGCTTCGGCGCCGGCTCCGCTTCTGCCTGCTTGCCGATCAGCACCACGATGGACCGCGCCTCAACCGGATACGTTTTCTGATTCTCCAAAAGAGGCTCCCCGCCCGGCGCCCAGAAGCCGTTTACGTCCTTCCGGGCTGTATCCATCGCCGCAAACCACCGCCGATCCTTCGGCAGATTCGGCATGGCAAACTCGCATGGCTCCCAGTGCATATTATACATAACAAAAATGAAATCGTCCGGGCTGCCGTCCGCCTTTTTCGCATACAATCCGCAATACAGCACGCCCAGCTGCCGCCTGAAATGCTCAAATTCCGGATACCAGGCATTGACGCCGTGGAACGACACATCCGGACAGCCGCAGGCCAAATGATCCATCAGCTTCGGCTGCTGGGCCATATGAAGCACCGGATGGGCTTTGCGGAAGGCAATCGCCTGCTTCACAAATTCATAAATCGCCTTATTGCTGCGCAGCTGGCTCCAGTTGAGCCAGGAAACCGCGTTATCCTGACAGTAGGCATTATTATTGCCTCCCTTCGTGTGGCCGAACTCATCGCCGGACTCCAGAAGCGGCGTGCCCTGGCTCAGAAACAGCAGAAGCGCCGCGTTGCGAAGCTGCTTCCTTCGAAGATCCGCGATCTTCTTTTTGCGGGTCGGCCCTTCCTCCCCGCAGTTCCAGCTGAGATTATAATCCGTGCCGTCCTGGTTATTCTCACCATTGGCCTCATTATGCTTGCGGTCATAGGAAACCATATCCATCAATGTGAATCCGTTGGTGTGGGCCATGTAATTGACAACGCCTACATCCTTCGGATTCCGGATCATACGATCCATAACCGTGCGGATCATGCCCTCGTCGCCTTTTAAGAAACGGCGCATATCCTGCTCAAAACCATCGTTGTATTCCACAAGACGGCGCGACAGTCTGTGCGGCGCAGGAACCCCAGCCGCTGTCTGAGCGGCATCCGCCGCCCTCTGCACGGACATACCGCGCGCGGCCGCCGCGCTGTCATCTTTCATCGGAATCCCAATATATTTCCTGCGACTCCATCCAGCCCCGTCCACGCCGTTCCAACCATTTGCGAACAGCTTCACATGGCTCAGATACGGATCACTGCCTATCAGCGCCGCGGATACGTTTCCCACCAGGTGAATACCATCCAGGTGGAATTCCCCCACCCAATAACGCACCACATCCAGCACGAACGACGGACTTTCCGTACCATTAAAGAAGAGCTCAAGCACCAGCTCCATGCCATTCGCATGCAGCGCCTTTACCAAACCTTTCAGTTCCCGTACCGGATCTTTCCGCTTTCCCGCGCTGTAGGCCGCCTTTGGCGCAAAATAGAAGCCGTCCGCATATCCCCAGTAATTCAGTCTCCCGCTAAACGTTGTCCTCGTAAACGGCCCCTGTCCATCCTGTGTGACGACTTCCTGAAACTCCGCCACAGGCATCAGCTCCACCGTCGTAACGCCCAATTCCTTCATATAAAGAATCTTCTGGGAGATCGCAGAAAATGTACCCTTATCCCGCACGCCAGAGGTGTTGTGCTTCGTAAATCCCCGCGTATGCACATGGTAAATCACGCAGTCCTCCATCGGAATCCCGGGCCGCCTGTCCTCTTCCCAGTCAAAATCATCTATCCGCACCGGCGAGCGCAGCAGCCGCTTCATATGTTCCGGCTCGCCCCAATCTTCCCATCCACGCATGGCACGACCACAGGGATCCGCCATCCGCTGTCCATCCACCTCAAAGCAATACTCCAGATCCCGCGGCAGCGTGCCGGTATATTCCAGCGCGATTTTCCAGACATCTCCCATCCGTTCCCGCGGATCCATGGAGATAACCTGCCACGGTTCCTCCTCACCTCGCTTAAAAAGCACCAGACTGCAGCTTTTGCCCGCCCAGATCACAGACGCATACAACCGGTTCTTCGTCGTAGTAAGTCCCATGGGGCAGTTCCCCTGTTCTCCAACCAGTACCTTAAACTGCTTCATGACTTCTCTCCTTTTCTGCGCCGAAACCGACAGACGATTCCCGACCGGCCGTTCCGTATTTCAGGGGCTCTCCCCGCACGGCCTCCTTATTCATTCTAATCGGATCCATCACCTGTCTTAAACTATTGCTCCCGTAAAAATCATATGTCAGCGGCTCACCTTTCTCCAGAACATTCTCCGTGAATATCCAAGCCGCAAATGGGTTCTATCTCACTACCAATTCCACCGGACAGTGATCTGACCCCTGTACTTCCGTATGGATTGCCGCGCTCACCAGCCGATCCTTTAAGCACTCTGACACGCAGAAATAATCAATGCGCCACCCGGCGTTCTTCTCCCGGGCCTTAAACCGGTAAGACCACCAGGAATAGATGCCTGTCTGATCCGGATAAAAATACCGAAACGTATCGATAAAGCCCGCCGCTAAAAGCCTCGTAAATTTGTCCCGCTCCTGATCCGTGAATCCCGCGTTGTTTCGGTTAGACTTCGGGTTTTTCAGATCGATCTCCTCATGCGCCACATTCAAATCACCGCAGAAAATCACCGGCTTCTTCTGTTCCAGCCCCTTTAAATACGCCAGAAACGCATCCTCCCAGGTCATGCGGTAGTCAAGCCTTGCCAGCCCATCCTGGGAATTGGGCGTATAGCAGGTGACCACATAGTAATCCTCATACTCCGCCGTGATCACGCGCCCCTCATGGTCGTGCTCCTCCACACCGATGCCGTAAGATACAGAAAGCGGTTCCGCTTTTGAAAATAAGGCCGTTCCCGAGTAGCCTTTCTTCTCCGCGTAATTCCAATACTGATGATACCCCTCCAGCGGCAGCTCAATCTGCCCCGCCTGCAGCTTGCTCTCCTGGATGCAGAATACGTCCGCATCCGCCTCCTTCATATACTCACAAAATCCTTTGCCCACGCAGGCGCGCAGGCCGTTCACATTCCAGGATATCAGTTTCATGGCACTTACGGCTCCTTCTCCGACAAAGCAAAATGGTATACTATAATGTTACCATAGTATACCATAAAGCATAACCCTAGTCACGACATTTTTCACAAATATTTTGAAATGAGCTTTGAAAATATACCCCTTATCTCCGCAAATACCTTTTCACCAAAAAGGCACAGAAATACGGAAACGTATAGATCTGTTCGCCATACCCAATATTCCCACCCGTCAGCCTGATTCCGTATCGGATATCCGGATACCGGTCGCTCTCGATCAGCGTCCGCAGGGACTTTGAGCGACCGTTTACCGCTTTCACTTCTATCGGCACCAATTCTGATGCGGTTCGAAGAAAGAAATCTTCCTCCAGCGTCGAGTTCTCTCTCCGATAGTAATACAAGCTGCAGCCACTTTTCACCAGTGCTTCTCCGATCACATTTTCATAGAGCGCTCCCTTATAAACACCCATGTTCCTGTTCATCCGCAGGTCTTCCTGAGCTTCCTCATCCAGCATCGCCACCAATAGTCCTGAATCTGCAAAATAGATCTTGTATTTACTGTCGTCATAATTTCCCTTAAGCGGGAGCTCCGGGAAATGCAGACAGTAGCAAAGATTGATCATGCCAGAATCATTCAGCCACTCGATGCACCCCCGGTAGTCCTTAAAGCGCGCGCCAGAAGTCACCTTTGACAGCTGAAATTTCTTGTTATCTTTTGCAAGCTGCACCGGTATATGGTCAAATACATTCAAAACACGGGCCTGATCCAGTCCCTCAGCGTACTTGCGGATAGCTTCGCGATAGTCGGCGATCAACTGACGCTGGGCAGCCAGAGAGCCCTCGAATGTTCCCTTCTCCACATATTCGCGCACCACAGCCGGCATACCGCCCAGAATGCAGTAATCCAGAAACAGGGACTGACAGATAGACATCTGTACTTCATTCAGGGGTTTCTGCTCACACATATGCGCATACATATCCTCAATAAAATCCTCATGGTAGCCTTTCGCCCACAAAAATTCCTCAAAATCCAGAGAATACATTTCATAATCAGACTTGTAACCGACGCTGTTGCTTTCGATCCGTCTGTAATTTACCCCCAGCATAGAGCCGCTGCAGATAACGTCAAATCTTCCATCCTGTCGGAAGAACTTAAGCGCTGTCGCAATCTCCGGAAATTCCTGCAGCTCATCAAAAAACAAAAGTGTCTTCCCCTCAGCAAAACGTTTCGAAGGATCCAGCCTGGAGATATTTCGGATGATATCTTCTGTCCTATAACCATCCGTAGTAATCATCTTGTACTTCGGCTCTTCCACGAAATTAATCTCTATTACGCTCGCGTACTTCTTCTGGGCAAACCTGCGAATCGAAGCGGTTTTCCCTACCTGCCACGGGCCTTTCACAATCAATGGCATATGTTCCGGATCCGCTTTCCAAGCATCCAGATACCGATCGATTTTCCGTCTCAGATACACCATAATCAGTTCCCTCTTGTCAGTTCAACATCGGCTTCTGCCTTCAGTATATACTAAAAGTACCAAAAATGCAAGCTTTCTTCACAAATATGAGCGAATTTTTGATATTGTATTACAAAATCATGAGCGAATTATATGGATTACATTGCAAAATCATGAGTGAATCACCGGAGACCTATCGCAAAATCATGAGTGAAAAAGCAGACATACTACGAGCAGACATCACCGGCGCGCTACCTGCATGGAAATACAAAAAAGCGTCACTGGCGCGTTTTTTGCATACTGATGTAATACGAAGAAAGCGTCACTGGCGCTTTCTTCGCATGGAAATAAAAAGGCTCGCCGCTCATGAACGGTAAGCCTCATCTCCATCCTTCAAAATCCCCAGCCTCTCCCTCACGCTCCTGCAGTACGGCATCCGCAACGTCTCGCCTGTCGCGCAGATTTTGTCCGCAACACATACGATCACACTCTCCCGGTATTTCGGCGGCCACGGATTCAGCGGGAACATATGCTTCCGGATTGCATCTTTCTCAATCTCTCCCAATTCAAAATCTCTGGAAGCATTCTCACAGGCCTTCCGCGCGTGATGAAATCCGTGGAGCCGATGGCTCCTATCCGGCACATGCCAGTCATACAGAAAATAATCGTGCAGCAGCGCGCCGCGCACCAATGCCTGGTGATTCACCCGGATATGCAGATACCCAGCGATCAGCAGACAGACGCAGGCTACGACAACGGAGTGCTCAAACACACTCACGTCACCGTGCTGCATGAACATTTTCTCCATCTGCATATTGGAAGATTCCAGTATATCCGCACCGTAACGCAGGATTATGGCCTCGCAGGCCGCAAGCTTTTTCATCATTATAAACCGTCTTTCTGAGAAAGGCACCGATCATTAATTCTTTCGCCGACATCCTTATCTTAGCATCATAACTGACCTCTGTCAATGATTCTGTTTCCGAACAAGAACACTCGATCTTGACATTTCCTCTAAGTTTTACTACACTGAATATCGTCGGCAGAGGCTGATATACAAAATACAATCCGGCACACGACAACATGAGAACACCATATTTCCAAACTAATAAAGGAGTGCCCCACCTTGAACCGTCCCCTGCACCGCCGCCTTCGCGGCCACGCCGCGCATCCCGCGGCGCTGATACAGCTGTCCGATCATTTTACATACCAGAAGCTGCTGCGCTTTGTTTTCCCGTCCATTGTTATGATGGTATTCACCTCCATCTATGGTGTGGTGGACGGTCTTTTTGTATCGAATTTTGTGGGAAAAACGGCTTTTGCCGCCATCAACCTGATCATGCCCTTCGTCATGGTCTTCGGCGGTGTCGGCTTCATGCTTGGCACCGGCGGCAGCGCCCTGGTGGCCATGACTCTGGGAGAACAGAAAAAAGAGCGGGCCAATGAATATTTCACCATGATGATCCTGACTACGCTGATCGCGGGCATCGTCATCTCCCTCGCCGGCATGGTGATTATGCGGCCGGTGTCAATCTGGCTGGGCGCCGACGACGCGATGCTGCCGGACTGCGTGCTCTATGGACGGATTACCCTGGGTTTCACTGTCACATTTATGCTGCAAAATGCGTTCCAGAGCTTCCTGATCACTGCGGAGAAACCCCAACTTGGTCTCTACACCACTGTGGCTGCCGGTATCACCAATATGGTTCTGGATCTGGTCTTCGTCGGTATCCTGCGCTTCGGGGTGGCCGGAGCTGCCATTGCCACTGGCCTAAGCCAGTGCGTGGGCGGTGTGATACCCTTCGTCTATTTTCTGCGGCCTAATTCCAGCCTGCTACGCTTTAAGAAGACACGGCTGCAGCTCCGTCCGATTCTCAGAGCCTGCGCCAACGGTTCCTCGGAGATGGTATCCAACGTCACCTCCTCCATTATCGGCATGCTGTATAATTTCCAGCTTCTTAAATACGCCGGCGAAAATGGCGTAGCCGCCTACGGTGTCCTCATGTACGTCCAGTTTATCTTTATCGCTATCTTCGTGGGCTACGCGATCGGAAGCGCGCCCATTGTAGGATACCATTTCGGAGCGGAGAATTCAGAAGAACTGAAAAATATGCTGAAGAAAAGCATGATTCTGATGGGCGGCGCCGGCGCTGCAATGGCCGCGGCAGCCCAGCTGCTGGCCAGACCGCTCTCCATGATCTTCGTCGGCTATGACGCGGAACTTCTGGCCATGACCGTGCGGGCGTTTCGGATCTCCACCAC
>CANRHU010000042.1 GCA_947630485.1 uncultured Lachnospiraceae bacterium
ATTCTGGAGTGGAAAACTGTACCGGGCCTGGAAAATTTTCCCCTCTTTTGTGCCCGAGTTTCATGAAACAACCCTGGTCCGCCGCGGTCAGCGTATTGACATGCCCTTCTGCCGGTGGTAAAATAATGGGGTCAAAATACTGTCTTGAAGGTGAAAGCTATGATAGCCAGGGTGTGGAAACAAATACTCACAATGGCCGCCGTCATGGGACTGGTTGTGGGCAGTATTGGAATTCGCGCGGAAACCGCGCGCGCCGGGGAACCGGAGGAGCACGTTTATAAAGTCGGGTATGTTCAGGACCGCAAGCCGGTTTCCTTTATGGATGAAAACGGCGAGCTTGGAGGCATTACCCGGTACATACTGGATCGGATCCAGGAGCTGAGCGGCGTTACATTTGAATACGTGGCTCTCCCGACTGGTTCGGTTACTTACGATTATCTTCAAAGCGAAGGATTTGATCTGGTCACCAGCGTGGAGTATAACGAGGAGAATAAGAAGGCCCGGGGAATCCTGATCAGCGAGCCGTATTTCTCCAGCCAGAAGGTGATCGTGGCCCGGGAAGGGATTGAATTTTCTTTTAACTCGCATCTGAAAGTTGCCGTATCGACAGAATCCCAGACTCTGAAAAAGGTGCTCGCCGACGCTTACCCGAATTTTGAGCTTGTTGATTATAATTCCATGGAGGAGTGTCTGGAGGCGCTGCGGCGCGGGGAGGCGGACCTTCTGATCCAGAATCAGTACGTGGCTGAATACTGGCTGTACCGGCCGTCCTATGAGAATATGAAGATTGTGCCCATCATGGGGCTCGAGGATAAGCTCTGCTTTTCCGCGGTGGTTCCGCTGGAGCATACGGATGATTCGCCGGAATGGAAGCAGAAGGAGCTTCTGATTGAGAAGATTGACGAGGCCATCGAGCGGATCAATGAGGACGAGACGGCCATGTATATTATCGAGGCCACCATGGAGAACCAGTATCAGTTCACCGGCAGGGATCTGCTGTACCGTTACCGGTATGCGGCTATGGCGCTGGCCGCGGCGTTTTTGCTGATTATCGTGCTGAGCTGTCTGCTTCTGCGTGCCAGGATCCGTTCTATGGAGGATCGGGCGGATGCGCGCGCTAAGGGACGGTTCCTCTCAACCATGAGTCATGAGATCCGAACGCCGCTTAACGGCCTGGTGGGCCTGAATTATCTGATGATCCAGAATCTGAACGATCACGACAAGATGGAGAATTACCTGCGCCAGTCTTCGACGACGGCCAGATACCTGATATCCCTGGTTAATGATATCCTGGACATGTCCCGTATCCAGGAGGATACCATGGAGCTTGAAACGAATCAGGTGAATCTGCGGCTTCTGGCATCGACGTCCGCGTCGATTGTCAGGGGCGGGATGATCGAGAAGGGGATCGATTTCCGGGTTGACGTGGAGCTGCCGTATCCCGGCGTTCTGGGCGACCAGGTGCGCATCCAGCAGATACTTTTGAATATACTGGACAATGCGAGAAAATTCACTCCGGGCGGCGGAACGGTTGGCTTCACGGCACGTCAGGAGCTTCTGGATAATGGGACGGTCTCGACGGTCTTCACCGTCCGCGATACCGGAGTCGGCATGAGCGAGGAATTCCAGAAACATATTTTCGACACCTTCACCCGCGAGATGGAGACGGTGTCCAAGGGCAACCAGGGCACAGGACTCGGCATGGCGATCAGCCACAGCCTGGCGGAGCTGATGGGAGGCAATCTGACGGTCAGCAGCCGGAAAGGAGAAGGCAGCGAATTCTGTTTCTCATTCCCTGCCGCGCTTGCCATTGCCGACGAGGAGAGTACGGACTGGGAGAAGCGCGCGGAGCGGGAAGCGGGCTTTGCGGCGGATTCTGATCTGGACGGCACGGACGCGGAGGTTTCGGATGCGGACGCAGCGGGACATTCTGAGGAACAGAACGACCGCCCCCTGCGGGTACTGGTCGCCGAGGATAATGAACTCAATGCGGAGATTCTTCTGGAGCTTCTTAAGGACGCCGGGGCCGAGGCGGATCTGGCGATGAACGGTCAGGAGGCGGTCGAGCGTTTTGCAAAGTCCGGGGAGGGAACGTATAAGCTGATTCTGATGGATTTGCTGATGCCGGAGATGGACGGCTTTTCGGCGGCCAGGGCGATTCGGGCCATGAAGCGGCCGGATGCGAAGCGTGTGAAGATTTTCGCCTGTACGGCCAATTCCTATAAGGAAGACCGGGACAGGGCCATGGAAAGCGGTATGGACGACTTTATCACGAAACCCATCGATATTGCGAAGCTTATGGAGAAGCTGGAGGAGCTGTCCTGATTTTATATGAGAGGAAGGGCCGGGCGCGGAGGCGCCCGGCCTTATTTCTTCCATGCGGAAAGGGTGCCGCTTTACTGGGTTTACGCGTTTCAGTCCTCCACGGTCAGAACGCGGAAATTCAGATCCGACCAGCTGCTTCCGATCAGGTAGGAAGTGTAGTTCTTGCCTGCCCCGATATCCACGGAGTAGGAGACGAGAGGATTGCCGGAGCCGGAGGCGGTGCTTACGGCGCCGATGATCAGAACCGGCAGTTCCCGGATCACGGAATAGTTGCTGGAATTGGTGATGTAGAACTGGTAGGTTCCGGCGATGGCCTGTTTGTAGGAGGCGACTTCCTGGAAGCCTACGTTTTTAAATACTGCGTCGTGGCTCAGGAGAAATACGTCGAAGGAGGAACCGCTGTAGGCCATATTGGCCACGCGGTAGCAGCCGGTATTGTAGCTTAAGCTACTGCAGCCGGTGTCGTCCACCTGAATCAGATTCACGCCGCCTGCCGCGGAATCCACCAGCACGAGGGTATATTTCTGGTTGGCCGAGAACGGGAAGCTCTGCTGGACGACCAGAGCCTGCAGTCCCGTGGTGCGGCGCACGGATACCGTGTGGAAGCCGTCAGAAATCGGCCGGTAATTTGAGATTGTACCAAAAGCGATGTTGGTGGCATAGACTGTATTATCGAAGGTTACACTGACGTTTGTGTTGGCGGTGGAGGCGTTGAGGAAGCGGACCTGACCGTATTGGCTGGACGGTGTCGACGTGCTGTTGTTCCCGCTGCTTCCGCCGCAGCTTAAACAGCTTCCGCAGTTGGGACATGTGGGAAACCAGGGGAAGACAGGCCAGATCGTGGTGCCGCCGTTTCCGCTGTTTCCGCCGCTGCCGGACGAATTGCCGGAGCCGTTCCCGCCAGTGTTTCCTCCGGGCCAGACCGGCGAGCCGCCTTCCGGCGCTATGGGGTGGGTCAGCCCGTAATCATTGTCGGAGCTGTTGTTTGTGCTGCTGCCGGAGTAGACCGGGGTTCCTCCGGAAGGCGCGACGGGAGTGGTGAGTCCCTGACTGGAATCGGTGCCGCCGCCTGTGGAAGGGCCCGGAAAGACCGGCAGACCGCCCTCCGGCGCGACGGGAGTGGTCAGTCCGTAGTCGCCGTCAGAGCCGGTGCGGGCCATGGACACGGTGCTCTGGCTGTTGACCGGCGCGGCGGAATTGGAAGTGGAATTATTGGAAACCATAGATGTACCTCGATGTCGTTTTACTTTAACCTATGTCTATGGACCCGTCCATGTGAACGGATCCGCAGAATGAAATTTTCAGCCTTTCTGGTCTCTTTTTACCGGAGTGATTTTTTTGAAATCATCGGTTGACAAAAAGGTTATCTCGTGCTATTATAACATACGGCTCGTTGAGGAGCCGCAGAGGCTGGCGTGGCACAGGCGGTAGCGCACCTCATTGGTAGTGAGGAGGTCACGGGTCCGAGTCCCGTCGCCAGCTCTTGGAAAGTCCAGTGTTACTGGACTTTTTCTGTTTTCCATGCAGAGAGAGTGCCGGTGCACGCTTTCTGTTTTGTAGTATGTCTGATTGCTGGAGGAGCATTATGGAAAGACCTGTAGAAGCCCTTGTGGAGACAGAGGAAGTTTCGAAGAATTTTATCGAGCAGGAGATCGAGAAGGATCTGGCGGAAGGAGTCTATGACCATGTACAGACGCGGTTCCCGCCGGAGCCGAACGGCTATCTGCATATCGGACACGCCAAGTCGATTCTTCTCAATTACGGTCTGGCGAAGAAATACGGCGGCAAGTTCAATTTCCGCTTCGACGATACCAATCCGACGAAGGAGAAGACGGAGTTTGTGGAGTCCATTATCGAGGACGTAAAGTGGCTGGGCGCCGATTTCGAGGACAGGCTGTTCTTTGCGTCGGATTATTTTGAAACCATGTATGAGTGCGCGGTGCTGCTGATTAAGAAGGGCAAAGCGTTTGTCTGCGATTTGAGCGCCGACGAGATCAAGGCCTACCGCGGCGATTTTACGACGCCCGGCAAGGAGAGCCCCTACCGGAACCGCAGCGTGGAGGAGAATCTGAGACTGTTTGAGGAGATGAAGGAGGGCAAGTACGCTGACGGCGAGAAGGTGCTGCGTGCCAAGATCGACATGTCGAGTCCCAACATCAACATGCGGGATCCGGTCATTTACCGTGTGGCTCATATGAATCACCACAATACCGGGGACAAATGGTGCATCTATCCGATGTATGATTTCGCCCATCCGATTGAGGACGCGGTGGAGCACATCACCCATTCCATCTGCACGCTGGAATTCGAGGATCACAGACCGCTTTACGACTGGGTCGTGCGGGAATGTGAGTTTGAGAATCCGCCGAGGCAGATCGAGTTCGCGAAGCTGTATCTGACCAATGTGGTCACCGGCAAGCGCTATATCAAAAAGCTGGTGGAGGACGGCATCGTGGACGGCTGGGACGACCCGCGGCTGGTGTCGATCGCGGCTTTAAGACGCCGCGGCTATACGCCGGAATCCATCCAGAAGTTCGTTGAGCTGGTGGGCGTGGCCAAGGCCAACAGCTCCGTGGATTACGCGCTTTTGGAATACTGTATCCGCGAAGATTTAAAGCTTAAGAAGCCCCGCATGATGGCGGTCTTAGACCCGGTTCGCCTGGTCATTGACAATTATCCGGAGGGTCAGACCGAGATGCTGACGGTTCCGAACAATACGGAGAATGAGGAGCTGGGTTCCCGCCAGGTTCCGTTCTCGCGCGAGCTTTATATCGAGCGTGAGGATTTCATGGAGGTACCGCCGAAGAAATATTTCCGGCTGTTCCCGGGCAATGAGGTGCGCCTCTTCGGAGCGTATTTTGTCACCTGCACCGGCTGTGAGAAGGACGCGGACGGGAATGTAACGGTGGTCCACGCCACCTACGATCCGGAGACAAAGAGCGGTTCGGGATTTAACGGCCGGAAGGTGAAAGGGACGATCCACTGGGTCGCCGCGGGGGCGGCGGAGAAGGTGGAATGCCGTCTCTATGAGAATATCGTGGACGAGGAGAAGGGAAAGCTGAACGCGGACGGCACGCTGAATCTGAACCCCAACTCCCTGACGGTGCTGAAAGACTGCTATGTGGAGCCGGCGCTTAAGGACGCGAAAGCCTACGACAGCTTCCAGTTTATGCGGAGCGGTTATTTCTGCGTGGACTGTAAAGACAGCAGGCCGGATGCGCCGGTATTCAACCGTATCGTGTCGCTTAAGAGTTCCTTTAAGCTCCAGAAATAGAGATCACATGGGAATACGAACAAAGGTCGCTGGCGCTTTGTTCGCATGGAAATACGAAGGCTGAAACGCGGAGGATGGCGGGTCAGCCTTCCTGCGTTTCTATATAGAAAGGGTGCCAGTGACGCTTTGTTCGTATTTTTAGGGAAAAGGAGGAGAAGGCGCGATGGAACTGATGATTCCGCTGGACGGCCGGGACGGCCGGCCGATGTATGAACAGATTTATTCCTATCTGAAGCGTGAGATCCGCAAGGGAAGTCTCGCGGCGGGAGTCCGTCTGCCGTCTACCAGGGCGCTGGCGGAGAATCTGAAAATCAGCCGCTCCACAACCCAGATGGCGTATGAGCAGCTGATGGCTGAGGGATATATCGAGACCGTGCCCTGCAGCGGATATTTCGTGATGAAAGAGATCCCGACGGATTTTGATACCGCTGCGCTGGGCGTCGGGGACGAGACGGCGGAGACCGGGCGCACGGAGACGCTTTGGGAGGAAGATGAACATCCGGAGCTGATTGATTTCTCGCCTCGCGGCATTGATCTGGACCATTTCCCATATAACGCCTGGCGGAAGGTCACCCGCGGGACGCTGGTGGACGACAGTAAGGAGATGTTTCTGGCGGGAGATCCGCAGGGGGAACCGGAGCTCAGAGAGGCGATCCGCGGCTATCTTCACTCAGCCAGGGGCGTGGACTGCGCCGGGGATCAGATCATCATCGGCGCCGGCAGCGAGTATCTTCTGATGCTGCTGTCCCTGATTCTGGGACGCGGCCGAACCGTGGCCATGGAGAATCCGACTTACCGCCAGGCCTGTCTGGTGCTTAAAAGCCAGGGGTATCCGGTAGTGCTGGTCGGGATGGACCGCTTCGGCATGGATGTGGAGATCTTAAAGCGCAGCGGCGCGGATGTGGCCTATATAATGCCCTCCCATCAGTATCCCACGGGAGTGGTTATGCCGGTAAAGCGGCGGATGGAGCTTTTGGAGTGGGCGTCAGGGGACGAGAACAGGTATCTGATTGAGGATGATTACGACAGTGAATTCCGCTATAAAGGAAAGCCCATACCGGCCATGCAGGGTTTGGACCGGAACGGCCGCGTGATTTACATCGGAACATTCTCCAAATCCATCGCGCCGGCGATCCGGATCGGCTTTCTGGTGCTGCCGCGCCGGCTCCTTGCCGTGTATCAGGAACAGCTCCGCTTCTACGCCTGTACGGTGTCGCGAATCGATCAGAGGATTTTGTGCCGCTTTTTGACGGAGGGATATTATGAGCGCCATCTGAACCGTATGCGGGCGATCTATCGCGGAAAGCACGACGTGCTTTTGACAGCCCTGAAGCGGCTGGAACCGTATTTTGAGATTCAGGGAGAGTTTGCGGGCCTTCATGTGCTTTTGACAGACAAAAGCGGCCGGCCGGAGAGCTGGCTGATTTCCAGGGCCAGGGAAGCGGGGATCGCCGTGTACGGCCTGTCAGCCTGTTCCATCGGGGGAACGGAATGCGCGCCGTCCACGGTCATGCTTGGCTATGCGAATGTCAGTACCGCGCAGATCCTATGCGGTGTGGACCGCCTCTGGGAGGTATGGTGCGGAGGAGGAGAAGAACGGAAACGTGAAGAATAGGGAGAAATGGATACGGGCCGCCGGCGTGGTCTGCCTGGCAGCCGCAATCACGGCCGGCGCTGCGGGAATGGCCATCAGACAGAGAAAGCAGGAGCTTCCCTCCGTGACGGCGGCAGCCGTGGAGGAAGAATGGACGATGCAGGAATCTTCGGAGCCGGCCGCCGCGGAAACTTTGCCGGAGACGACCGCCGCAGAGGTCTCGCCGGAGCTGACCGGGGATCAGCGAGAGCTTCTTGACCGGCTGGCCGCGCTGGTCAGCGAAGAAAGCTATGAGGAGGCCGCGCGGCTGATGCTTGAGCGTGCGGATGATCTGAGTCAGATGTATTATGGGATAATGAATCAGGAGCGGTGGCTCTGTCAGAACGGTCGGCTTGCCGGGGATCTGGAAGGCAGCGGTCTGGTGCTGCTCCGGCCGTCTCTTCTTTTCTGCGGGGAGTTTGCCCAGGGCGCTCCGGAAGGCGAGTGTACCGCGTTTCAGGCGATCGAGCTGGACGCCCCGCGCTATGATTACGCGAAGGGGCAGTGGGAGAGCGGAAGGATGAGCGGACCGGGGACGGTCGGCTACTGCTATTATGAGACGACGGACGAACAGGAGTGCCAGGTTACGCGGCAGGGAACGTTTGAAGCGGATCAGATGACGGGAACCGTCCTTCTGACGACGGTCAATGGCCGCGGGGAGACGAGCGAATGGACCATGATCGCCGATTCCGGGGCCCTGGTTCTTGACGACAGCTGGAGCTATGACGCAGATCAGAAGCTTTATCAGCTGCCGGCCTCCGGGGCGCCCTCCCACGCGTACATCATCCGGGAGGAGGAGACGGATACTTTGCGCTTTCAGAATCCGCTTCTGTGGACGGAGTGACGGTTCGCGGTCCTCTGTCTGCCAAAAAGAAAATCCGCCGCGGCGGGGGGTGTCCTGCGCGGCGGCTGCTGCTGTTTCCACGCAGAAAGAGTACCAGTGGCACGCTTTCTGTATCACTTCCATGCGAATGGAGCGTCAATGACGCCCTGTTCCCATTCTCAAAATATGTTCTAGGAGATATCGTCCTCGATGGTGGCCGCTTCGGCCGGCGCGGTCGGTTCCGCCTCGGCAACAGCCTTTTTCACGGCGTCCCCGGCGTCTTCTGCAGCCTCCTCGGCCTCTTCTGCGAGAGTCTGCACGCTCTCTTCTGCGGCTTCTGCAGCCTCCGCAGCGGTCTCCCCGGCGTCTGCCGCGGCTTTTTCAGCGTCCTCGACTGTCTCTTCAACGGCTTTTTCAGCGTCCTCGACTGTCTCTTCAACGGCTTTCTCTGCGTCCTTGGCGGCGCCTTTCGCCTTCTCGGCCGCGCTCTTTACGGTTTCCTTCACGATTGTCGCCGCATTTTTGGCCTTGACAACCGCCTGGCCGGTCGCTTCCTTTGCTTCCTTTAACGCCTCCTCGACCTTGGTCGGCAGCGTCACATAGGTGCGCTGGGGCGCCTCTTCATCCTCGAAATCATCCTCGTCCTCAAAATCATGGAAATCCTCGTCCAGCTCCTTGCTGAAAGACTTATACCTGAGAAAATAGGAGACTGCCGCGGCAGCTGTGCCGATTACCGCCGCCAGCGCTATCAATTTTCCAATATTTCTCTTTTTCTTTGCCATAATAGAAACCCCTTTCCGAATCAAAATCATTTTTCCTTATTGTAATACCATTATTCCAAAAATGCAAGTGCCATATGCGGCGAGAGGTATTGAAAAACGGGCATTCTTTGATCTTTGTGTTGTCGTATCGTCCAGAATCTGCTATAATCTGGTACATGGGAAACCAGAGCGCATAAAGGCGGTATATTCATTGTAGCTCTTGTGGGTCTTTGTTATCAGATCTTCAGGGGAAAGAAATAGCCGCCACTACTCGCAATAGTGACGGCGGCCCGTTAAGGGCTTAAGATGTCATTTGGGGGGAGGCCGTGTCTCTGGCTTTCCCTCTGTGATTTAAATATAACATATCCTGAAATACAGTGCAAGAGTTTTTTCTGTTTCTTCATGCCTTATATTCAGGCTGCGTATGACATAAATTCGGAAGCGAAACAGACCCAGGAAGTTGAAAATGGGTTGTGATGGAAGCGGAGAAATACCGGCGCGGAGGCGGCGGTAATCGGTGTGAGAGGGGGATTGCGTCATGGTTGTGATTCAGGGACAGGGCGTTTCGGAGGGAATCGTGCGCGGCAGGCTCTTCTTTTTCCGTCACGGGGAGAGGGCGGCAGCGCACCGTCCGGTCAGAGACTGCGACGCGGAATGGGGGCGTTTCTGCCGGGCGCGCGAAGAAGCGGTCCGTCAGCTGACGGAGCTGGCGGAGCGCGCAAGGGCCTCCGCGGCCGGCCACAAGGCGGGAGACGACGCGGCGTGGATTTTCGAGTCGCACCGGATTCTGGCGGAGGATCCGGAGTACGCGAATGTGGTGGAGGCCGCGATACGCGGACGGAACCGGAACGCCGGGGAAGCGGTCGAGGAAGCGTCGGAGCTTTTTGCCGGACAGCTGGCGGCGTCCGGGGACGCTTATACGCTGGCGCGCGCCGCGGACGTGCGGGATGTGGCCGGCCGGATCCGGCTTCTTCTGGAAGAGCAGGACGGCGATCCGGCGTCTGCGCCGGAGACGCCCGTATTTCCATGCGGAATGGGTGGCAGTGGCACGCTTTCTGTATTTCCACGCGAACAAAGCGCCGGAGACGCTCCGCCCGTATTCCCGGAGCCGGTGATACTGGCGGCCGACGACCTGGCGCCCAGCGAGACGCTGCAGCTTGACCGGTCGAAAATTCTGGGTTTTGTCACTTCCGAAGGTTCCGCGGCCGGACATACGGCGATCCTGGCCAGGACCATGGGACTGCCGGCCGTCGTTGCGGCCGGCAGCGCTCTGCGGCCGGAGTACGACGGCATGGAAGCGCTGATGGACGGCGGGACCGGAGAGCTTGTGGTGGAGCCGGACGCGGCGGCGTGCGCGGAATTTGACGGAAGGAGACAGAAGCGGGAGAAGGAACAGGCGAAACTTTCCCTGCTGCGGGAGGAACCGAGCCGGACGGGGGACGGACGCGTCATCCGTGTCTGCTGCAACATAGGCGGACCGGAGGACGTTCTCGCCGTCAGGGACAGCGGTGCAGACGGCATCGGTCTGTTCCGCAGTGAATGTCTTTATCTGAACCGGACCGACTGCCCGTCAGAGGACGCGCAGTTTGCGGCCTACCGGTCGGTGCTTGCCGCCATGGAGGGGAAGCGGGTGGTAATCCGGACGCTGGACGCGGGATCTGACAAGCAGGCTGCCTGTCTGGGACTGGAGCGGGAGGCAAATCCCGCCCTGGGAATCCGCGGTTTGCGGCTGTGTCTGGAGCGGCCGGAGCTTTTCCGGGCTCAGTTGCGCGCTCTCTACCGGGCCTCCGTGTCCGGAAGCCTGGCGATACTCTTCCCGATGGTTACCAGCCTCTGGGAGGTTCGGGAGGCGAAGCGGCTCTGCGGAAATGTGCGTGCGGAGCTGGCGGCTGAGGGGATTGCCTTTCGGCCGGATGTGCCCATAGGCGTTATGATCGAGACGCCCGCGGCCGCCCTGATCAGCGGCGAGCTTGCGGAGGAGGTCGATTTCTTTAGCTGTGGGACCAACGATTTAACCCAGTATGTCCTGGCATGCGACCGGTCGGATATGCGACTTGGCCGCTTCTGCGATCTTCATCATCCCGCGGTGCTTCGTCTGCTTGCGATGACGGCGGAGAGCGCCCGCGGGGCGCGTATCCCCGTCGCGGTCTGCGGCGAGCTTGCGGCGGACATGGAGATGACGTCTTATCTGCTGTCGATCGGGATCGACGAGCTGTCGGTGCCGCCAGGATCGGTACTGCCTTTGCGCGGGCGGATCCGGGAGCTGGCGGAGGACACAGAAAATTCATAAAGATTTTTAGCACTCAACCCTTGACACTGCTAACAAAGCGTGCTATAACATTCTTTGGAAATGAAAGGAAACCATTTTTTCATCAAGGAGGAAATAGATATGAAACTGACACCTTTATTTGACAGAGTCGTTTTGAAGCAGCTGGTTGCGGAAGAGACTACGAAGTCCGGCATCGTTCTCCCGGGTCAGGCCAAGGAGAAACCCCAGCAGGCTGAGGTCGTTGCTGTCGGTCCGGGCGGCGTCGTGGACGGCAAGGAAGTCACCATGCAGGTGAAGCCGGGCGATAAGGTTATCTACTCTAAATATTCCGGCACGGAAGTGGAAGTAGAAGATGAGAAGTATGTGGTCGTAAAGCAGAACGATATCCTGGCCGTCATCGAGTAAGCAGGAGGATCATGAACAATTATTTCGCAGCGATGTCCTGCACAGGGCGGGACATGAGAGTTTAAAGAGAAGACTGGAGGAATGTAATTATGGCAAAGGAAATCAAATTCGGTGTAGACGCGAGAAAAGCGCTGGAGTCCGGTGTGAACCAGCTGGCAGATACGGTTCGTGTGACCTTGGGCCCCAAGGGACGCAATGTGGTTCTTGATAAATCGTTCGGCGCTCCGTTAATCACAAACGACGGCGTGACCATCGCCAAGGAGATCGAGCTGGCGGACGCGTTTGAGAACATGGGCGCGCAGCTGGTGAAGGAAGTCGCCACGAAGACCAACGACGTGGCCGGCGACGGCACGACGACCGCGACGGTTCTGGCGCAGGCCATGATCAACGAGGGCATGAAGAACCTGGCGGCAGGCGCTAATCCTATCGTCCTGAGAAAAGGTATGAAGAAGGCGACGGACGCGGCGGTGGAAGCTATCGCATCCATGAGCCAGCCGATCAACGGCAAGGAGCAGATTGCCCGCGTTGCGGCGATCTCCGCTTCCAGCGACGAGGTGGGCGAGATGGTGGCGGACGCCATGGAGAAGGTTTCCAAGGACGGCGTTATCACCATCGAGGAGTCCAAGACCATGAAGACCGAGCTGGATCTGGTGGAAGGTATGCAGTTCGACCGCGGCTATGTATCCGCCTATATGTGCACCGATATGGATAAGATGGAGGCTGTCCTTGACAATCCCTACATCCTGATCACGGATAAGAAGATTTCCAATATTCAGGAGATCCTGCCGCTTCTGGAGCAGGTAGTGCAGTCCGGCGCGAGACTTCTGATCATCGCCGAGGACGTGGAGGGCGAGGCTCTGACCACCCTGATCGTCAACAAGCTGCGCGGTACCTTCAATGTGGTTGCAGTGAAGGCTCCCGGTTACGGCGACAGAAGGAAAGAGATGCTGCAGGATATCGCGATTCTGACGGGCGGCCAGGTGATTTCCGAGGAGCTCGGCCTGGATCTGAAGGAAGCGACGCTGGAGCAGCTGGGCCGCGCGAAATCCGTGAAGGTTCAGAAAGAGAACACCGTCATCGTGGACGGCGAGGGCGATAAGGCCGCTATCTCCGCAAGGATTGCCCAGATCCGCGGACAGATTGAGGAGACCACTTCCGATTTCGACCGTGAGAAGCTGCAGGAGAGACTGGCGAAGCTGGCGGGCGGCGTAGCGGTGATCCGCGTGGGCGCTGCCACTGAGACGGAGATGAAGGAAGCCAAGATGCGCATGGAGGATGCTCTGGCGGCTACGAAGGCGGCTGTCGAGGAAGGCATCATCGCGGGCGGCGGTTCCGCTTACATTCATGCGATTAAGCAGGTGGAGAAGGTTCTGGAAGGCATGGACGGCGACGAGAAGACCGGCGCGAAGATCATCCTGAAGGCTCTGGAATCCCCGCTGTACCACATCGTAGCCAACGCCGGACTGGAAGGCTCCGTTATTGTCAATAAGGTGAAGGAGTCCAAGGTGGGCACCGGTTTCGACGCCTACAAGGAGGAGTATGTAGACATGATCGCTGCCGGCATCCTGGATCCGGCGAAGGTGACCCGCTGCGCGCTGCAGAATGCGACAAGTGTTGCGTCTACATTATTGACAACTGAGTCCGTTGTTGCTAATATTAAAGAAGAGACCCCGGCTGCTCCCGCAGGCGCAGGCATGGGGATGATGTAAGCGGCAGGCGGACCCGCAGGATACGTTAAGCTCGCCGGCAGCCGGTTTCACCGGATCTGGCGGTGCGGAAGATGAAGGTTAGCTGTGCGGAGGCCGACCGCTCATGATAAGCATGAGGGTCTGTCTCCGCTGTTTTTTTCCATACCGAAAGGGTGCCAGTGCAGGAAGGGTGCCGGCAGCACGCTTTCTGTATTTATCATCGGATGCTTATGTGGGGGCGCGGCCGAACAATTTTAGGAAAGGAATAATAATTATGAATGACGCTTATGTGGAATGGTTGGTAAAGCGCAAAACACCGGGATATGTGTTCCTTGTTAAGGGACTGCTGATCTTTTTGTGTATTTTCGCATTCTTTCTGTCGGCGATGATTCCTTTTGGCTTCGTCATTCTGCTTCTGGCCATAGGCGCTGCGTATTTTATTTTTCCGATGCTCAGCGTGGAATACGAATATCTGGTAGTCAATGACCAGATGAGCATCGACAAGATTATGGGCCAGAAACGCCGCAAGAGGGTCTGGGAGGGCTCCCTGGAGCAGGTAGAGATCCTTGCGCCGCTGGACTCCTATCTCCTCAAGGACGCGGAGAAGAAAGACATGAAAGCGCTTGATTTTTCGTCGCGTCAGCCGGGGGCGAAGGTCTACGGCATGATCTGCCAGACGGGCGGCGTGAGCACGAAGCTGCTTTTGGAGCCGAACGAGAAGATTCTGAACCATTTATGGCAGAGGGCCCCGAGGAAGGTCGTTAAATAATCGAATGGAAGGACAGCTGTGTGCGGCAGCTGTTCTTTTGTTTCCATAGACGGCTTTGCGGCGCTTGACAAGTCTGTAAAAGTGGTCTATACTATGTCACTAATAACATTCAATTACAGCAGAAAGAGAGGAGTATTCAATGGGCGCAATTATCGGTGAAGGCATTACCTTTGACGACGTGCTGCTGGTTCCTGCCTACTCTGAGGTCATTCCTAACCAGGTAGACGTAACGACGCATTTGACCAAGAAGATCAAGCTGAACATCCCTCTGATGAGCGCGGGCATGGATACCGTCACGGAGCACCGCATGGCAATCGCCATGGCGAGGCAGGGCGGCATCGGAATTATCCACAAGAACATGTCCATCGAGCAGCAGGCAGAGGAGGTAGACAAAGTAAAGCGCTCGGAGAATGGAGTCATCACGGATCCATTTTTCCTCACCCCGGAGCATACGCTCAAGGACGCGGACGAGCTGATGGGAAAATTCCGCATCTCCGGCGTTCCGATTGTGACGGACGGCGGCAGACTGGTGGGCATCATCACCAACCGCGACCTGATGTTTGAGGAGGATTTTACGAAGAAGATCAGCGAATGCATGACTTCCGAGAATCTGGTGACGGCAAAGGAAGGCATCACCCTGATGGAGGCGAAGAAAATCCTGGCGAAGGCCAGGGTCGAGAAGCTTCCGATCGTGGATGATGATTTTAACCTGAAAGGCCTGATCACGATCAAGGACATTGAAAAGCAGATCAAATATCCGAATTCCGCCAAGGATTCCCAGGGACGCCTGCTTTGCGGCGCCGGCGTGGGCATCACGGCCAATGTGCTGGAGCGGGTGGAGGCGCTTGTGAAGGCCCATGTGGACGTGGTGGTTCTGGATTCGGCCCATGGGCATTCGGCCAACGTGCTGCGCTGCGTGAGGATGATTAAGGAAGCATTCCCGGATCTGGACGTGATCGCGGGCAATGTGGCTACCGGCGAGGCGACGAGGGCCCTGATCGAGGCCGGCGCGGACGCGGTGAAGGTAGGCATCGGTCCCGGCTCCATCTGTACGACCCGTGTGGTGGCGGGCATCGGCGTGCCGCAGATCACGGCCGTCATGGACTGCTATGCGGTGGCGAAGGAGTACGGCATTCCGATCATCGCGGACGGCGGCATCAAGTATTCCGGCGATATCACGAAGGCCATCGCGGCGGGCGGAAGCGTCTGCATGATGGGAAGCATGTTTGCCGGATGCGACGAGAGCCCGGGAGACTTCGAGCTGTATCAGGGAAGAAAGTATAAGGTTTACCGCGGTATGGGTTCGATTGCGGCCATGGAGAACGGCAGCAAGGACCGGTATTTCCAGACCGACGCCAAGAAGCTGGTGCCGGAGGGCGTCGAGGGCCGCGTGGCTTACAAGGGGCTGGTGGAGGATACGGTGTTCCAGATGCTGGGCGGACTCCGTTCCGGTATGGGCTACTGCGGGGCCAAGGACATCAAGACGCTGCAGGATACGGCGCGTTTTGTGAAGATTTCGGCGGCGTCCTTAAAGGAAAGCCATCCCCACGATATCCATATCACGAAGGAAGCGCCGAATTACTCGGTAAACGAGTGAGCGGGGGCGTGCGGAGTTTTTGATTCAGATATGCGGAGAAGACGTTTGGTGTGCGGGCGTCTTCTCCTTTTTACGTCAGTATGCAAAAAACGCGCCAGTGACGCGTTTTTTGTATTTCCATGCGAATAAAGCGCCAGTGACGCTTTGTTCATATAGGCTCGTCTGATTCATTTGCAGGAAAAAACGATTTGCAGGAAAAAATCAGGAAACATATTTTCCTGCGGGATTTTTTATGATAAACTGTTAGTGCGGGTTCGCTTTGGAATCGGAGAGAAGCGCCGCGATACGAAGGAAACGCGGCCGCTGCAAGGCGGAAGCGGCGGATTTTTGACGGCGGAGAGAATATGGAGGAGAAGAGCTTCAGACGTAAAATCGGGTGGTTCCAGTTTATCTGCTGCCTTCTGGTGATCTGGAACCATGCCGGCAACGCGGAACTGTTTCTTGGGGAAACGGCTGTGGGGCATCCCCTGTGGGCGTTTCAGAATGGGGCTGCCCTTGAAGTTGTGCGGGTGAGTATCCCCTGTTTTCTTATGCTCTCCGGCTATCTCTTTTACCGCAATTTTACCTGGCAGGATCTGGCGGGCAAATGGAAACGCCGCGTCACAAGTCTGCTGATCCCGTATCTTGTCTGGAATCTGTTTTATTACTTCGGCTATCTGATCGCCAGCCATGTGCCGTATGTGAACGCCATCGTGAACCGTTGGGATTTGACGTTCTCCCTTTCCGGGCTGATCCGGGGAGCGCTTCTTTATGAGGCGAATCCGGTGTTCTGGTTCATGTTCCAGCTGCTGCTTCTGACGGTGCTTGCGCCGGTACTGTATCTGGCGATGGAGAATGCCGTCGTCGGGATTTTCTGGCTGGGAATGCTGATCTGGGGGATTGTAAGCGGCGTGCGTCTTCCATGGCTGAATCTGGATGCGCTTACCTATTACAGCATCGCGGCGTTTTCGGCCCTGCACGGACGGAGCTTCGCGGAAAGCGTCTGGGATAAATACCGGGGCGTCCTTGGGGCGGAGCTTTTAGTGCTGGGCGCGGTTTTGGCGGCGGAGTATTATCTGTACGGCCGGATTCCTCCGATTGTCTTTAGCCGGTGTCTGGTGCCTGTCGGCATGTGGCTTCTTGTGGACGAGCGATGGCTTGGGGAGCGGAAGCCGTTTATGGAGTGCACTTTTTTCGTCTACGCGTTTCATTTTCTGCCGGTACGCCTGATCAGTAAGCTGGCGGCGAAGGCATTCCCCGGAAACGTATGGGTGGCCGCGGTGCTTTATCTGCTGATGCCGCTTGTCGGCTATACGCTCTGCTGGCAGGTCGCAAAGCTCCTGAAACGCTTTGCGCCGCGCGTGTGGCGGGTGATAAGCGGAGGCCGGTAAAACCAGAATCAACGGTTCTTGTGGGGCAGACGTCCCCGCAGGAACCGTTTTTTCAGTTCCCGGAAATGGAACGGGATCAGCGGGTAGATATAGCTCTTTCCGGCCAGCGTCTTGTTGCATACGATGGCGCAGACGGAGAGGGCAAGGCCGGCGATATAGCCCCACACGTCGAAAATGGCCGTCAGGATCAGGATGATGACGCGCATGAATTTCACTGCGTAGCCCAGCTCAAAGCTGGCCTGGGAATAGGTTGCGATGGTCACGAAGGCCATATACAGCATCGTTTCGCTGGAGAACCAGCCGGAGCTGACCGCGTATTCGCCCAGTACAATGCCGGCGGTGACGCTTAGGGGCGTAGTCAGCATGGTCGGTGTGTTGATGGCTGCCAGGCGCAGACCGTCGATGGCGAACTCCAGGATCAGAAGCTGCGCGATCAGCGGCACGTAAGGGGTTTCCGACAGCAGTATGAACTGCAGCCAGGACGGCAGCACGTGGGGATTCTGCATCAGAAGAAGCCAGGTGGGCGTCAGGATCAGTGCCAGGAGCGTGGTCGTCATGCGGGAGAGGCGGAGGTAGGTGCCGGTCACAGGCGGGAAATAGTAGTCGTCCGCCTCCTCGATGATGTCGAAGACGGAGGACGGCAGGATCATGGCGGCGGGGGAGTTGTCCACCAGGATCACCACGCTGCCCTCTAAAATCGAGGCGGCCGCGGTGTCCGGCCGCTCCGAAAATTTGAACTTTGGAAAAGGGTTGTACCATTTGTTCGGATACAGACATTCCGCCAGACTCTCCTGGTTCATGGTGAGGGCGTCCACCTGGATGTCGCGGATTCTTTGTTTGATCATGGAGAGCATCTGCTCGTCCACGCGGCCCTTCATGTAGCAGACCGCGATGTCCGTGTGGGAGCTCTCGCCGGCCGTCAGAATTTCCATGGTCAGCTTGGGATCCCGGATGCGCCGCCGGATGAGGGCCGTATTGAAGATCAGCGTCTCCACAAAGCCGTCCCGCGAGCCGCGCATGACCTTGTCTTTTTCCGGCTCCGACACGCCTCTGGCGGGGTAGGTGCGGCAGTCCACGGTCAGGCAGGTGTCATAGCCGTCGATGAAAATGCAGGAGATACCCGTGAGAAGCTGGGTGATTACCGTCTCCTCCTTGTCCAGAAGTCCGATTTCCCCGTAGGGAATGTACTGCTTGGAAAAGGAATGCGCGTCTTGGGGCATATCCTCCGGCTTTACGCCCTCCCATACCTGCAGAAGCTTTAAGAGCACGTCGTCCTTGGTGAAGCCGTCTACGAAATACAGACAGCTCGTCCGCCCGCCGATGGTCAGCACCCGGTAGACGACGTCGAAGTTGTTTTCCACATCCAATTTTTCGTTGAAGAGGCGGATATTGTCCTCTATTTTGCTGGAAAATGCCATGAGTCTTTCTCCTCCATATCGATGAACCGCCGCAGGCTGCGCCGCCGGCCGGTCTTCTGATGACAGGAAAAGTATGCGCAGAACGGCAGAAAATATCCTGCCATTTTGCCGGCGCAGGAGAGTAATTGATTTGCTTTCGGTCTGCTGTTTATCAAATTGCCCTGCAGACGCGGGGAAAACGGACGGAAAACAATTATAATTTGACTATTAGGAACGGATAATTTGAAAAAGAATCGGAATGGCGGGTGTAAAAAATAAATTTGTATATATTAGTTAAAATATCTTGACAATTCAGAAAATATATTATATAGTAAAACTGCGAGAGGCACGGTGGGGTGCTTTGCAAGGCGTTTTGGCAGTGGGGGCTGTCAAAATCAGCCAAATAATGTGACGGTTTTCGATCGTGACAAGGAAAAGCTGCTCTTATTGGGGGAGAGCAGCTTTTTCCTTGCCTTTACGTCAGTATGCAAAAACACGCCAGTGACGCTCCGTTTGTATTACGTCTATGCGGGCGGAATGCCGGCGACGGATTTTCGTATTTTCGGGCCGGAATTGTCCCTGAAAAAGGGAGGAGCCGGCAACCCTTTCGGGATGCCGGCAGATTATGAAAAAAATTTATCGAATGTCTTCTTTGGGTGGTGCGTTTCCTTTACTGATTCCAGTATAAAGAACAAATATGAAATGCGTTTGGCAAGTTTGTAAAGAAATTATAAACTTTTTATGAACGGACGGCCATCATGCGGAATGCGCGGCCAGCAGATCCTGCTTCATTTTCCACAGGGGCATCGAGAGATCCACATGGATCCGGTGCGGGAATTCCAGACGCAGGGATTCCTCCCAGAGCGTACCGATCTCTTTCGCGCAGTAGTCGCGGATTTCCATGACCTTCGGCGATTGGTAGACGCACTGGCCTTCCAGAAAGACCGGAACCATCAGCTCGCGGATCGTGTAGGTTCCGCCTTCCAGATTTGTGCGCTTCCAGGTGTTGACCGGGTCGAACAGCAGGAGCGGATCCTTCTCGTCGTATACCTCGTCGGCCAGACAGATCAGATCGGCGATCAGCTTGCCGTTCGCCTTGTCATAGATGCGGCGGATGACCTTGTTGCCGGGGTTGGTGATCTTCTCGGCATTTTCCGACACCTTGATCTTCGGAATGAATTTCCCTGTCTCTCTGTCCTGGATGGCGGAGAGCTTGTAGACGCCGCCGAAGGACGGACAGTCCTTGGAGGTGATCAGATTCGTGCCGACACCCCAGGAATGGATTTCGGCTCCCTGGAGCTTTAAGCTGGTGATCAGACCTTCGTCCAGATCATTGGAAGCGGAGATGACCGCGTCCGTAAATCCGGCTTCGTCCAGCATCTTTCTGGCTTCCTTCGAGAGGTAGGCCAGGTCGCCGCTGTCTAAGCGGATACCGTAGAAGGTCAGCGGGATGCCCTGTTCGCGCATCTCCGTGAAGACCCGGATTGCGTTGGGAACGCCGGATTTCAGCGTGTCGTAGGTGTCCACCAGAAGGATGCACGCGGAGGGGAAGAGATTGGCGTAAGTGCGGAATGCAGTCAGCTCGTCCGGAAAACTCATGACCCAGCTGTGGGCGTGGGTGCCGCGAACCGGCACGTCGAACATCTGGCCGGCCAGCACGTTGGATGTGGCGACGCAGCCGGCGATCATGGCGGCCCTGGCTCCGTAGATACCCGCGTCAGGGCCCTGGGCGCGGCGAAGGCCGAATTCCATGACGCCGTCGCCCTGCGCCGCGTGGACGACGCGGGATGCCTTTGTAGCGATCAGGCTCTGGTGATTGATGATGTTCAGAAGCGCCGTTTCGACGAACTGGGCCTCCATGATGGGGGCGATGACCTTTACGAGCGGCTCCTTGGGGAAAACGACGGTTCCCTCCGGAATCGCGTAAATGTCGCCGCTGAAATGAAAACCGCGGAGATATTTGAGGAAATCTTCCTCAAAAAGGCCGGTGGAGCGCAGATAGTCGATGTCCTCGGAGCTGAAATGGATATTTTTAATGTAGTCGATAGCCTGTTCCAGTCCGGCGCAGACAGCGTAGCTGCCGCCTCCGGGATTGCTGCGGTAGAAGGCGTCGAAGACGACGGTTACATTCTGTTCCTGTTCCCTGAAATATCCCTGCATCATCGTGAGCTCATAGAGATCCGTCAGCAGGGTGAGATTGCGGTCTGCCATAGTTAAAAATCCTCCTTGTTCACGCGCCAGCCCCCGGCGCGCTCTTTCTGCCTAGTATAGCACAACTTTTGCAGTATTCAAGTGATATTTTAGGGAAATGCAGTGTGAAAGCGCCGGAGTAATGCCCATAGACAAATCGCCAGAGCGTCTTTTATCCGGCATGGCCTGAGAATGATTGGATTAACCGTCTGAAAGGACAGTAGCTTTTTTTATATTTGAGTGGTATGATGATAAATATCGAGCAGATAACTGTTCGACATAGTGATAAGGAACGAATTGAACTTATCAATTATCAGCAGACGGTTTCGGGTGCAGACGTAATGAATCAAAAAACGGAGGAAAACGAATATGAAGTGCTATCCACAGGTGTATGTAATGAACAGTCTCGAGGCGGTAGAAACGTACTGCAAAGCCTTCGGTGCGGAGGTGACGTTCGCGATAAAGAACGCTGACGGAACCGCCTACGAACACTGCGAGCTTTCGGTCGACGGCGAACCCATACTTGCCGCGGCGGAGGCAGCGGAGCCCTACGCGAAGCCCTACGACGTCAGCGTTATCCATCGGTTGAAGTGGCAGACGATGACGTTCAACGCGTTTGAGCTCGGCAGCAGGGACGCGGTGAAAAATGCGCTCGACGTTCTGAGCGACGGCGGCGTAGTTCTGGAACCCCTCTATGAGCTCCCCTGGAACAGCTGCTGCGCCACTGTCATCGACCGCTACGGTGTGTGCTGGTGGATAGGAATTTAAGGGACTACTCCAAATATTTTCGATCAAAGAATCGTCCGTAACATGTTTCAGTATATAAGGAGAAGACGGAAGATGGATCTGCGGATATCAAGTATTCCCATAATGCTCGACTTTTTATCAAAACCTGGTACAGGATCAGCAAATACGGCTTTGCTGAAGAGAATATTCTGTCATGATGATTATCAATTTGAAATAAGAAGATATGGTCTATCTTCTATCGAACCGCTCATGGTCTACTTTTCACAATTGAAAAGCATAAAAGTAAACGACATCCCCGATTTATGTGATGAACGGAAAAGTGCCTTGAGAGATAAACATGATCTGTGGCTGGATTGCGTTTCTGATCCTCAAAAATACTACAACCGATATAAAAAGGTTAAGGATATTCTTTGTGAGGAAAATATTTTAAACTTCCAGCATAAGCTCGCCAATGCATTTCCTAAAGCCATTGCCATAGATGATGCAGGGATCGTATCAACGTTAAGTTTTGGACCGTCCTTCGGGTATGTCTACGAAAATGCGCTGCATTTGGACCTATTTGGGATTGAGAATATTTGCACAGTAGAGGAATTACCCTACATCATTCTTCATGAAATGCATCATCTGCAAATGCAGAAACTCATTGGCAGTTATAGTTCTTTTACAAGAGATTTTTCATTGCTGGATAATTACATATTCCGATTTACAGGGGAAGGACTGGCAATTAAATTCTGCAATAATGCCGAGGGAATCGTATCCAAAAGAATAGACGAACATTTAAGTGCAAATATCGGTATTTCGGCGATGTATGTCCTTAACAAACATTTTGAGGAGCATTTCAATCTTTTTAACGATACAGTCAGAAAGATCCGCAGCAAGGAAATTGCCCTCGAGGAAATCGATGAGCAGTTCCAATCCTATTGGTGGAACCCTCACCTTTATGAAAATGAAGTACAGTTTCTGTCACAAACTCCTATCTATAGTTTTGGCAACGAAATATTCGGATGCATTTTTGATGCTTTCGGACTGGAAGTACTGTTTGAATGTTTTTATCATCCGGTTAAGGCAATTGAATATTTCAATAAAACAAACTGCGGCTATGTGATTTCAGAATGATTGTTCGAGACGATAAGACAATGGTTTCTTTTCAATCCATATAAAACTGAATACCCCACCGTCTAACGACAATATTATAGAGCAGGAAATTACAAACGGTTTCCTGCTCTTTTTGCTTCTGCGGTTGCTCTTTATCTCCGGTCAGCAAAACATCAGCTTTCGCTTTGATTGCAGCACGCAGTAAATGAAATGGATGTGTGTGAAAAGCGGCCCCGATCCTCCGTTTCTTTGTCTCGTACAAGCGAAAACGCCGGGATTCAATGCTTCACCTTCCATGCGGCCAAAAGTCCCGCCGCCAGGCAGAGGGCAGAGAGGCCGATGATAAGCCATGTTTCGGATGAGACGGAGACAGCAGCGGAGGACGCGGCGGGGCCGTCTTCGCCCGCCCACTGACGCATTTCGCCGGTCGTTCTCTGGCGGAGTCCGCCGTCTGTTCTCTGCGGCATTTCCCTGTCCGTCCATTGGTGCAGGCCCCCGTTCGGTCTCTGG
This sequence comes from uncultured Lachnospiraceae bacterium, assembly GCA_947630485.1. Classification (GTDB taxonomy): domain Bacteria; phylum Bacillota; class Clostridia; order Lachnospirales; family Lachnospiraceae; genus UBA3402. Next base: position 22,854 of record CANRHU010000042.1, read on the forward strand.
GGCAGCTCGCCGTCAGGAGTCTGAGATGAATCTCCGTCTGTTCTCTGGGGCAGTTCATCGTCGGGTGCCTGAGGCGAATCTTCGTCTGTTCTCTGTGGGAATTCGCCGTCAGGCATCTGAGGCGAATCCCCGTCTGTCATCTGTGGAAATTCGCCGTCAGGCATCTGAGGCGAATCTCCGTCAGGCATCTGAGGCAGTTCCCCGTCAGGCATCTGCGATATTTCTCCGTCCGTGCCCTGCGGCATGGTCATCTGTCCGCCGCGACCTGCGCCGCCGAACATGCCTCTGCCGCCGCGTCCGAACATGCCAAAGCCGGAAGCGGAAGAGTTGTCGACGACGACCTCCGTCTCCGTGTCGCCGACCTGTACCGTGCAGGTCTCGCCCATCTGCAGGTCGGGAGTGCTGAGAATGATGGAGGAAAAGCTGCAGGGGACGGTTTCCGACAGAAGCGTATCGCCCGCCTCATTTTTCAGCGTCACGGGCGTGTCCGCATCCGTCGTCGTGACGGTCTGCATGATAAAGCACTGTTCCGACGAAGAATCGAAGCCCTCCGCCATGCCGCTGCCTCCGGCCGCGATGACCGTTCCGCCGCTGATTTTGCAGGCGCCGCCGTTTTCGCTGCCGCAGTCTATGGCGCAGTTGGAGCCGCTGCCGTTTACGCTGATGAACAGATTTCCGCCGCTTATGTCGATGCTTCCGTTGGAGTCCAGCCCGTCGGCATCCCTGCCGGTCGGATTGACGATCCGGATTCTGCCGTCTGTGATCGTGATGGACGAGGAGCTGCCGCCGTTGGCGTTGATGCCGTCGTCGACCGGCATAATGTCGATAGCGCCGCCCGCGATGATGATATCGATCGCTTCAATGCCTTCATAGCAGGAGGGAATCGCGACGCTGCCGGATTCCATATAGAAATAACTGGTGCCGTCGTCGTTGCCCGCGGTGATGCCGTCGTCTCCGGCCTGGATGGTCAGATCCGCTTCGGCAATCCGCACGCTGTCGTTCGCGTGGAGACCGTCCTGGGGAGCCGTGACCGAAATTTTTCCGCCGGTGATAACCAGGTCGTCGTTGCAGACAACCGCGTGCTGGTAATTGGTGGTCACGGCAAGAGAGCCGCTTCCGTTGATCGTTAAATCATCCCGGGAGTAAACGGCGCCGTCGACGCCGCCGCTTTCGTTGGAGGAATCGACGTCTGCTTCTGTCCATCCCGCGATTTCATTTTCCGTTCCGTCCGCCAGCGTCAGAAATACCTTTTCCGCCTGCTCCACTATGACCGCGGCGCCCGTCTCTGAGCGGATTTCCGCGCCGTTTAACAGAACCCAGACTTTGTCGTCCTTGTCGGCGTCGATGATGAGGCTGCCGTCATTTAACTGGCCGGAGACAATATATTCCCCCGCGTAGACGATGTGGACGCCGCCGTCGTAAAAATACGCTCCGTTGCCGTGGATTTCGGCGCCGCTTCCGGTCAGGGTGATCTGTGTGGCGTGTTCGGCTTCATCCGCCCAGTCATGGCGCAGATCGTTGTCCGTGAACTGCCCGCTGCCGGAGTCCTCGTCGGCCAGAACCGTGATTCCGAGGGACTGACCGTTCATGAAAAGGATAGTCAGCAGGAGCGCGCATACGGCGGCGATTACGCAGAGAATGTCGATGTGCTTGCTCGTTGACATAATTTTATCACCCCATGTAATCCCCGTTATAGCTTACGAGGACGGCGCTGTTTACGCCGGGCATCTGCGCCAGCGCGTTGACGAAGTCCGTGTTGTCATCCTTCAGGCGGATCTCCAGGTTCAGCTCGACCATTCCTTTCTGGGCCGTCTTGCTCTTGACGGACATATGGCGGACCATTTTTTCCAGATAGGCCTTGGCGGCCGTCTCATATTCGTGGCTGACGCACTGCAGAACCAGAATATAGGGATTCTCGTGGGATTTGCGGTTGACAAAGATCAAAAGGATCACGCCGATGATCACGCTGCCGATGACGGCTAAGGGAATCATTCCCGCCGCCAGAACGATGCCTGCCGCGATTGACCAGAAGAGAAACGCGATGTCGAGCGGCTCCTTGATCGCCGTGCGGAAACGGACAATGGAGAGGGCGCCGACCATACCGAGGGACAGGACCACGTTGCTCGTGACCGCCAGAATGACCAGCGTGGTGATCATGGTCAGGGCCAGAAGCGTGACGCCGAAGCTGGAGGAGTACATGACTCCCTGATACGTTTTCTTGTATACGAGAAAAATAAACATGCCCAGACCGAAGGCCAGGATCAAAGCCAGCGCCATGTCGAGGACGCTTAAGGCGGTTACGTTTTCTAGAAAGCTGGACTGAAAGATGTCTTTGAATGTCATGATGGTTTTTCCTTTCTTTACGGTGAATATTTGGTTTCCCTATCCGTAGATCCGGCATTGGGCGTATTTGGAAAATGCGGACGTCCTTCGGCCGGTCAGCCGGACGGCGTCGCGGATGATATCAGGCAGGAAGCCGTCCCATTTGACTTCCAGTATGATCGGCGCGTCCCCGGCCGGGATCATCACGCAGTCCGGATTCAGAAAATCCGTGCAGCTGAGGCCGGTGCGGATGTCGTAGTCCAGAGTGACGCGGACGTTGCCGGGGCCGTAGAGGAAGGGCTCCCGCGTGTAGTCCACGATGGTTTTCGGCTTAAGGCCGCGGCCGCGCATCTTCGCGTACAGTTCCTGGAGCAGCGCCTCGCCGGAGCCGAGCATCCAGTCGATCCTTCCGTCCGCGATTGCCTGGGCCTGGGCCGCGGTGAGGACGGCCGTCTGTTTATTGCCAAGGCCGGCCAGTTTGCTTTTCTTTTCCAAATGAATCACGGACGTGTCGCGGTTATAATATCGGATGCGGAATTTTTCACGCCGGCTGACGCCGTCGCGTTTCTCCCGCAGGGCCGTATCGGCGGGATCGTCGAAATACAGGCTTCGTATCTGGTAGCGCCCGTTGATCGAATGGATGTCCGGTGAGGCGACGGCTCTCAGGCGCTGCCGGAGCGCGATCAGATCGGAGTAATTGATTTCGTGTTTCCACTCATGCCGGTAATCCATAGAAACCTCCTTCCTGCAGGCGGCGCGTGCCGCGCCCGCGGTTGTGATGGTGCTATTTTAAAGGGCGTTCATGAACAAATCGGGAAAATTCTGTGAAAAAATTGTGAAAATGGAAAGACGCCGGGAGAATATTTTATTGCAAAAAAAGTGCGCTTGTTATATACTATGAAATAACGCGCGTGTATATGCCGCGCGGACAGGGATATTGTGTATGTGGAGGGGAGATTGACCGGAACCCTGCATACCCTGAGACGCATACGGAGAGAATGTAAGAGGAGGAAGTACGGCGACATGGCATTACTTGAGACATGGCGGAATATGGCATACGGCGAGGAGCTGGACGCGAAGCGGAGAGAGGAGATGTGGTCCGGCTATTTTGCGATCGAGAAGGGCATTTATGAGCAGATTCTGGCGGAGCCGGAGAAGGTGATCACCGGTACGGTGAAGGAGCTGGCGGAGAAGTACGGCACCGAGATTCTGATTATGACCGGTTTTTTGGATGGAATTAACGAGAGCCTGAAGGGATACGAGAATCCGATCGATACCATGGACGAGGATACCGAGGTTCGGATTGAGATCGATCCGGAGAAGCTCTATTATAATATGGTGGCGGCCAAGGCGGACTGGCTCTATCATCTGCCGGCGTGGGACAATATTTTAAGCGAGGAGCGCCGCAAGGAGCTCTACAAGGAGCAGAAGGCTTCCGGCACGGTCCGCAAGGCGAAGAAAATCTTCCCCAACGACCCCTGCCCCTGCGGCAGCGGGAAAAAGTATAAGAAGTGCTGCGGCAGAAACCAGTAGACGGATTGAGGGCAGAGGCATCGGAAGGATGGGCTCTGCCCTTTATGCAGGAGAGGCGGATGGAAGCTTACAGCGGTTTGGCGGCGGTTTACGACGCGTTTATGGATAATGTCCCTTATGAGGAGTGGGCGGAATATCTCTGCGGACTTCTGGCAGACTATGGGGTGAAGGACGGTCTGGTGCTGGAACTGGGGTGCGGCACCGGGAACCTGACGGAGATTCTGGCGCGCCGCGGATTCGATATGATCGGCGTGGACGCGTCGGAGGAAATGCTTCAGGCCGCCATGGAAAAAAAGGCCCGGTCGGGGGCGGACATTCTGTATCTTCTGCAGGATATGCGGCAGTTCGAGCTGTACGGCACGGTGGCGGCGGTGGTCAGTCTCTGCGACAGCATGAATTACCTGACGGAAAACGGCGACCTGACGGAGGTTTTTAAGCTGGTAAACAACTATCTCGATCCGGAAGGGGTATTTATCTTTGATCTGAATACCGTTTACAAATACCGGAATGTGATCGGCGAGGAGACCATCGCGGAGAGCCGGGACGACGCCGGGTTCATCTGGGAGAATTATTACGACGAGGACAGCCGGATCAATGAATACTGCCTGACGCTGTTTGTGCAGGAGGAGGGCGATTTGTACCGGAGGTACGACGAGGTCCATTATCAGAGGGCCTACGCGCTCTCCGAGGTCAGACAGGCGGCGGCAGAGGCCGGTATGGAGTTTGTGACGGCGTACGACGCGTTTACGCGCAGGCCGCCGCGGGAGGACAGCGAGAGGATTTATGTGGTTCTGCGCGAGCGGGGAAAGCGCGGTACGCAGAACGGATAGAAGGAGTGTGAAAATTTATGGCGGATTATATCATCCGGGCTACGGCGGCGGGCGGGCAGGTGCGCGCGTTTGCCTCCACGACCCGGGAACTGGTGGAGCAGGCCAGGGAGGGGCACAATACGAGCCCGGTAGCCACGGCGGCACTTGGCCGCCTCCTGACGGCCGCCGGTATGATGGGAAGTATGATGAAGGGTGAGGACGATCTCCTGACCGTCAAAATTCAGGGGGACGGGCCGATCGGCGGACTGACGGTGACGGCGAATTCCAGAGGGGACGTGAAGGGGTACGCGTTTCACCCCCAGGTGATGCTTCCGCCCAACGCCCAGGGAAAGCTGGACGTGGGAGGCGCCCTGGGCATCGGCGTGCTCAGCGTGATTATGGACGTCGGGCTGAAGGAGCCCTATGTGGGACAGACGATTCTGGTCAGCGGCGAGATTGCCGAGGATCTCACCTATTATTATGCCACCTCGGAGCAGACGCCGTCGTCGGTGGCGCTCGGCGTGCTGATGAACCGCGACAATACGGTGCGGCAGGCGGGGGGATTCATCATACAGATGATGCCCGGGGCTTCTGACGCGATTGCGGCGAAAATCGAGGAAAAGCTTGCGTCGGTCACATCGGTGACGTCTCTTCTGGACGCGGGTATGACGCCGGAGCAGATGCTTGAGACGCTTCTGGGGGATCTGGAGCTTACGGTTACCGACCGTATGCCCACGCGGTTTTACTGCGGCTGCAATAAGGCGCGGGTCGAGAAGGCGTTAATCAGTATCGGGGAGAAGGATCTGCAGGAGATGATCGCGGACGGAAAGCCCGTCGAGGCGGGCTGCCATTTCTGCGGGAAGAAATATACGTTTTCGACGGAGGAGCTTGAGGAGCTGCTGCGCAAGGCGCGCGTCGGCACTGCCCATAAAGCATGATACGAAAAGAGCCATCCGGCAGGGTGGCTCATGTCGTAATCCGCAAGGTGTGTCTATAAAATATTACATAGATAAAGGTACACTGCTGATTAAAGTTTTGTTACGTTGGTAGCCTGTGGTCCCTTGGCGCCTTCCACGACGTCGAACTCGACAGCAGCGCCTTCTTCGAGGGTCTTATAGCCTTCCATGTTCAGACCGGAATAATGTACGAATACGTCTTTTCCGTTCTCGTCACAGATGAAGCCGTAGCCCTTCTGGTTGTTAAACCACTTGACTGTACCTTTGCTCATGATTGATACCTCCAAAAGAAAAGATATTGTTGCTGTACAAAATATTGCAACTGTAGTAAGAATAGCATAATTGCAAAATAGTGTCAAATATTTTCCGGATTATATTCCGAAAAGTATCGAAAAAAGTACAAACATTTTTGATGCTGGGGAGAGATGGGAGGAGCCTGCCATGAAATGGTCAAATGTGTGGCATCATTTTGTAACGATCACCGAACATAAGCTTTTAGTGATGAAAAACTGTTTCCGCGTGGGCCTCTACAGGCAGGGACTTCTGCACGACCTGTCAAAATATTCTCCGGAGGAATTCTGGACCGGAGTCAAATATTATCAGGGGACGAGAAGTCCCAACGCGGCGGAGCGGGAGGAAAAGGGCTATTCCCTGGCCTGGCTTCATCACAAGGGGAGGAATAAGCATCATTTTGAGTATTGGCTTGATTTCTCCCTGGGGGAGCCCAAGGGACTGATCGGTCAGAAGATGCCGGTAAACTATGTGGTGGAGATGGTCATGGACCGGATTGCCGCCTGCCGTGTCTACCGCGGAAAGGATTATACGGATTCCAGCGCGCTTGAGTATTACAAATGGGAGCGCCCCCATGTGAAGCCGGTGATGCACCCGGATACCAGCCGCCTGCTTGAGAAAATTCTGATTATGCTGAGCCGCGAGGGGGAGGAAAAGACCTTCCGCTATCTGCGCTGGCTTCTGAAAAAGGGGACGTACTGAAGGCGGGTGAACGTATCCTCGTCTATGATGGTTTCGCGCGTGTTCTCGAATACGACCCATTGCTCCGGCAGAATAAATAACTAAGCAGCCAGAGGCAAATACCTCTGGCCGTCAGTTTTTATGCGGTTTTCTCAGTATAATACTGAGCCTGGGCGTTCCAGAGTTCGTGGTATTTGCCATTTTCGTCGGCTACCAACTCATCATGGCTGCCAAGCTGAACCAAGTGGCCCTTATGGAACACGGCAATCTCATCGCAGAATTTACAAGAGGACAGACGGTGACTGATGAACACGGAGGTTTTA
>CANRHU010000043.1 GCA_947630485.1 uncultured Lachnospiraceae bacterium
ACGGCGTCCACGCGCAGGCCGTCGATGTGGTAGCGGTCGATCCAGTAGAGGGCGTTGCCGATCAGGAAATTCTTCACCTCGTTCTTTGAGTAATCGAAGACTTTGGTGCCCCAGTCGGGATGTTCGCCCTTGCGGGAGTCAGCGTACTCAAACAGAGGCTCGCCGTCGAAATCGGCCAGTCCGTGGGCGTCTCTCGGAAAATGAGCCGGCACCCAATCCAGGATGACGCCGATGCCTTCCCGATGCAGGTAATTGACGAAATACATGAAATCCTTTGCCTGGCCGTAGCGGGAGGTGGGGGCGTAATAACCGGTTACCTGATAGCCCCAGGAGCCGTCGAAGGGATGCTCGGCGATGCCCATCAGCTCCACATGGGTGTAGCCCATCTGTTTGACGTATTCTGCCAGCTCGTGGGCCGCTTCTATGTAGGTGTAGCAGCCGTCCTTCTCCGGACGCTTTTTTTTGCGCCAGGAGCCGATGTGAACTTCATAGATGGATAAGGGAGCCTTGAGGATGTCCGTGTTCCTGCGGGCTTCCATCCATTTTTCATCCTTCCACTTAAAACCGTCGATATCGGCGGTGATGGAGGCAGTGCCGGGGCGGTATTCCGCCTCAAAAGCGAACGGATCCGCCTTGAAGAGGATCGCTCCGGTTTTCGTCGTGATTGCGTATTTGTAAAGCTGTCCAAGACCCATGCCGGGCATGAAGATCTCATAGATACCGGAAGTGTCGAGAACTGTCATCGGGTTGGCCTCCGGATTCCAGCCGTTGAAGTCGCCTACCAGGGAGACGCTTGCCGCGTGGGGGGCCCAGACCGCAAAATACATGCCGTCCTGTCCCTGATAATTTTTGGGGTGGGCGCCCAGCTTCTCGTAAATGTTGTAATGCGTGCCCTGCCCGAACAGATAACGATCCATCTCGGTAATAAAATTGGTGCCGATGGGTATCACCTTGCGTGGACGGCCGCGTTTGCCTGTGTGGATGTATTCGGCAGCCGGCTGATCAGATACGGCCGTTTTCGGCCGTCCGGCACGGCGCTTTGGTTCGGCAGGCGGCGCAGATTCTGTTGCTGTGGTTTCAGGATTTCTCTTGTTTTTTTCCATGTTCTTATACCCCCTTGATTTTCAGTACGGCACCCCTGCCGCCTGCGATTGAAATGCGAATGTGCCCGTCAGCGACGGGAATGGTGTTTCCGTTTATCAGGTCAACGGCTTCCGAACCGTTGATCGGCACCGGCACGTACATTTCAGCCGGATTTTCATCATTGTTTACTGCGGTCAGGATCACATGGCCGTTTCCGAAACGGGCAAAAGAGTATTGACGTGTGGTCAGCGTCAGTTCCTGGTAACGGCCGCCGTGGAGAGCGTCGTTATCCAGGTGGATCCGGCCTAGTTTGGCAATGTAGTCGGTCAGATCGTTGTGCAGAGCCGCTTCGTCGGCGATCGCGATGCAGGGCCGCAGGGCCTCATCGCTCTCCCGGGTTCGCCGGCCCTCGATGCCCCATTCGCTTCCGTAATAGATGGAAGGAATGCCGGGAAGTGTATAGAGCAGTGTATAGACGGAATACAGCTGGGCTTTGTCGTGCAGTTTGCTTGCCAGGCGGTCCTCGTCATGGTTGTCCACAAAGGTGTAGAGCCGGTCCGCCACCTGCGAAAGACGCCGGATGGTATGGGCGATCTCAAAGTAGTTGTGGTCGTTGTGGCCGGAGTACAGTCCCTTATGTAGCTCATAATTGGTGACGGAATGAAGCGTTTCCGGATTTACCCACCGGGCATACTCGCCATGGATCACCTCGCCCATGAGCCAGAAATCTTCCTTTATTTGGGAAGCCTGCCAACGCATTTCCTTCATAAAATTAAAGTCCAGTACATTGGCGCAGTCCAGGCGGATGCCGTCAATGTCGAATTCGTCTGCCCAGAAACGAATCACGTCGAAAATGTACTCGCGTACCTGGGGATTCCAGGGATTTAAACAGGGCAGCCCATAATGTCCCTGCCACGATTCATAACTGAAAGAATCGCCGCAGGGGCTGCCCCAGCCGAAGTTCACGCCCTTATACCAGTCTTTATAAGGGGACTGGCTTCCGTTTTCCTGAATATCGCGGAAGGCGAAAAACTCGCGGCCGGTGTGATTAAAAACGCCATCCACCACAACTCTGATGCCGGCTTCATGGCAGAGTCGGACAAATTTTTTAAAATCATTGTTATCGCCCAGACGGCGGTCCACCAGCTTATAATCCCGCGTGTCATAGCCGTGGCTGGACGATTCGAATAACGGGCCAATGTAGATGGCGCTGCAGTTCAGAGCCTGGATGTGGGGAATCCATCGGATCAGTTCGTCGAAACGGTGGACGGTTGGACTATCCGCGGGATTCTGCTTTGGCGCCCCGGTCAGCCCCAATGGGTAAATATGATAGAAGACAGCTTTTTCGTACCAGGTGCTCATAATGATAAAATGTCCTCCGAATAATTGAAATTCAGTAGCGTACGCCTTCCAGATCTTTAAACTGCCGCAGCAAAAACTGATATCGCAGCTGAGCAGCGTTCAGTTCGTAGATATAGCAGTCGATCAGCGTTGGGTCCACTTCCTGTTCAAAATGGTTCCGGACGGAATCGATGGTATGCCGAGTATTCTCGATCTGTGTTCTCAGCTCCTGCCTTTTGCGCCCGGACAGTGCGCCGTGCCTTTTTTTCCATAAAATCATAATAGTCATCTCCCAGAAATTGATAATTCTAGTATTTCTGGAAAAAGGGAAAATATGCACACAATTAGTTTACCATTTTCCGACGTTTTGGTCAATGTATAAGTGATAAGCTTCCGGGAAGAAAATGGGCGAAGTAAATGGACGAAACGCCGGTGTAGAAAATTCAGGATTATTTTTGGCGAAAATGACCATTGCATTTTGAAGAGGATGGGTTATAATGATAACCACTTGATACAGTCAGATTTATTCAAAAGCATTCATAAGTTTTAGCGCCCTGATCGGGCAATGATTCCGAAAGTAAAAGAAACTTTGAGGAGGTGGTGCGGTATTTTTGCGCGCAGCGGGCTTTTATTTGCTGTTTTGATTGGCAGTGCCTGCTACGATGTGCGGGAGCATCGTATTCCCAACTGGTGGATTTTGGCCGGTTTTTTCTGCGGTCTCGCGCTTGTGGCGCTGGAAGCAGAGGAAGGGCGGATTAATCTGGATGCAGGAGGATACCTGCTGCGGATTTTTTTGAGCTCGGCGGTTCTCTTTCCGCTGTTTGTGCTCCGCATGATCGGTGCGGGAGATATTAAATTGATGGCCGTCATGGTCGGTTATCTGGGAATCCGGGACGGCGCGCGGGCTGTCCTGTATGGATGTCTCGTCGGAGCGTTTTTGGCCCTGGTGAAGCTGCTGGTTAGGAAAAATCTTTGGTGGCGTCTAAACTATCTGCTCGTCTATTTCAGACGGCTGTTCCAGACGAAGAAGATCGTGCCATATTATCAGCCTGAAAGGGATGGGTATGGTGTGGTGATTCCGTTCGCATTTTGCCTGCTGATTGGCTACGCGGGGTATCTGCTGCTGGGGCAGTGAGGAAAGATATGGAGAAGAGGTGAGGAAAAATGCGGGGATAATTTTCAAAGGGCAGGGAGGGGCGGGGATTTGGTGCGGTATTAAGAAAGAGCAAATGATGAAAGGGGGATTCCGTTGGAAAAGATAATGGCGGTTTATGATGTAGACTCCGGGTATGCACAGCGCTTTGCAGATGTGGTGAATCAGAAGGAAAAAGTGCCTTTTACGGTTGTGCCTTTTACATCGCTGGAGCTCTTGCGGGAGTTTGCCAGAAAGCATCCGATAGAGATTCTGCTGATCAGCGACGCGGTATCCAGAGAACAGATGGACGGAATTGCCGCGGTTTCTGTGGTGACTTTGGCGGAAGGAGAGGTTGTGTCGGTTGCGGAGGAAGACTATCCCAGCGTCTATAAATATCAGTCTGCGGACAGCGTGATACGGGAAGTCATGGCGCGATACTGCGATCAGCCCGCGGAAGATATGCTGGTTGTTCTGGGACAGAGAGCCCGGGTGCTTGGGGTTTACTCGCCTGTGGGGAGATGTTTCAAAACTTCTATGGCGCTGCTTCTGGGACAGCAGCTCGCGCGAGAGGGAAAGAGTCTTTACATAGGATTTGAAGAGTTTTCCGGACTGCAGCGGATCATGGGAGGAGAATATAAAAACGATCTGTCGGATGTGCTTTATTTTTTGCGGCAGGGGTGTTTTAGTGTAATGCGGCTTCGCAGCCTGGTTTATACATGGAAGGACATGGACTATATTGCGCCGGTGCGGTATCCGGAAGATATGGAGCAGATGAGCGGCGACGAAGCGGCCAGTCTTCTGGAAAAGCTGGCCGCGGAATGCGGCTACGAGTATATAGTGGTGGACGTGGGGCGGCCGGGAAGGAACCTGATTCCGATACTGGAATGCTGTGACGTGATCTACATGCCTGTATGCGACGATGAGATGTCAGCGGCAAAGCTGGAGGAATTTACGGCGTATCTGGAATCCGCGGGGCAGCAGCCGCTCCAGGAGAGGATTCAGCGGGTGAAGCTGCCGTTTCAAGGAAATCTGAAACGGGGAAAAGGATATCTGGAACAGCTGCTGTGGAGTGAGCTCGGAGATTATGTGAGGCGGCTTTTGAAAGGGGCATCGTGGAGTTGAGCGTCTGGAAGAATACGAACCGCGCAGGAATCAAGGGCCGGCAGCAGAAAGAAAACAGTGCTTTTAAGGAATATAAACAGCAGCTTCGGGATGCTGTCCGTGAAGAAGTGAGCGGAGTCCGGCAGCTTAGCGACGAAGAGCTTTATGAGATTATAGACAGACGGATTCAGGATTTGAGCGAGCAGGTTTATCTGCCATTAAAGGAGCGGATTGAATTAAGGATTTCCCTGTTTAATTCCTTTCGCCGGCTGGATGTGCTGCAGAGAGTCATGGATAACCCGGATATCACTGAGATCATGATTAACGGAAGAGAGCACATTTTTGTGGAGGAGCGGGGAATCATGCATCCCTGGCAGTATGAGTTCGAATCGGACGAGCAGTTGGAGGATATGATTCAGCAGGTGGTCAGCCGTGTAAACCGTGTGGTGAATGTGGCGTCTCCGATCGCCGACGCCAGGCTCGAAGATGGTTCGCGGGTTCATGTGGTGCTGCCGCCCATTTCTCTGGACGGACCGATCATGACGATTCGCAAATTCCCCCGGGTTATCACGATGGACATGTTGGTGGAAAGCGAAACGCTCAGCCAGGATGCCGCCGAATTTCTGAAAAAGCTGGTACGAGCGGGCTACAACATTTTCATAAGCGGCGGCACCAACTCAGGGAAAACAACGTTTCTGAATGCGCTGTCAGCGTTTATTCCGGAGGAAGAGAGAGTTATTACGATCGAAGATTCAGCGGAGCTGCAGATCCAGCAGGTGAAGAATCTGGTGCGGATGGAAACCCGCGCGCCGAATTCTCAGGGGGAGGGGGCGATCGGCATCGGAGATCTGATCCGGGCATCCCTGCGGATGAATCCCAGCAGGATTATCGTCGGGGAGGTACGCGGCAAGGAGGCATTGGAACTATTGAACAGCTATAACACGGGGCACGATGGGGGAATGTCTACCGGCCATGGAAACAGTCCGCGGGATATGCTGGCCCGATTGGAGACGATGGTGCTTATGGGGGCGGATCTGCCGCTTGCGGCGATCCGAAGTCAGATTGCGTCGGCCCTGGATATTCTGATTCATCTGGGGAGGCTCAGGGATAAAAGCAGAAGGGTACTGTGGATTGTGGAGGTGGAAGGCTATGAAGGGGGAGAAATCCGGCTTCACACCCTCTATCAGTGGGAAGAGGGGGAACTCTGCAAGTGCGGAGAACTTAAAAACCGAAGAAAGCTCCAGACAGCAGGCGAGGAGTAAAAGAAAGCCGCAAGTTTGGAATCGTGGGGCAGAGGAAGCGGCAGCCGGTATGGATTACAGCCGCTATGAGCTGACGCTGGTTCAATGGCTGGAATCTCTGGCGGCGGGCGCGGGTTTGGCAGGCGTGATGTCATATGTCTGTTATCGCAGTTGGATTGTATTTTTCGTTTTGTTGATTCCGGCGGCAGTAATCGCGCCGTCCTGTCTGCGGGAATTTTGGAAAAAGAAAAGGCTTCGCCAGCTGGAGATACAATTTAAGGAAACGATACAGATCCTGTCTTCGTCTTTGAGCGCGGGTCTTTCGGTGGAAAATGCGATTGTTTCCGCCAGACGTGAACTGGAATTGATGTACGGGCCGAAGGGAATGATGTGCCGGGAATTGGCGCATATGGTTCAGCAGATGAACATGAATCGGCCTGTGGAGGAGCTGATGACTGATTTCGCGATGCGGAGCGGACTGGAAGAGGTAGATCATTTCGCACGTATTTTTCAGATTGCAAAAAGAAGCGGCGGACAGCTGGTGCCGATTATTCGGCATACGGTGCAGGTTATGGATGACCGCTATCAGGTAAAGGAGGAGATCCGGACGCTGACGGCCTCGAAGCAGTTTGAACAGAAAGTGATGAACGTCATGCCGATTTTAATGATCATTTATATTGACAGTACGTCTCCAGGATTTTTTGACGTGATGTATACGACGACAGCGGGGCGCCTTATTATGACAGTTTGCCTGGCCGTATATCTTCTGGCCTGCTGGCTGGCGAAACGAATTTTGAATATATCTGTGGCGTAAGAGCAGGGTATGAGCATTTGAGGAGGAGAATCGGTGAACCTGAGAAAATATTGGAACAGATGGAGGATGCAAATCCTATGCGTCGCGGGTGGGCTTCTGCTCTATGGCGCCGCTGTCTATAGCGAAATGCTGACGGATGGAGTGGCGGACGGTTATCTGGAGCGGGGGGATTATGGGACAGGGACAACGACGTATGAATTCCAGGTAAATGGCCTGGGGGAAGATCCGGTAGATTGTCACGTAGAGATTTCAGCGCGTCAGTATACGGATGCGGAGGCAGAACGGATTTTTGCGGAAATTTTAGATGATCTGCCGGATCAAATCCGCGGTGAGAATGTAAATCTGTCACATGTAGAGACGGACCTCGTGCTTCCGGATTCATTCCGAGATGGCAGTATTTCGGCTGATTGGCACAGCGACGCGCCGGAATGGCTTGATTCTTATGGGACTGTGCAGGCGGCGGAATGTCCCGCGGAAGGGGCTGATGTCTGGCTGACAGTGAATCTGAGCGATGGGAACCATGAGGCAGGGCGGACTTACGCGGTGACAGTATACCCGAAAAAGCTTTCAGAACAGGAACAGCTGGCGGAGGCTTTTCGGGAGGAGATTCGGCAGGAAGATCAGAGAACGCAGACGGAAGCGTTTGTGAAACTGCCGGAAACATATGCCGGCCGGAAACTGAGATATCGGCAGGAGAACGAAGATTACCGTATTATTCCGTTTTTGGGAATTCTGCTGGCAGGGCTACTCTGGATTCGCGAGCAAACGAAAGGGGAAGAGCAGAAGAAGAAAAGGCAGCAGCTTTTGCTGCTGGATTATGCAGATGTGGTATATCAGCTGATGGTATTTGTAGGAGCAGGTCTCACGGTACCGCGGGCATGGGAGCGAATTGTGGCAAATTATGAAGAGCGCAGGCGCAGCGGCCGCATGACAGTCCGGCCGGCTTATGAGGAGATGGCGGATACGCAGGCAGAAATGCGATGCGGAGTACCAGAAGGGCAGGCGATTATTCAGTTTGGTCAAAGGTGCCAGCTGCAGCCGTATTTGAAACTGAGCAGTCTGCTGGAGCAGAATCGCCGGACTGGAACGAAGAATTTAACGCAGCTTCTGCAGCAGGAGATGACATCTGCATGGGAACAGCAGAAGACGATCGCGCGGCGGCTGGGCGAGGAGGCGGGGACAAAGCTTTTATTGCCGCTTTTGCTTATGCTGCTGGTGGTTATGGTGATTATTATGGTTCCGGCGCTGATGTCGATGCAGTGAGCAGGCGGTGTGGAACCGGAAGATTTGTAAAATAGAGTGCGGAAAGCAGAAAGGTGAGAAGAATGAAACTTTGGGATGAATGCAAGGCTTTTATGAAAGATGACAGCGGCCTGGGAACGATCGAGGTGGTTTTGATTCTGGTCGTGGTAATTGGATTGGTCATTATTTTTAAGAAACAGATTACGACGCTTTTGGAATCGATTTTTAAGCAGATCAACAGTACGGCGAAAGAAGTGTACTAGAGCTGTATATCAGAGCGGACGGCACGGAAGGGAGGAGCGGCAGGATGAAAAAGCGCGGCGAGATTACCGTTTTTTTAAGTCTTTGTCTTCTTTGCGTATTTGCACTCTTGTGTGTGATGGTGGAGTCGGCGCGGTTGGCCGGATCGCGCTATTATTTTCAGACTGCCGCTGGAGGGGCGCTGGATAGTTTGTTCAGCCAGTATCACAGAAACCTTTGGCAAAAATACCGGGTATTGGGATTCTCCTGTGACTCTGAGGGAGAGATGGAAGAAGCTCTGCAGACCTATATTGAAAAATATCTGGAGGTTGATAACTGGTATCCGATGGAATTGGAGGCTGTGGAGATCAGACACAGCGGGAGCCTGGCGGATCTGGGAGGGGACTATCTGACACGGGAGATTCTCGATTATATGAAATTTGGCGTGTGGGATAATCTGGAAATCCAGCCTGACGGGGGCGGACAGTTTCTGAAAGATGTCAGGGAAGCTTCCCGCGCCGGGGAGCTGACGGATGTCTACGATGGACAGGAAAGAGAGGTTCGGAAACTCGAAGAAGCGGTGGAAGCGATCACAGCATGCGTGGAAAATCAGGATAAGATGGCCGCAGAAATTGCAGACGCCCTGGCCGCTGATCATCCGGATGAATTCCGCAGGGCGGGACGCGCTTTCCGCAGGGAAGCAGAGCGGATGAACAAACTCACGGACCGATTTGAAGAACAGGCGGACCGCCTGGAACGGAGGCTTGAGGACACACGGAGCGCGCTTGCCGATGCCAGTTCAGATTTTCAGGAAAACAGGGCGCAGCTGTTTGAAGAGCAGATGAATCCTTATGAAGCTTATGTTGGCGAGAATGGAAATCGGCGGCGCGAGATACGGCAGCAGTTGGCAGACAGCCAAAGCAATCTGGCTCTTTTGGAACAGACGGAGGCGATGGTTGACGCGGCAGAGACAGCCTGGGAGATGAGCCGTCAGGAGGCGGAGCTTGGGGCTGAACCGGAGGCGGAGTGGGATGAGCCGGAGCTTTCATTGGATGAGGCAGCGGGGTTGTGGGGCAGATATATTCACGGCAGGATACGAACCGAAACCGGGAGGAGAGATGAGGAGAAGCGAGGGTTTCTGGATCAAGTGAAGGCCTTGGCGCAGAACCGGCTTCTTGAGCTGGTGCTTCCGGCAGAAATGCAGGTATCTTCCGGAGCGTTTCCGGTGGAGACATTTCCCTCCAGGCGCATAGACGGAAGCAGTCAGACGGCTCCGAATCCTGTGGAAAGAGCGCTGCTCCATGAGTATTGCGGCGAGTTTTTCACTCATGCACTGAGCACAGAGGCAAAGCCGGTGCAGTATGAATTGGAATATCTGCTGCAGGCAGAAGGAACGGACCGTGAAAATCTGGAACAGACGCTGACTCAGCTTTTGCTTATTCGGCAGGGACTGAATCTGATCCATATCCTGGCAGATCCTGAAAAACGCGGCGAGGCAAGAGGGCTGGCGGCCGCGATTACGGGAGTGACAGGTCTGGCTCCGCTGGTAGAGATTACCGCCTGTTTTATCATGGGGATATGGGCGTCTGGAGAGGCGGTTATGGATCTGCGGACACTTTTGGCTGGCGGCCGCGTACCGCTTTGGAAGGCTCGGGAAGACTGGAAATTATCACTGGATGGACTTTTGGCAATGGGAAAAGAAAAATCCTGTCCGGAAGCAGAAAAGGAGGCGAAGGGATTTTCCTATGAGACATATCTCAAATTACTGCTCTTCTTGACGGCTCATCAGGATCTGCAGATGCGCATGCTGGATTTGATAGAGATGAACTTGCGGCAGGAGGAAGCCGGCTTTTCTGTGGAAAAGTGTGTTTATTATGTGGATATGTGCGGGAAAGCTCGTGGAAAACATGTTTTTTTCAGGCTGCCAATGGTGGAAAGTTTTGTCGGTTCCTCAGGAGATTATCCGCTGGAAGCGCCCGCGGTGCGAGCATATTGATGAAAGTGCGAGAGGAGGTGGAAAAGGATGCCCTTTTTCTGTTCTGTAAATAGTTTGTTTGAATCTCCCTTTCCTTTTATTTATGAACAATCTGTTGATAGAAGCAGTATGTTTCCTGGCGAACGACCTTTCGATCAAAAAAAGACTCTCCAAGTACGAATCCCAAGGAAGTTACAAATGGGCAGAAAAAGGGTATCCTTTTCTGCCCCCGCCAGCATGACGGCAGAGGCGGCGCTGGTACTTCCGATGTTTCTTTTTGCGGGAGTGATTCTGATGATGCCGTTCCGAATTTTAGATACGGAGCGGCAGATGCAGGCGATTGTGATGTCTGTAGGAGAGGATATCAGCCAGGCGGCTTATTTGACAGAAGAAGCATTGGATGGACTGGGAGGTGCTGCGGTCAGTGCGTATGCGGAGGCTGCTGTTCGCGTAAAGGCAAGCGAACTTCCGGTTCAGGGCGTGTCTCTGGCGGAGTCAAGGCTTCTTGCGGATGGGGAAACGATAGACCTTGTGGTGAAATATGATTTAAAACTGCCGTTTTCTGTATTCGGACTGGATTCGGTAAAGAGGACAAACCGCTGTTACCTGCGGGCTTGGGTCGGAAGTGATGGAAACGGGAAGTCTGCCGGCGCAGGAAGCGGGGACGACGAGGATCCGATTGTATATGTCGGTCGGAACAGCACGCGGTATCATGTCAGCGCATCCTGCCATTATCTATCTAATCGTCTTACGGCAGTACCATTCAGCCAAATTGATAGTTATCGGAATCAGGACGGCAGCAGATATACGGCATGCGCCCGCTGCGGCGGACAGGTTCTTGGAACAGTTTATATCATGCCGGCCGGAGAGCATTATCACAGCAGCCGGAACTGTTCGGCGATTTTGGCATATGTGCGAGCCGTACGCAAATCGACTGTGGAATATCTGGGGGCCTGCTCCTATTGCTCGGGCGGGTGAAGCGTGCATCAGTTGAAAAAGCAGAAAGGCAGGTGAGTAAACGGTGCGATGGTTTTGGCTTTTGGGACTGACGATGGCTGCCTGGGAGGATTGGAGGAGCCGTGAGGTTTCCTGTTGGATTCTTGGGATATGGCTGATTCCGGGGCTAGTTTGCGTATTGGAAACCGGAATTGCGGAGCATCTGAGAGCGGCGATGATTGGTGCGATGATGCTTTTGTTGTCCCGGACGTCAGGCGGCAGCATGGGAAAGGGTGACGGGCTGTTTTTTCTGATGACAGCCTGTTATTTAGATTTCGGAGAAACCTTGCTGTTGTTTCTAATGAGCCTTGGTATCAGCAGTGTTTGGGGGATGGCGATTTTTCTGAGGAGACAGTGGGGCGGCAGGCGCTGCGGGGAGTCCGTTCCGTTTTTAGCCTGCGCATGGCCGCCTGGAGTCTGGCTGATACTGCGGCATATTTTTTAACGCGGATGAAAAAGGAGAATTAGCATGTATTGCACGAAAGAGATTCGCCGGCGTGGATCTGTTCAGGCGTCGTATACAGTAGAAGCTTCTTATGTGATGACCATAGTGATTCTGGCATTGGCCCTGCTTATCCAGACCGCATACAGCCGCTGCTGTGAGGAAACAGGAATTATGCGTCTTCATCATAGAGTAGAATTACTGCGCAGCTGTGAGATTGAAACCCAGCAGGCGGTATTTCCGCAGCCCTGGAAGGAACAGGGTTCTGAATCCTGGATTGCGGATATGGAAGGAACGTTTTCTTCGCAGACGTGGAGTGGGGAGGTTCTTCGGGAGGAACAGAAGATTCAGGGAAATGTTTGCGGCGATGGCTGGCAGAAGGAGATTACGGCGCAGATTCATGCGCCGGAGAATCGGATGCGGATGCTTACGATATTCGACAGCGCTGCTGAACGTGTAGGTACAGGCGCAGATATAGGGGAAACGGCTGAAGGAGGTGTGGATTATGGAGGAACATAAGGAATTGGAGATCAGTTTTTGCCGTGAGATGAAGCAAAACTATCTGATGATCGCGGCAGATGAGGCGCTGGAACAAGGGTTTGAAGCTCGGATGCTGGCGGCGAATACAATTGATGGTCTTTTAAAATTTCGGATTCGCCGGAAGAATGACCGGTTTTGGTTCTGCTATGAGATTACATCCCGTCAGCCGTTGGCCCGGCTTCTGGAGCGAAAAGGCATTACTGCGCCGCAGATCCGTCAGCTCCTGCTGGGAATTGCACAGACACTGGCGCATATGGAGGATTATCTTTTAAGTGAACAGCTGATTCTGCTGGATGCGGATTATATATATGTAAATCCTGATGATTTCCAGCCAGAATTATGCCTTTTGCCCGGACATCAGGAAGATTTTCCGCGAGAGTTTAGCGGCTTTTTGCAGTTTTTACTGAGCAGGACGGATCATCAAGATAAGGAAGCGGTCGTTTTGATTTATGGATTATATCAGGAAAGCCTAAAGGAGAATTACGGGTTGGATAATCTGATGCGCTGGCTGATGAAAGAAGAGAGTCCAAATCTGGAGTATATGGAGAATGATGAAAAATCTGAGAGAATAGAAGAACTCTCTGATACGGATATCGGGGAAAGAGGAGATATATTTCTGAGCAGCGGCGCCAGACGGCAGGGATCACAGAGGGCAGAACGACAGGGCAGTGTCAGTCAAAGCGCAGGATATCGAAGAAACCCGGCAGTGTTTTTGGTAATTCCGGTGATGGCGCTGACAGCGCTTTGGCTCTGGAAAGGGGTATCGGGGATCATTCGCTATGGATTTATTGTCATAGGAGGCAGTGTGCTTGTGGCTGTGATATATGCGGCGGGATATCTCTGGAAAAAACGTATGCATACGGATTTTTCCAAAGAACAGAAGAAAGAATCAGACGACAGAAGAAGCAGGGGGGAACGGGAAGAAGAGGAAACGGAGAGTATTTGGAGAAACCGGGATATTCGGCCGGATCACAGCTTTCGAAAAAGACCGGGAGTTCGGGACAGACCGGAAAAAAAGAAAGATTATCCGGATGGCAACACGTCCTGGGAGATGGTATTTGCGGAAGATACAGGAGTCGCGTCTTCTTTTGCTGCCATGCCGCAGCCAGAGGCTCTCCGGTTTCCATCGGATCCTGTTCCGGCAGAAGAGAGCATGCATACTGCTCTGCTATGGAGCAGACCTGCGCAGGTTGAGATTCGATGTCTGGCCGGAGAAAGCGGCACGGAAGAGACCATTCCTATTGCCTATTATCCGTTTCTGATCGGAAAGCAGGAGAATCTGGCAGATTATATGCTTGCGCATGATACCATCAGCCGCCTGCATGCCCGTATTGATCGGAGAGAGGATGCTTACTGGCTGACGGATCTCAATTCTACGAATGGAACGGCAGTCAACGGACATGCTCTTCAAGCCAATGAAACTGTGCGCCTGAGTATCGGAGATCAGGTTGAACTGGCAGACTTGCATTTTCGATTTCGATAAATAATCTTAACAAATGAAGGAATATATGTTATACTTTCGGGCAGAGCAAAATGTGCAGCGGACAGTAAGGAGCGGGTATATGCCATACGAAAAAGAACGCAGGACGGCTTATGTCAACCTTACGATTATTGCAGTTAATTTTTTGTATTTTGGCTACCTGGAGATTGTTGGAAATACGGAAGACAGCCTTTTTATGATCTCCCATGGGGCTATGTTTCTGCCGGCAGTTCTCCGGGGAGAGTACTGGCGTCTTTTGACTGCTGTATTTATGCATTTCGGAATCAGTCACATTATTAATAACATGCTAATCTTATATGTGCTGGGCGATAATCTGGAGAGAGCGCTGGGAGGGTGGAAGTATTTGATTTTCTACCTCGTCTGCGGAGTCGGGGCTAATGCGGTCTCCTTGTGGTTTGACATGCACAGTGCGGAGGCGGCCGTGTCGGCCGGAGCATCGGGAGCGGTGTTTGGCGTGATTGGCGGGCTGCTGTATGCGGTAGCGGTCAACCGCGGGAGGCTGGAAGATCTGAGTACCAGACAGTTGGCAGTAATGGTGGTGCTTTCGCTGTATTTCGGATTTACCAGCAGCGGTGTGAACAACATTGCACATATAGCGGGACTGATTCTCGGGATTCTTATGGGCTTTATTTTGTACCGAAGGCCCGACAGCTATAATAATTAACATTGATTTAGGAGGAAAACTCATGAAGGACAATTGCATTTTCTGTAAGATCGCGGCAGGGCAGATACCTTCGGCAACGCTCTGGGAGGATGAAAATTTTCGGGTGATACTGGATCTGGGACCGGCGTCCCGGGGACATGCGCTGATTCTTCCCAAGGAGCATTTCGCGGATCTTTGCGAACTGGATGATACGATGGCGGCCAAAGTTCTTCCCTTGGCAAAGAAGGTGGGTATCGCTATGATGAAGACGTTAGGCTGCGCAGGATTTAACCTTGTGCAGAACAATGGCGAGGCAGCCGGTCAGACCGTGAGGCATTTTCATGTGCATATCATTCCCCGTTATGAGGGCGGGCCGAAGATCGTAGCCTGGGAGCCGGGTGAACTGACAGATGTGGATAAGCAGCAGATCGTTGAGGCAGTGAGAGCTGGGTTATAGAGGTGAGTGACGTGATGCAACAGAAGCAGAGGGATTTGTTGCACGCACTATATGAAAAACATCAGAGTGTTCTCCGTAATGTGGCTTCGGCGAAGGGACTTCCGCCAGAGGATGCCGACGATGCAGTGGAGGATACGTTTGTCGCGTTTATGACAGCGTATCTAAAAGATGCCGACGGATGGGATGAGCGGCATATCAAAGCAAAACTGATGAAAATCCTGCGCAATCGATGTGTGGATTACTACAGACGGATCAATCGCTGTCCGATTATCAGCCTGGAAGAGTTTGTACAGAATGGAGGCGGTCAGGCATTCGTCGGGTATTTGTCGGAGGATCTGTGCGGCCGCATAATCCTGCGGGAGGATTTAGAGCGGGTTCGCGCGGGAATTCTTTCTTTAAGCCGTGAGATGCAGGATGTGGCGGTCTTGCATTTGATTGAAGGGAACTCGTTAGAAGAAGTTTGCGATATGCTCCATATATCGAAAACGACCTGCAGAATGCGGATTTTCCGAATCCGCAAATATCTGCGTGAGTGGCTGGATCATCCAGAGATGGATGCGCCAAAGAAGAGAGGCCGTCCGAAGGGAGCCAAGAGTGTGCGGAAGACGCTTCTTCCGCAGACGCTGGAGCCGATTTTGGAGACAAATGTATTGGCAGAATAGTGCAGCTTGATGAGAGATGAAGAGGAATGCGCGGCGATCATTCCGCCGCGCATTCCTCAATCAGTCCGATGATAGTGTCGATAGCATTGTTTAAATGGCTGTGTTCCATTTGATGAATAAAGCTCTCACGCTGCTGATAGGTATCTTTGATCGCCTGCCAGAGCGAGTCGTCGGTTATTGCATTTTCTTCAAGCACGGTACTGAATCCCTGTTTGGCAAAAGAATTGGCGTTTAGGATCTGATCGCCGCGGCTGGATTTGGCTGGCAGAGGAATCAGCACGTTGGGTTTGCGGAGCGCCAGAATTTCGCAGATTGAGTTGGCGCCGGCACGGGAAACAATTAAATCCGCAGCGGCAAACAAGTGCTTTAAGGGGGCGTCTACGTATTCATATTGTACATATCCCCTGACCTCGGTCAGGGATTCATCCAGGTGATCTTTGCCGCAGACATGTATTACCTGGAACTCTTCCAGCAGTTTGGGGAGAAGTTTGCGGATGGCATTATTGACCGCTACGGCGCCCTGGCTTCCTCCGATGACCAGAATAACTGGCTTTTCGGCGCTTAACTGCGCGTATTCGAGACCTGTCTGGCGGTTGCCTTCCAGCAATTCTTTGCGGATGGGTGAACCGGTCAGAACCGCCTTTTCCCTTGGAAGATAAGGCAGTGTTTCCGGAAAATTACAGCAGACTTTCCTCGCGGAGGGAATGCAGAGTTTATTTGCAAGCCCAGGCGTCATATCGGATTCGTGGATAATCGTAGGGATATGATAATGCCTGGCGGCCAGAACAACAGGAACGGCGACAAAACCGCCTTTGGAGAAGATGACGTCAGGCCTGTATTTTTTCAGCAGTTGGCGGGCTTCTCCGTAACCTTTAACTACGCGGAAGGGATCGGTGAAATTCTTTATATCAAAATACCGGCGAAGCTTTCCGGAGGAAATGCCGTCGTAAGGAATTTGAGCATCTTCAATCAGTTTTTTTTCAATCCCCTGATAAGAACCGATATAGCGTATCTCATATCCGTGTTCTTTGAGGGAAGGGATTAATGCGAGGTTAGGCGTTACATGTCCGGCAGTTCCGCCGCCGGTCAGGATTATTTTTTTCATGTTGTTGCCTCCGATATGCGTATTAGGTAAATAGTATGTGCTCTTGATTTGAAAGGCAGACCTATAATATTATACTAAGCAAACATCTTAAAATGTCAACCCCTAAGGGGAATTTTCACAGCGAAGAGGTAGGTTGGTGAGAACAAAGGGACAGAAGCAGTCCAATTGCATAGATGAAGCTGTGAGAGCGGCTTTTGGCATGAGCGACGAACAGCTGGCTGCGGAGTATGACAGAGCGGCTGCGCGGCAGACGCCGGATCAACAGTGTCCCGCGCCGGAAGGGGAATTTGAGCGAATTCTTAAACGAGTGGAGAGTGAACAGAAAGCGAATGATATAAAACAGTCGGAGCAGGAGAAGCTGGATACCTTTAAATGGTGTGCGGCTATGGCAGGAATGACGCTGGCAATAACCTTCGTGGTGATTGTAGGCGGTGGGGTTACCGTAGCAGCCAATAAAGCCTATGAGCATGCGGCTTTGATTCCGGAGAAAACAGGACCTCCGGGCGGTGAGACTGACGGTGACAAAAGCGGGGATTGTATTTTAGAAGAAGCTTATGCGGAAATCGGGAATAAGCTGGGTATTCGCGCGGTAGAATTGGGTTATTTTCCGGAAGATATGATTTGTGAAGGATATGATGTTTCTGATTCCGGTGTTGTAAAGATCACTTTTTTGTATCAAGGTATTTACGTATATTTTTTTCAGGGGATTAAAAATACAGACAATTCAAGGAATTATATTTCTAATATGGAAAAATACTTACAGGTATTTAATCCGTATCTAAATCAGAATCTATGGGTCTATCGTGGACAGCAGGAGAGCGGACAAAGTATATATGGACTTCATATTATGGGAGAGCAGTCATTCTGTTATCTATCGATGCTGATAGAAGAAGAAGAAGAATTTATCAAGATCGTAAAAAACCTGCGATACTGGGGAACTGAGGCCTAAAATATGCGTCGCTTTCCGATGGAATTCCTCACACACCGTTGACATTTTCCCAAATGTGTGCTATTTTATAAAGGCCGCTTTAACACATAAAACGGAAAAAGCATAAAACAGCTGAAGCATTTATTCAAAACCGAAAGAGAGGAAGTATCCCCATATGCCAGTAACAGATTTATTGGAGCGCAACCACAAACTTTATGGCGATGAAATCGCACTGGTGGAACTGAATCCCACCATGGCGGATAAGCGCAAGACCACGTGGAAAGAATACGATCTGGTACAGCAGACTTCTGCGGTGCCGTACCGCCGTCAGATCAGCTGGAGTATTTTTGATGAAAAGGCGAACCGTGTTGCCAATATGCTTTTGAGCCGCGGCATCCGCAAGGGAGACCGTGTCGCTATTTTAATGTTTAATTGTCTGGAGTGGCTGCCGATCTATTTCGGTATTTTGAAGACAGGCGCGATTGCAGTACCGTTTAATTTCCGCTTTTCCGCGGATGAGATTAAGTATTGCGCAGATTTGGCCGAGGTACATATTTTGTTTTTTGGTCCTCAGTTTATTGGACGTATCGAGAGTATTGAGGAGGATTTAAGCAAGGGACGGTTACTGATTTATGTGGGCGACGGCTGTCCTACGTTTGCGGAGAGTTATCGGGAGTTGGTGGCGGATTGCTCCAGCCAGCCGCCGTTGATTCGGCTTGAAGACGAGGACGACGCGGCGATCTATTTTTCGTCAGGAACGACTGGGTTCCCGAAGGCTATTCTGCATAACCATGAGAGCCTGATGCAGGCGGCCCAGATGGAACAGAAGCATCACGCCACCGGACGTGACGATGTATTTCTGTGTATTCCGCCGTTATACCATACCGGAGCTAAGTTTCATTGGATGGGAAGCCTGTGCGCGGGCAGCAGAGCGGTTCTTTTGACCGGAACGACACCGGAGATTATTTTGGATGCAGTGTCCAAGGAGCACTGTACCATTGTCTGGCTTTTGGTGCCGTGGGCTCAGGACATCGTTGACAGTCTGGATCGCGGCGATATCAAATTGGAAGATTACGAACTGGATCAATGGAGGCTGATGCATATTGGCGCCCAGCCAGTACCGCCGTCTTTAATTAAACGTTGGAAAGAATATTTCCCGCACCATCAGTATGACACTAATTATGGTCTGTCGGAATCCACAGGCCCCGGATGCGTCCATCTGGGCATGGAGAACATCCACAAAGTGGGAGCGATCGGTATTCCTGGATATCGCTGGAGCTGCAAGATCGTTGACGAGGATGGCGCAGAAGTGAAACAGGGAGCGGTTGGCGAGCTTTGCGTTAAAGGGCCGGGTGTCATGACCTGTTATTATAATGATCCTGTGGCCACGGCAGAGACGCTGAAAGACGGTTGGCTTTACACAGGCGACATGGCCATGCAGGATGAGGACGGCTTCATCTTCCTGGTTGACCGGAAGAAGGACGTGATTGTCAGCGGCGGTGAGAATATTTATCCGGTGCAGATTGAGAATTTCTTAAGCGCTTATGAGAAGGTGAAGGATGTTGCTGTGATCGGACTGCCAGACAAGCGTCTGGGAGAGATCACGGGCGCAATTATCTCCATTAAGGAAGGTATGGAGTGCACCGAGGAGGAGATCGAGGAGTTCTGCAAGGGGCTGCCCCGTTATAAGCGGCCGAAGAAAATTATTTTTGCCGAAGTGCCCCGCAATGCGACCGGCAAGATTGAAAAACCTGCGCTGCGTAAGAAATATGGCGCGGAATATCTGGTGGCGCAGCAGAATCGAAGCTGAGAAGAAGGAGAACGACTGCAGGTATTGGATAGAATGCCCGCGGTCGTTTTTTAGTGTTTCCGTGCAGAAAGAATGCCAGTGCGCGCTTTCTGTATTGACTTTTTGGATTTTATGTGCTAAAGTACTAGAGGTTTTAACTGATAGCGCTTTTAATCGCAAAACTAAGAAAAGGGGAAATTGTTATGAAATTACTTGCACTCATTATCTATTTTGCCGTTATGGTAGGCATTGGTATTTACTGCCGTAAACATGCTACCGATGTAAATGGCTTCGTCCTGGGCGGACGTTCGGTTGGTCCGTGGCTGACCGCGTTTGCGTACGGAACGTCCTATTTTTCCGCGGTTGTATTCGTCGGTTATGCCGGCCAGTTCGGATGGAAATATGGTATCGCCGCCACGTGGGCCGGTATCGGCAATGCTGTCATCGGCTCGCTGCTTGCGTGGGTTATCCTCGGCCGCCGTACGCGTATCATGACGCAGCATCTGGATTCTGCCACCATGCCGCAGTTCTTCGGCAGACGGTTCAACAGCCAGGCGTTAAAGATTGTGTCTTCGGCGATTATTTTCATTTTCCTGATTCCGTATACGGCTTCTCTGTACAACGGCCTCTCCCGTTTGTTCGGAATGGCGTTTGATATTGATTATTCGGTCTGCATCATTCTGATGGCAGTGCTGACCGCGATTTATGTTATTGCGGGCGGTTATATGGCTACCGCGATCAATGATTTCATTCAGGGTATTATCATGCTGGTCGGTATTTCCGCGGTTATCGCGGCGGTGCTTGGGAGCAAGGGCGGTCTGATGGCCGCAATGGATGGTCTGGCCCGCGTTTCTGATCCGACGGTATCCGAGACACCCGGCGTGTTTAGTTCTTTCTTTGGCCCGGATCCGCTGAACCTGATGTTTGTCGTCATATTGACATCTCTGGGAACCTGGGGGCTGCCCCAGATGGTACAGAAATTTTACGCGATTAAGAATGAGGAAGCAATCAAGAAAGGCACCATTATTTCCACGTTATTTGCGATGGTTGTGGCTGGCGGATGCTATTTCCTGGGCGGTTTCGGACGTTTGTTTTCCGATCAGATCGACATCGCGGCGAATGGTTATGATTCTGTAATTCCGACCATGCTTCAGAATCTGAGCCCTGCGCTTATCGCGCTGGTTGTTATTTTGGTATTGTCAGCCTCCATGTCCACGCTGTCTTCCCTGGTGATTGCCTCCAGCTCCACGCTGACGATCGATTTTTTGAAGGATCAGTTTATCAAGGATATGGATGATAAAAAGCAGGTACTTTTCATTCGCGCGCTGATTGTAGTTTTTATTGCGATTTCCGCGATCATCGCTTTAATTCAGTATAAGAGTTCCGTAACCTTTATTGCGCAGCTGATGGGGATTTCCTGGGGCGCTCTGGCCGGCGCTTTCCTGGCGCCTTTCCTGTACTCCCTGTACTGGAAGAAGACTACAAAGGCTTCCTGCTGGGCATGCTTTATCTTCGGTTCGGGTATCATGCTGCTGAATATGCTGGTTCCCGGAATTTTCCCGACGATCATGAAATCGCCGATCAACTGCGGCTCGATCGCCATGCTGGCCGGACTTGTTATCGTGCCTGTGGTAAGCTGGCTGACGCCCAAGCCGGATCAGAAGCTGGTGGACGATGCGTTTGCCTGCTACGAGAAAGGGACTGTGGTTGCACAGAAGACGGCTCTGGGACAGTAAACAGGCCAAACCTGATGTTATTGCCGGTATACCGATGTGTCGGCGTGCTGGCACTCTGGCGCGCTGGAATCCGAGCCTTGACAAATTCGCGCAAACCCGTTATACTTAACCATGCCGGCGCCGGCCGGCAGCCGATTCGTCATAACCTTTCCGTGCAGCCGGGGAGATAGCGGTGCCCTGTACCTGCAATCCGCTCTAGCAGGGGTGATGTCTCACCCCGGGCAGTCCGTTGTGGAGCTGCCCTGCGTAAGTGGTGATGACGCTTGGGTCTTGCGCAACAGGGCTTCGTGAACCGTGTCAGGGCAGGAATGCAGCAGCACTAAGCGGATCACTCTGTGTGCCGCGAGGCAGCCTGGGCTGAGCTAACTGCGTAGGTAACGTCTGTGACAGCTGTTCAAAGTGAGACGCACGGAATTTATTTGAATATAATAGTGTGAAAAGCAGGCCTTTCGAATCCTCGCTGGTGCGGTGATTCGGAGGCCTGTATCAATTTTCTCTAATTCCCTCTTGTCCCATTTCCCCCTTTGTATTATAATAACAAAATGGGGTCATTGTAACGACATGACGCTAACCTACTATAGAAAGGGGATTTAAGGACATGATTAGAGTTGGAATGCTCACCAGCGGCGGCGATTGCCAGGCTTTGAATGCGACGATGCGCGGCGTGGCGAAGGCGCTGTACAAGATGTACGGTAATGAAGTGGAGATCATCGGCTTTGAGGACGGCTATAAAGGCCTGATTTACACGGATTATCGGATCCTGAATCCATCCGATTTCTCCGGCATTCTCACAAAGGGCGGTACGATGCTGGGAACTTCCCGTCAGCCGTTTAAGCTGATGCGTACACCGGATGAAAACGGCCTGGATAAGGTCGAGTCCATGAAGCAGACTTACCGTAAGCTGCGCCTGGAGTGCCTGGTGGTCTTGGGCGGAAACGGAAGTCAGAAGACGGCGAATCTTCTTCGCGAAGAGGGGCTGAATATCATTGCTCTGCCGAAAACCATTGATAATGATCTGTGGGGCACGGAGATGACCTTTGGTTTCCAGAGCGCGGTGAACGTAGCAACCAACGCTATCGACGGCATTCATACTACGGCATCCTCCCATGGCCGTGTTTTTATCGTGGAAATCATGGGCCATAAGGTTGGCTGGCCGACTCTGCATGCCGGCATTGCTGGAGGCGCGGATATCATTCTGCTCCCGGAGATCCCTTATGATATAAATATTGTAGTGGATGCGCTGAAAGAGCGCAACCGTCAGGGCAAGCGCTTCTCGATTCTGGCTGTCGCTGAAGGCGCTATTTCCAAGGAAGATGCCAAGCTGACCAAGAAAGAGCTGAAGGAAAAGAAAGCGAAAGGCGTGGTTTATCCGTCAGTTGCTTACGAGTTGGGCGCGAAGATCGCGGAAATGACCGGACAGGAAGTTCGCGTTACCGTCCCCGGCCATATGCAGCGCGGCGGCGAGCCTTGTCCTTATGACCGCGTATTGTCCACCAGATTGGGAGCTGAGGCCGCATACCTGATCCAGCAGAAAGAATACGGTTACATGGTCTGCGTGAAGAACAACGATATCGACAAGATTCCGCTGAAGGAAGTGGCCGGAAAGCTGAAGGTTGTGGATCCGAAGAGCTCCATCATCCGCGAAGCGAAGATGGTCGGTATCTGTTTTGGTGATGAGAAGTTAAAGTGATCAGGTTTTCAGATTAACAGATGTCCGCAAATGGCGGCGGTTTTGATGGGCCGCCTTTGCGGGTGCCAGGTGATGGGAGACAGAAAGCATGTCCTATATGGCGCTGTACCGCAAATGGCGTCCGGCCGTCTTCGATGATGTGAAGGGGCAGGATCATATTGTGACGACCCTGAAAAATCAAATATTGTCCCAGCGTATCGGACATGCGTACTTGTTTTGCGGTACCCGGGGTACAGGCAAAACGACGATTGCCAAGATCTATGCGAAGGCGGTAAATTGTGAACATCCGGTGAATGGAAGTCCCTGCGGAGAGTGCCGCACCTGCAGAAATATCTCAAGCGGCGCTTCGCTGAATGTAGTTGAAATCGATGCCGCATCCAATAACGGCGTCGATAATATCCGCGAGATTCGGGAGCAGGTACAGTATCCGCCTACGGAAGGACGTTACAGGGTCTATATCATTGATGAGGTTCATATGCTTTCGACAGGCGCCTTCAACGCCCTGCTTAAAACGCTGGAGGAGCCGCCTTCCTATGTGATTTTTATTCTGGCGACAACCGAAGTGCATCGAATTCCGATTACGGTGCTTTCCCGGTGCCAGAGATATGATTTTAAGAGAATATCGATCCAGACAATCACGGATCGGCTTAGCGAGCTGTCTGCTGCAGAGCAGATTGATGTGGAGGAGAAGGCGCTCTCCTACATTGCGAGGGCGGCGGACGGTTCTATGCGCGATGCGTTAAGCCTTTTGGATCAATGCGTTGCGTTCCATTATGGAGAACGGCTGACCTATGATCATGTGCTGGATGTTTTGGGGGCTGTGGATACCGCGGTTTTCAGCCGGATGTTCCGGGCTGTGACGGACGGCCAGACGACAGAGTGCATTCGTCAGCTGGAGGATCTGGTGATTCAGGGCAGGGAATTGTCCCAATTTGTGACAGATTTTATTTGGTATATGCGTAATCTTCTGCTGACGCAGACGGCGGAACACGCAGAGGATATTGTGGATATGTCCACGGAGAACCTGCGGCTTCTGAAAGAGGACGCAGACCGGACAGACGGAGAGACTTTGATGCGTTATATCAGAGTATTTTCTGAACTGTCCAATCAGCTGCGCTATGCATCCCAAAAGCGTGTGCTGGTGGAACTCGCGCTGATCAAACTGACAAAACCGCAGATGGAGCATACGTATGACGCTGTCATTGAGCGGCTGAACAAAATTGAAGAAACCCTCGAAGAGGGTGTGCCGGCTCGCGTGCCCTCCGGAGCGGAAGGGGCGTTTTTCGGCCCGGCAGGCGGGGAAGAGAACGCTGCTGCAATGCAGAACGCTGCGTTAAACACGGCGTCTGGCACGTACGCGCAGGCGGCAGTGCCGCCGCGTGAAGTTGTTCTTCCCAAGGCGCAGGCAGAGGATCTGCAGCTGATTCGCAATGACTGGGCCAAGATTGTCCGTGCCCTGGGCGGCGCCGTGAGACCCAATTTTCGCGATACCATTGTGGAACCGGGCGGAGACGGCTGCTTAACGATTGCATTTTCCGGTGTAAACAGCTTTGAATTCGGCAGAAGACCTACGGTTCTGGGCCAGCTGGAGAACTATGTGAAATCAACCTACGGCAAAGATATTTATTTTAAGGCAAGACTTTTAGGAAGCGGAGAGCGCACAGATACGGTTTATGTGAGCGAGGAGGATTTGAAAGAGCATATCCATATGGATATTTCCATCGAGGAAGAATAGTTTAGTTATGCAGCCGCCGTTTGCGCGGCAGGCTGCGCCCCGATGATAGATGATTAGAGAAGCAGGAGGATCAAACAATCATGGCGAAACGTGGCGGATTTCCAGGCGGCATGCCGGGCAACATGAACAATCTGATGAAGCAGGCACAGCGCATGCAGCGTCAGATGGAGGAGACTACAAAGGAACTGGAAGGTAAGGAATATACGGCGGCAGCAGGCGGGGGCGCGGTCAGCGTAACCGTTTCTGGCAAAAAAGAAGTTACAGCGGTAAAAATCTCTCCGGAAGCGGTAGATCCGGATGATGTGGAAATGCTGGAAGATCTGATCATGGCGGCGACCAATGAAGCGTTTCGTCAGATGGAGGAAGATTCCGCCAGCGCCATGGCCAGGTTTACCGGCGGTTTGGGCGGAGGTCTTCCGTTCTAAGTTATGGAATATTACAGTGGACAGATTACGAGGCTGATTGAAGAATTGTCTCGGCTTCCCGGTATAGGCGCCAAATCGGCCCAGCGGCTTGCGTTCCATATCATCAATATGCCTGAGGAGCAGGTGGACAGGCTTGCGTCTTCCATGACAGAGGCACGGAGAAATATTCGTTACTGCAGGGAATGCTATACGCTGACAGATCAGGAATTGTGCCCGGTCTGCCGGAATGCCGGCCGTGATCACAGGACGATCATGGTGGTAGAAACTCCAAGGGATTATGTAGCCTATGAGAGGACCGGCAAATACGATGGAGTTTACCATGTACTTCACGGAGCGATTTCCCCGATGCTGGGAATTGGCCCTGGCGATATTAAACTGAAGGAGCTGATGCAGCGCCTTCAGGGAGATGTAAATGAGGTAATCATCGCCACAAATTCAAGTCTGGAGGGAGAGACTACGGCGATGTATATCAGCAAGCTGATAAAGCCTACAGGAATTAAAGTCAGCCGCATCGCAAGCGGAGTTCCGGTCGGCGGGGATTTGGAGAACATTGACGAGGTGACTCTGCTCCGTGCGCTGGAAGGGCGTGTCGAATTGTGACCGCCGCGAAAAATGTTGGCAGGAGAGGAATACCATGGACAAATACGAGTTTAACATCAAAGTTGAACAGATCAAAAAACTGGTGACAAAGGGCGATTTTACGACTTCCATGAAAATCGCAGACACCATAGACTGGCGGCGTGTCCGCAATGCAAATCTGCTGGCGATGATTTCCCAGGTGTATGAGAAGAATGGAGAATATCAGGAAGCAAAGGAGATTCTTCTGCAGGCATATGACCGGGCGCCGGTCAGCAAGCGGCTGCTTTTTAAACTTGTCGAGCTGGCCCTTCGAGAAGGAAATGTCCGGGAAGCGGAGGAGTATTATCGGGAATTCAGCGAAGTGGCACCGGGGGATGTGCGTCAGCATCTGTTGCGCTATCTGATTCTGAAGGCAAAGGGAGCGTCTTCCCGTCAGCTGCTGCCTGCCTTGGAGAAATATGTTTCTACAGAGTTGGACGAACGCTGGATGTATGAGCTGGCTGAGCTGTATGCGGCTGTAGGCGAGAAGGCCCTGTGCGTACAGATGTGCGATAAGATCACGCTGATGTTCGCTTTTGGAAAATATGTTGATAAAGCGCTGGAATTAAAGTCCCAGTTTGCGGTGCTC
Source organism: uncultured Lachnospiraceae bacterium (assembly GCA_947630485.1). Taxonomy (GTDB): domain Bacteria; phylum Bacillota; class Clostridia; order Lachnospirales; family Lachnospiraceae; genus UBA3402. The sequence continues at coordinate 26,029 of CANRHU010000043.1, forward strand.
TCCGATTATCAGAAGGATTTGGTGAAAAATCCGGATAAGTATGAGGCGCAATATAAAGCGGTCGAGCAGGAATTCGCAAACGGCGGGCTGGATGTGTTTGGCGATGATGAATCATATTCCGATGGGAACGCCTATTCTACGGAAATGCAGTTCCCGGATAGGGAATACTCAGGAGAATCGTATTCGGACGGGCAGTATCCGGCAGACGCGTATAATGGGGAAGCGTATGCAGATAAACCATACGTGAACGGTGCCTACGCAGGTTCCTATACGGATGATTCCTATATGGCTGCGGGGCAGGGAGAGTATGTTTATCCATCCGGAGACTCTGATCAGCAGGCCGCCGCTTTCGAAAAAGAGGGTGAGTTCGGATACAACGAACAGTACGAGGCGTATCCGGCAGGAGAATATGTCTCAGACGAGGTTGTTCAGCCGTCAGAAGGGATGAATGCGGGTGTGGAAGATACGGCGGGTTATTCATCGGGAAGGGCAACTTTGGATGAAGAGCTGGTGGCTAATTTTCATCAGGCGGCAGCCCAGGAAAAGCTGGCTCGTGAGATGTCCAGGATTACAAGAGACGGGGTTGCGGATGACGCGGCTTTGATGGAAGAACGCACGAAAAAATTATATGAGATCAACCGGGCGCTTCCGCACGCGCTCAGACCGGAGGAAAAGGAAGCCCAGGTCGTTGAGGATGAAGCGCAGGAGGATCGCTATGATCAGGTGGACTCGAGCGGAGATATGGCTGCGGAAGCAGAGTCCTCTACGGCAGAACCGGAGACCAAGGCGGCTGCGGAGCAGGCAGAGATACCTGCAGAGCCGGTTCCAAGGTTCATGGTGATTGAGACCAGAACCCCGGAGAAGGGCATGGAGAAAGCTGTCGAGAGACTGAAAGCTTATCATCTGCAGAATAACAGCCATAATCAGACGGTTAAAATTGCGGGGGGCAAGCTTAACAGCCGCGGCGTCGAGAATGTGGCCGATAAGTTAGCCGGGAAAGATTTGATTGTTGATGAGGCCGGGGATCTGTCCGGCGCGGAACTGGAGAAGCTGGATCAGCTCATAACTGCGGATGAAAGCGGTATGGTTGTGGTGCTTCTTGATAATCCGCGGCAGATTGAGGAAATGTATCAGAAGTATCCGGGGCAGCTGGAAAAGTTTGACCGGATTGACGGTGAAAAGACGCCGGAAGCAGCGGTTGACAAGACGGTTGCGGAGGAACAGGAAGAGAAAGAGCAAGAGGAGATATCGGAGAAGGAAGAAGAGGAACCGGAGGCAATCACAGAGGTATCTGACCAAGAGCGGACAGTCGTTACTGAACAGACGGAGACGGAACCAGAGCGGCGCGGCGACGACTATGGAGTGGAGATGGATCCGGATTCCTTTGCGCAGTATGCCTGTGATTACGCGGCGGAGATTGACTGCAGTATTACCGGCAAGAGCATGTTGGCGCTTTATGAGCGCGTGGAATTGATGGAGGAGGATGGGGTTCCTCTGACGAAGGAAAATGCTGAGGCGATGATTGAGGAAGCGGCCGACAAGGCGGAGAAGCCGTCGCTTGGCCGTATGATCAAGGGGATTTTCTCTGCCAAGTATAATAAAGAAGGTCTTCTGATTCTCCGTGAGGAGCATTTTATATAGGACAGTCAGGGAAATTTATGAGAATTCGGTTGATAGCGTTTGATCTGGATGGAACGGTGCTGGATGATGAGAAGCGCCTTCCGGAGCGAAACCGTGATGCGTTGAAAGCTTGCGCGGGGCGGGGGATCTATCTTGTTCCCTGTACCGGACGTCTGGCGGCAGGGATTCCGCAGGAAATTCTGAACCTGGGTATCCGCTATGCGATTACGATCAATGGGGGTTCCATAGAAGATCTCAAAACAGGCAGTCAGCTGGATGCACAGCTGCTTGACAAGGAGACGGCGGAAACCGTCATGAGGCTGGCCCGGAAGTATCCGCGGGTGATGTGCGACGCTTATGTGGATGGCCGGGGCATTTCGGAAGCCTGCTATTATGATCATTTGGAGCAGTTTGGCATATCGCCGGTAATTCAGCGGATGATTCGTCAAACCCGCACGAAGGTTCCAGATGTTCTCGAATATGTGGTTCGGCCGGATACAAGGGTGAATAAGATCAATCTGTATTTTGCCGATTCCTCTGAACGGGAGCTTTTGAGAAAACAGCTGGCACAAATTCCGGATATTTTGGTTACGTCTTCCGTAGTAAATAATCTGGAGATTAATGGCGCGGGCGCATCCAAGGGAGCGGCGCTGCTGCGCTTGAGTGCACTTTTAGATGTTGATATTCGCGAGACAATGGCTTTTGGTGATGGCGGTAATGACGATTCTTTGATTAGAGAGGCCGGCATTGGAATTGCTATGGAGAACGCGGAGGAAGACCTTAAGGCGGCGGCGGACTATGTAACGGCTTGCAACAATGATTCCGGCGTTGCCCAGGCGATTGAAAAATTTATCTTTTCTGAGAATGAGATCTGAGGAAATGGGAAATCGATGAAAAACTGGTTGGAAATAGCGGTAGGAATTTATCTGCTGGGCATGGTGCTCTACGGTCATTACAGAGGGCTCATCCGCCTGGCAGTTTCTATGGCGGCATTAGCGATTACTCTGGTTACAGTCCATTTTGCCATGCCGTATGTGGGGACGTTTGTCAAGGATAAAACGCCGATTTACGCTTGGATTACAGACAGCGTCAGCGACGCGTTTGGAGTCAGCAAGGCAGAAGAGCTTCCAGACGCACAGATGCCGGCAGCCCAGCGGCAGTTTATTGAGGAGATGCATCTGCCGGAAGATCTGAAAAATGTCTTGATTGAAAACAATAACCGTGAGGTCTATGCGGCGCTTGGCGTCGATGCTTTCGCTGAATATATCGGCAATTATCTGGCCAATGTGGTCATTCAGTTTGTGGGATTTGTTGTATTGTTTTTGGTGGTTTATATATCGTTGAAGCTGTTGGCCGGAGCATTGGATCTGGTAGCCAAGCTGCCGATTCTGTCTGGAATGAACCAGTTAGCCGGAGCGCTGCTTGGCGGCTTTGAAGGGCTCTTTTTTCTGTGGCTTGCGGCGCTGCTGATCACTGTATTTTCTGCTTTTTCCTGGGCGTCTGCACTTTTAGAGCAGATTGCGGCCAGCCCATGGCTGTTGTTCCTCTATCGCTATAATTTGATCTCGCGCTTGCTGCTGGGGGTTGTCCGAGGAATCATAGCTTAAAATTGAATATATAATATATAGAATAGATACAATTTGACGAAGGAAAGGGCGGCCGGGTCCTGACACGCTTTTTGCTTACCTACAAAATATAGTGAAAAATAAAGGAAAATCGCATATATTGTGGTGGCTGAAAAGGAGCAAAAAATTGTTCAAAAAAATAAAACAAATCCCTTGACAATTCCCGGATTGGAATGGTATATTATAATTCCACCGTTTGAAAATATGCTTTTTTGTGAGCGGTGAAAAATTTAAAAAAGTTGTTGACAAAGCCAAACAGATGTGATATCCTTGTGAAGCTGTGGCGGAAGTCAGCAGCAAACGGACCTT
>CANRHU010000044.1 GCA_947630485.1 uncultured Lachnospiraceae bacterium
TCTATCAGTCCGTACTGTGCTTCGCCATCATCATGATCGTCAACACGATCGTGAAGAAGATCGACGAAGACTACGCGTTGTTCTAAAGAAGGAGGGGAAGACATTATGGCAAAGAATGATAAAGATATGATGGCGTCCGCGCCGCGCAAGATCAAGCTGAGCGCATCTTCCAAGGCCTTCTATGTAATCTGCTACAGCATCGTGCTTCTGGTCGCTGTGGTCTGCCTGATCCCGTTCCTTCTGCTTCTGTCCGGTTCCGTGACCGCGGAGCAGTGGATCAGCTTCCACGGCTTCAGCCTGATCCCGGGAGAGTTCTCCCTGGAGGCTTACGGTATTATCTTCAAGACGCCTGAGAGGATCATCCGCGCCTACGGCGTGTCCATCTTCATCACGGCTGTCGGCACCCTGCTGGGCCTTCTGCTGACCACGATGACGGCATACGTCATCAGCCGTAAGGATTTCAAATACCGCAACTGGCTGTCGTTCTTCTTCTACTTTACGACGCTGTTCAACGGCGGAATGGTCAGCACCTACATTTTCTATATCCAGTACCTGCACTTAAAGGATAACATGCTGGCGCTGATCCTGCCGGGTATGTTCAACGTATTCTACCTGCTGATCATGAGGACCTTCGTGAACAACGTGCCGTTCTCCCTGATCGAGTCGGCGAAGCTGGACGGAGCGGGCGAGTGGAGGATCCTCTTCACGATCATCCTTCCGCTTCTGAAGTCCGGTCTGGCGACCATCGGTCTGTTCCTGGCCCTGGGCTACTGGAACGACTGGTACAACGCCATGCTGTACATGAGCACCGAGACCAAGTACCCGCTGCAGTACATGCTGTATTCGATCCAGCAGCAGACGCAGGCGCTGTCGCGGATCGCGGCGCAGGCCGGTATCCAGGTCCAGAACCTGCCGTCCAACTCCTTAAAGCTGGCGATGGCGGTTGTGGCCACAGGCCCCATCGTGATCGTGTATCCGTTCGTACAGAAGTACTTCATCGCCGGTATCACGATCGGTTCCGTCAAGGGCTGATTGCGGCGCCGTAAAAGCGTTGATGATCCGTGTGCTGCCGAAAACTGCGTCGGTACGCGGAAATGTATTCATGTAACCACCGGCGCACCCGCGCTGTGGGAATTATAAGGAGGTAAAAAGAATGAAAAAAAGAGTACTTGCAACACTGCTTGCAGCTGCGATGGGCTTAAGTCTTCTCACCGGCTGCGGCGGCGGATCTTCGTCAGGCGGCTCCGCATCGGGCGGCGGCTCCGGTGAGGCGGCTGCGGTTGATACTTCCAAGGAAGTGGAACTCGTGATGTACGTCATCAGCGACCGTCCTGCCGGACAGGATATCGTGGATGAGAACCTGAATAAGCTGCTGAAAGAGAAACTGAACTGCACGCTGAAGATCAACTGGATCGGCTGGGCTGAGTATGCGCAGAAGTATCCGCTTCTGTTCTCCTCCGGCGAGGCGTTCGATATGGCCTACTGCGCCGGCTGGCTGGGATTCTCCAACCTGGCGAGAAGAGGCGCGTTCATGGAGCTGGATACCATGCTTCAGCAGTACGCTCCTGACAACTACGCGCTGCAGTCTGAGACCGCGCTGGCGCAGGCTACCGTAGACGGACATCTGTACGCGGTTCCGACCCTGCTTCCGACCTATACGACCTACGGAAGCATCTACCGCGGCGACCTGGCTGCGGAGGCCGGCATGACCGATACGATCGATACGTTCGACGAGGTTGAGCAGTTCTGCGATTACATCGTGGCGAACCATCCGGAGATGGAAGCGATCGACCAGTATTCTTCCGGTCCCGAGCTGTCCCTGGTTTGGACCCGTTCCAACGGACTTTACGACATCGACGCGAACCTTCGCTTCCTGTTCTATGATCCGTCCGCGGAGCATCCGACCGTGACCCCGCTGTACGATCTGGAGGGCGCGACCGATTTCTACAAGAGGATGAAGAGCTGGGGAGACAAGGGTTACTGGACCAAGTCCGCTCTGGCTGATACCGATACCCAGAAGACGCAGAACGGCAAGGCCGCCATGAAGTTCCACAACATCGACAGCTGGTCCGGATACACGGTTCTTCAGCCCGACTGGGATTTCAAGTTCGGCACCATGACCAAGGATGTCGCCCATCTTCCGTTCACGCAGGACTGCATGGTTATCTCCAACACGGCGAAGAACCCGGAGAGAGCCCTGGCGCTGTGGAACCTGATCACGACCGATCAGGAAGTGTACGACGCGTTCTACTACGGTGTGCTTGGCACCACCTATGAGCTGAACGATCAGGGCCAGTTCACGGTTCTTGATACGGATCTCTACGGCACCAGCGCCATGTGGGCTGCCCGTACGATGGAACTGAACCGCAACCAGGCCGGCGTTCCCGAAGAGTATGACACCATCCGTCAGGAATGGGAAGAGCATATTCAGGACGGCGTAGGAACCGAGAAGTTCACCGGCTTCGTTCTGGATACCACCAACATTACCACCGAGGTCGCCGCCTGCACCAACGCGAAGCAGCAGTACGGCTGGCCGCTGGAGCTGGGCTACACCGACGACGTGGAGGCTTCCATCGAGGAGTACCGTCAGGCGATGAAGTCCGCGGGTATCGACAAGGTCGTCGAGGAGTGCCAGAAGCAGCTCGACGCTTACATCGAGAGCCTTGGACAGTAAGTCGAATTTACATTTCCGTTAGGGTCTAGTACCTGATTCTGCTTGTGACTGAGCAGTATGGCGGGGCTGATAATGCGTTATCAGCCCCGTTTTTCACAAAAGAAATGATTATATAGTCTGAAAACAGGAGGTATCTCTCGTGAATAAAGGAATCATTAAGGATATTAAGGGCGTCAATCTCGGTAATTGGCTGGTGCTGGAGAAATGGATGAACCCGGCACTGTTTGACGGAACCACCGCGGAGGACGAGTATTATCTTCCGAGACAGCTTGCCCCGGAGGTCTACGAGGCCCGCATGCGGATCCACCGCAGCGAATATATCACGGAGCGGGATTTCGTCACGATGAAGCGTATGGGCTTAAATACGGTCCGTATCCCGGTGCCGTATTTCATCTTCGGCGACCGGGAGCCGTTCATCGGCTGCATCGGGGAGCTGGACAAGGCGTTTCTGTGGGCGGAACGCTACGGACTTAAGATCCTGATCGACCTCCACACGGCGCCGGATTCCCAGAACGGCTTTGACAACGGCGGCATCTGCGGCGTCTGCAAGTTCTTCCAGGAGCCGGAGGAGATCGAATTCGTCTATACGGTTCTGGAGCGGCTGGCGGAGCGCTACGGACACCGGGAAGGACTGTGGGGCATCGAGATTTTAAATGAGCCTGTCTCCCAGCAGATGTGGGATGTGATGGGCGTGGCCCAGCGCTACGCGCCGGTGGAACCGGAGAAGGCCGCCGGCTCGAAGGGATATGAGATGGGTCAGCTTCGTGAGTTTTATCTGACCGCTTATGATAAGATCAATCCCCATCTGGCGGAGGATAAGGTGGTCGTGATCCACGACGGCTTCGATTTCACGGCATGGAAGGACTTCATGCAGGAGGAGAAGTACGCCAACGTGGTTCTGGACACCCATATGTATCTGATGGTGGCCGAATCCATGGGCTGCGAGCAGAACGTAGAGGCCTATGAGAAATTCGTGGAGGAGAATTACGAGAAGGAGATCATCGAGATGCAGAAGTATTTCCCGGTGATCGTCGGCGAGTGGTGCCTGTTCAACTCCATGGCCTGCGGGCGCGACACCAAGGGCGGCCAGACGGTCTTAAACGGCGAGATGGAGGCGATGACGGAGGTCTCCGACGAGGAGAAGAAGAAGATCTACACGGCCATCGATCGGATGCAGAAGAAGGCCTGGTCCCACGGCTCCGGGTATTTCTTCTGGAGCTACAAGCTGCTGATCGACACGGTGGACGGCGACGCCTGGAAGGGCTGGGACGCCTGGGATCTGGGACGCTGCGTGGATTTCGGGTGGTTTGAGGAAGCGTAAGTCTGCAGGATACTTTGAGGAAGCGTAAGTCTGCAGGATACGCAGGCGATTTGCATTAGTGATCGCGGGGAACGCCCCGCGGCCGATGCCGGCCGCGGAGCGCTCCCTTTTCTGATATTTTCTAATTTTTTTCCCTTTTCCAGTTTTCCGGCTTTTCTAAATTTTCCGGCGATGAATCTTAATTTTCAATAAACCGGTTGCGGACGGCCCGCACAGTGATATAATAGGGAGCAGAAAGGAGTTTTTGGATATGGATATTGAACATAGGAAGACGACTCTCGGCGACGACGCGTCGATTTACAGCCGCACGAAGGACACGGTGACGAAGGAAGAGCTTAAGAATCTGCCGCTTCGGCAGAAGCTGGACTATTTTAAGGATTACTATCTGATAGGCGCGGTGGGCCTGATCGCGGCAGCCGCGTTTATCATCTATATGCTCTATACGTCGGTCATTAATCCTTCCAAGGATGTTCTGACCGTTGCGTTTTTGAGCAACACATTTATAAGCGAGACCGAGGAGATGGGGGCTGAGATAAAGGAATACATCGGCATTGAGCGGAAGAAGGATTATATCGGCGTCAGCTATTACGATACGACGGACTATCAGATGAATCTGGCGTACATGACGATCGCGGGGGCCCGCCAGCTGGATTTGATTGTCTGTTCCTATGAAGAATTCCAAAATCAGGCGAATATGGGGCTTCTGGCCGATATGAAAGAGCTTCTCCCGGCGGAGACATACGATAAAGTGAGCGACAGCCTGGTGACGGGCCATATCGTGGAAACGGATGTTGACGGCAGCGTCACTTCGGTCGGCGACGAGCTGGAATACGGAATCGATATTACGGAGAGCGCGGCGATCAGGCAGTACGTCACGACCAGCGCGGACCGGATTATCCTCTGCGCGTTCGCGGCTCCGCCGAACAGGGAGAACGCGCTGAAGACGATCGATTATTTTCTGCAGGAGTAAACCATGGTAATCAAACGCGACTGTTATTATCCGCCTGCGGGACAGAACCGGCGTCTGCACATCTACCTCCCGGATTCATACGACCGGACGGATGAGCGCTATCCGGTCATGTATTTCTTCGACGGTCACAATCTGTTTTACGACGGAGACGCTACCTACGGTAAAAGCTGGGGGCTTAAAGACTTCCTGGACCGCTGGGACAAACCGATGATTATCGTCGGCATGGAATGCGGCCACGACGGCACGGACCGCTTAAACGAGTACTGTCCGTACCGCATGAGCTGGGGCTTCTGCAGCAATCTGGACTGCATCGGGGACGCCACCTTCCGCTGGATCACAGAGCAGGTGAAGCCGATGATCGACTGGGAGTACCGCACCTATTCCGACCGGGCCTGTACTGGTATCGGCGGTTCCAGTATGGGCGGTTTGATGGCGCTGTACGGCGTGCTGCGCTATAACTGGTGTTTCTCCAAGGCCGCGTGCGTGTCCAGCGCGATCGCGTTCTGTATGCCGAGAGTGTACCGGGATCTGAAGGATTACCCTGTGGACGCCGATACCAGAGTCTGGCTCTCCTGGGGCACCCGGGAGGCGAAGGGCGTCACGGATCACACGTGTGAGGACCGTCATAGCTACACCTCCCGCCGAAACCGTTCCGTGGCGGCGCGGCTTGAGGCGCAGGGAGCGGCGGCCCAGGTCTACTGCCAGACGGGCGGCGGCCACTGCGAGGCCGATTGGGAGAGACAGGTTCCGATGATTATGGATTTTCTGTGGAAGGCGAAGGCGCTTACGTATGGGGGATGAGCCGCAGGACGCGCTCCATAAATAAAACAAGGGGGAATCAATCATGTTTCGAAGACATTCCAGACCAACCGTGGAATACGATAAGACCGGCAAGATCCCGGTCATCAAGGCCAGCATCTGCAACGGAGAGAAGGTGGCCGGTTTTAAGGACACGGCCACCGGAAAATTTGATGAGCTTATGTTTATCCGCACGGACGACGATCTGCGGGAGTTCCTCTTTAGCTACGGCGTCAAAGAGGAAGATATCAAAAGAGAGTGGTAACTTATCCGCGGTAGCGGTTCAGACATGCATAGAGCTCCTGAATCCGCGGCTTCGCGAGCCCGCAGGGCACATAGGAAGCGCAGAAGGGCTCCCAGCCCTTTTTTTCCAGCGTATCGTAGACCCATTTTACAGCCTGGCGCACCGTCATCTGCCCGCCAAGCGCATGTTCCAGCGCATACCGCAGCATATGGGCCAAAGCGGCCAGCTGTTCCGAATCCGCCAGCTGCTCCACGTAGCGCATGTCGACGGTTTCACGGTCGATGGAGAAGGAATCCATGCCGAAGGTTTTGATTTTTCCGCGGTCATTGCGGCCGCCGCGGGAGCTTTCTCCGACTGAGGCGCGCAGGATTCTGTCAAAGGACGGAACCGCGAAGTCGGGCGCCTGCGTCCGCGGGGCCGTATGTTCTTTGCATAGCTTTTTCACATGCTCCGTGATATCCACAGGCCGGTAGCAATCCATCTGCAGAATGGTATCCGCAATATAGAAGAACGCGCCGGAGCTTCCGGCCACAAGGATTGTGGAAATGCCGGACTTTTCGTACAGATCCCTTGCCCGCTCCAGAAACGGCGTGATCGGTTCCTGGCTGCGGCTGACGACCTGCTGCATGAATTCGTCCCTGACCATAAAATTCGTGGCGGAGGTATCCTCATCGATCAGGAAGAGACCGCTTCCGGCCTCGATTCCCTCGATTACGCCGGCCGCCTGTGAGGTGCTGCCGCTTGCGTCCTCTGTGGAGAAGCAGGCGGTATCTTTCTTGTTCGGGAGATCGCGGATGAACATGGAGATGTCTACCTGACGGATGCAGCGTCCGTCCTCGGCGCGCAGCTTGACGGCGGTATCGTCGGTGATGACGTATTCCCTCCCGTCTCCGGCGATATGGTTGTAGACTCCCATCTGGAGCGCCTCCAAAAGCGTGGATTTGCCGTGATAGCCGCCTCCCACGATCAGCGTGATGCCGCGGCGCACGGCCATACCGCTTATTGTTCCGGCGTGTGGAAGCACGATACTGATCTCCATGGACGCGGGCGAACGAAACGGAACGCTTCCGCCCAAAGGCAGGTCGGACACGCCGCTTTTGCGCGGAAGAACGGCCCCGTTGGCCACGAAAGCCACGAGCCGGTTCGCCCGCAGATAGCGCCGGATTTCCTCCTGATCCTCCGCGAGATCGATCGCCGCTTTCAGGCGCGCCGCATTCTGCCTGCGCATAAAGCACCCGTTTTCAACGCACCTTGGCAGGAAATCAAAGAAAATTCTGTCCAGCTCGCCGGCGTTGATCGTGCGCCCGAAGGCCGGAAAGCCCACATGGAAGCGCACGATGATCTTCTGGGCAGTGATCTCGCAGGCGGTTCGCGCCAGGACTTCCTGCCCGCAGCGGCTGATCGCCAAAAGCCCGCTTTTGCCGGAGCCCTTGGCCTTGAAGTTATAGGCGGAAAACTGTTCCTCCATGCGGCGCGTCAGATAGTCCGCCAGGGCCGTCCGCACATAGCCGCGGTCGTAATAGGCGGCCGGAAAGCCGGCGTCCTTGTGCGGCACCTCGACATGCAGACTGGAGGGAGAGGCGAACGGATCCCCCTGCACATGGTCGATGGATAAAACGTAATTGCCGAACTGGTAGCTTCCGGCCAGGGATTTGTACGCCGGATAGCTCTTATGATCAATGTTGCGCAGAAGTGTGCGCAGTTCTGACGAAGATTTCATAAATAGATCGGTTCCTTTCTTTTTGCTGTTATAATTATACCTTTTCACAACCATCTTGTAAATAGCGGACATTTGCGTTATACTTAAACGGCGGAGAAAGTAGAAGAAACGGGAGGAAAACAACATGAAAAAAACGGCGGTATTTCTGATCGGGGTTACGGTGCTTTTGTCCGCCTGCTCGTCTGCCGGGGAGAGTACGCAGACGGCGCAGACCGTGGAGGAGAGCACTGCTTCACAGGAGGAAAGCGCGGAGGAGACGGAGAGCGCCAAGGAGGAAGAAACCGACGCGGCCCCGACCCAGGAAGCCGCGGAGGAACCGACGTCCGAAGCGCCTGCAGAGAGCGGGGAGGAGACCGTAAACGGGAGCGTGATAACCGATTCCGGCCCGACCGTGCTTCACGTTACGACGTCCTTCCATTACCGTTCGGACAGCGATGAGACGACCTATGAGCCGATCCTGACCATGGACTCGGTGACGATGACGATTCAGGATCCGGGCTATGAGACGCTCAACGACAGTGTGAACCGGTACTGGGACGGCGTCTGGGACGATATGCAGTCGTCCTATGACGAACTTTACCAGGAGGCGAAGTCTTACCACGAGGAAGAATATCACAGCGGGTACTATACGGTCAGCCGCGACGCCAGTATTCAGCGCGCGGACGACAGGATTTTCAGCTTTCTGGATCAGGAGGAGTGGTATAGCGGGGGCGCCCACGGCGGCTCTTACCAAAGGGGCGTGAATATGGACGCGGCGACCGGGCAGATTCTGACCCTTAAGGACGTGGCGAAAGATTACGATCAGGTCTACGCGGCTGTGACGGAGGAGCTTGCGCGGATCGACGCGGGGGAGGAGGACGTTGGTCCGCTTCTGTTTGAGGATTATAAGGATACCGTTTCCCAGATGTTTTACGGCGGCGGAGACGCTCTGGAGTGGACGATCAGCCGGGAAGGCGTGACCGTTTATTTCAATGAATACGTCGTTGCCTCCTACGCGATGGGCTGTATCGAGGTGCCGCTGCATTTCTCGGAGTTTCAGGATCTCTTTCAGGAGAAATATCTTCCGGACGGCGGCGGTCTGATCCGGCTGTGCAGATGGGGCTATGATGACGCGGCCGACGTGACCGGCGACGGCGTGGCGGATGCCCTGTCCGTGAGCGCTTATGTCCCGGAGGGGGAATCCGAGTCGGAGTGCACGGTGTCCGTCAACGACGTCGAGGCCGTCCATACGGAATACGGGAGCTTCGATTCCGCCTGGGTGCTCTATGGAGAGAACGGAAGAATCTGGTGCTATGTCCAGCTGTTCGGCGATAACGACTGGCCGATCATCGCCGTGTTTGAACTGACCGGGGGCACACCGGTGTATGTGACCGATCTTTCTCCTATGATTTTGAGGGAGCCGGGCGGAAGCACGGAGAACTTCGTCATGAGCACGCGGATGGAATTCCTGGGAAGCTACAGCGGCTGGAAGGATTACCGTCTGGGAGAGGACGGACTGCCCGAGGCGAATACGGATTTCTATACGCTTTACGGCTACGGGACGGATAATTCCGTGACGGTAAAGACGGAGATTCCCGCGACGGTTTCGGCGCAGCCGGACATCACGGATGGGACGGAGACGACGCTTGCGGTCGGAACCGTACTTCATCCCGTCCGCACGGACGGGGAGTCCTGGATGGTTTTCCGGATGGATGACGGCGGATACTGCCGCGTGCAGGTGGAGGGAGAACCCTTCTACGGCACGATCAACGGAATCAACGAATTCGACTGCTTCGAGGGACTGTTCTACGTCGGATAGGCGGTGTGCCGCGGGCGGCCGCCGTGCATGGTGAAGGCGGGCGTGGAGCGCGGGCCGGGTAAAAGGCCGGCCGGGAAGACGCAGGTCGAAATTAGGTCTTGAATCCGGCGTGCTTTTATGTTATTATCCCATGATGGAAACGGCGCGGACTGCACGGCACAATGTCTGTCCGCGCCGCCTTTCAAACGCATGGCATGAGACTTCTATCATACTGGAAAAGGAGACATTACATATGGGAGGCTTATTCGGAGTCGTATCCAGACAGAACTGTACCCACGAAGTATTCTACGGGGTGGATTACCATTCCCATCTGGGCACCCGCAGAGGCGGCATGGCGACTTACGGCCCTGACGGCTTTCACCGCGCCATTCATAACATCGAGAATTCGCCCTTCCGCACCAAATTCGAGCGGGACGTGGAGGAAATGACCGGGTATTACGGGATCGCGTGCATCTCCGATTTCGAACCGCAGCCCATCATCATCCAGTCGCATCTGGGAAGCTTTGCCATCGCGACCGTCGGCAAGGTGAATAACTACGACCAGCTGCTGAAAGAGCTTTATGACGACCGGCATACCCATTTCCAGGAGATGACCAACGGCCTGGTCAACGTGACGGAGCTGATCGGCGCGCTGATCTGCCGCAGGGACAGTCTCGTGGAGGGCATCCGCTATGTTCAGGATATCGTGGACGGCTCCATGACCATGCTTCTGCTGAGGGAAGACGGCATCTACGCGGCCAGGGACAAGGTCGGCCGCACGCCCCTTGTCATCGGCAGAAAGGAGGACGCCTACTGCGTCTCCATGGAGAGCTTCGCCTATCTGAATCTGGGCTACACGGATGTGCGGGAGCTCGGCCCGGGAGAGATCGTCCGCATGACGCCGGACGGCGTTGAGCAGCTGGCAAAGCCCGGAGAGGAACTGCAGATCTGCTCCTTTTTGTGGGTTTACTACGGGTATCCGCCGTCCTCCTATGAAGGGATTAATGTGGAGGAAATGCGCTATCGCTGCGGAAAGGCGCTGGCAAGGCGCGATATGGCGGCCGGCAATGTGCATCCCGACATGGTAGCCGGCGTGCCGGACTCCGGTACAGCCCATGCCATCGGTTACGCCAACGAGTCGAAAGTGCCCTTTACAAGGCCTTTTATCAAATATACGCCCACCTGGCCCCGTTCCTTTATGCCGGTAAGCCAGAACCAGAGGAATCTGATCGCGAGGATGAAGCTGCTGCCGGTGAAAGCGCTGATCGAGAACAAGAAGCTCCTTCTGATCGACGATTCCATTGTCCGCGGAACGCAGCTGAGAGAGACCACGGAATTCCTGTATCAGAGCGGCGCGAAGGAGGTCCATGTGCGGCCGGCCTGTCCGCCGCTGGTATACGGCTGCCGCTTCCTGAATTTCTCCCGCTCCAAGTCCGATCTGGATCTGATCGCCCGCCGCGTGATTCTGGCGCGCGAGGGGGAGAACGCGGAGAAGACGCTGAAAGAGTACGCAGATCCGGAAAGCGACCGCTATGAGGCGATGCTTGAGGATATCCGCAGGCAGCAGAATTTCACGACGCTTCGCTATCACAGGCTGGACGATCTGGTGGAATCCATCGGACTGCCGAAATGCAGGCTTTGTACCTACTGCTTCGACGGCTGCAGCGGAGGGTGCGGCGGGAAGGCGCAGGGAATCGGGACAGTACAGGGAATCGGGACGGTACTGCATCCGGACAGCCAAAAAGAATGATTGACAAATTGCGGCAGCTTTCGTATAATGGTTTCACACGTTACCAGGCTATCACTGTGCCATATGAAAGCAGCCGCTTTCTTATTTGCAAAAAGGCGATCCCGGCACTGCATCCGGGCAGTCGCGGCGGTGTACAGCCGGTGCAGCGTGCCAGGATGCGCACAGACGCATCCATAAGATTGACAGGGACGGGGAAAACGCATGGGAATCAGTTTACTTCATACGCCGGAAGGCGTCAGAGATCTCTATAACGGGGAGTGCGCCCGGAAGCTGGCCGTACAGAGCCGGATCAGCAAGACCTTTCACCGCTACGGCTACCAGGATATCGAGACTCCGACTTTCGAGTTTTTCGATATCTTCCAGAAAGAGCGGGGCAGCGTCAGTTCGCGGGAGATGTTCAAATTCTTTGACCGGGAAAACAACACGCTGGTTCTGAAACCGGATGTGACGCCGGCCGTCGCCAGGTGCGTGGCCAAGTATTTCATGGACGAGACGGTGCCGGTGCGGCTTTGTTACCGTGAACGGACATTTATCAATAATTCCAGCTATCAGGGGCGTCTGAAGGAAATCACGCAGACCGGCGTGGAACTGGTCGGCGACGGATCCGCGGACGCGGACGCGGAGATGCTCGTCATGGTGATCGACGCGCTGAAAAGCGCCGGTTTAAAGGAATTTCAGGTGGAACTCGGCCAGATGGACTTTTTCCGCGGGCTCGCGGAGGAAGCGGGGATGGACGAGCAGACACAGGAGACGCTTCGGAATCTGATCGAGGATAAAAACCATTTCGGCGTGGAGGCGCTTCTGGCAGAGCGGGAGATGCCGGATGGACTGCGGCGGATCTTTCTGAGGCTGCCGGAGCTTTTCGGCGGATTTGAGATGCTTTCGGAGCTGAGCAGGCAGATTCGGAACGAGCGCTCCAGACAGGCGCTCGAACGGCTGATGGAGGTTCAGAAGATCCTCGAGACCTACGGCGTCGCCGAATATGTGTCCTGCGATCTGGGAATGCTGAGCAATTACGGCTATTATACCGGGATTATTTTCAAGGCCTATACGTATGGGACCGGTGAATATATCGTAACCGGCGGGCGCTATGACAGGCTGCTCTGCCAGTTTGGCAAGGATACGGCCGCGGTGGGCTTCGCCATCGTCATTGACCAGCTGATGCTGGCGCTGGCGCGGCAGGAGGTGGAGATCCCGACAGCGGGCACGCAGACGCTTCTGCTGTACGAGCCGGAAGCGCGGAAGGACGCGGTTATTCTGGCGTCGGAGCTGCGCGGCCGCGGAGAGAACGTCTGCCTGATGCTGCGGCAGCACGGCAGGAAGCCGGAGGATTATAAAGACTACGCCCGAAAAAACGGGATCGGCCGGATCTGTTATCAGGCGGAAGGCGGCGGTATGATGTATCCGGTGTATGACAAAGAGGAGGAGGCGCGCGGCATATGAGATATCTGACGATCGCCCTGACAAAGGGACGCCTGGCCTTACGGACATTGGAGCTTCTGGAGCAGATCGGCATCACCTGCGAGGAGATGAAGGACAAGAGTTCCCGCAAACTGATCTTCACCAATGAGGAGCTTGGAATCCGTTTTTTCCTGGCCAAGGCCAACGATGTGCCTACCTATGTGGAATACGGAGCCGCCGATATCGGCATCTGCGGCAAGGACACGATTCTGGAGGAAGGCCGCAAGCTCTACGAGGTTATTGACCTTGGCTTCGGCAAATGCCGGATGTGCGTCTGCGGACCGGAATCGGCAAGGGAGCGCTTAAAACACCACGAGCTGATCCGCGTCGCCACCAAGTATCCGAATATCGCGAAGGATTATTTTTACAATAAAAAGCACCAGACGGTGGAAATTATCAAGCTGAACGGCTCCATTGAGCTGGCGCCGTTAGTGGGACTGTCGGAGGTAATCGTGGACATCGTGGAGACCGGTTCCACCCTGCGCGAAAACGGCCTCGTGGTGCTGGAAGAGATCTGCGGTCTGTCGGCCCGCGTCATCGTCAACCAGGTCAGCATGAAGCGGGAAAATGAGCGGGTGGCGAAGCTGATCCGCGACCTGAAAGAGCTGCTTTATCACAAAGGAGATCATGCCGTATGCGTATTGTAACATTGGATGAAACTACAAGAAAGAATATTCTGTCGGATCTGCTGAAGCGCGATCCGAACAACTATGGCGAATATGCGGAGACGGTCCGGAAGATCGTCGATGATGTGAAGTCGGACAGGGACGCGGCCATATTTGCCTATACGCAGAAATTCGACGGCGCCGAGCTGACGGCGGAGACAATCCGCGTCACGGAGGAGGAGATCGCGGAGGCGGAGGCCGCGGTGGAGCCGGAGCTTTTGGCGGTCATGAAGCGCGCCATGAAAAATATCCGGGATTACCATCAGATGCAGGTCCGACACAGCTGGTTTGACACGAAGCCGGACGGGACGCTTCTGGGACAGAAGATCACGGCGCTTGAGAGCGTGGGCGTCTACGTGCCGGGCGGAAAGGCGGCCTATCCGTCGTCGGTTCTTATGAATATTATCCCGGCTGAGGTCGCCGGCGTCAGGCGCATCGTCATGGTGACGCCTCCCGGACGGGACGGAAAAGTCAATCCGGTGACGCTGACCGCCGCCCATCTGGCCGGCGCGACCGAGGTCTATAAGGTGGGCGGCGCCCAGGCCATCGCGGCCCTGGCGTTCGGTACGGAATCGATCCCGCGGGTTCATAAGATCGTGGGGCCCGGCAATATTTTCGTGGCGCTGGCCAAAAAGGCCGTGTACGGCCACGTGAGCATCGACAGCATCGCCGGACCGAGCGAGATCCTGGTGCTGGCCGATGAGACGGCCAATCCGCGCTATGTGGCGGCAGACCTTCTCTCGCAGGCGGAGCACGACGAGCTGGCAAGCGCGATCCTGGTGACGACCAGCCGGAAGCTGGCGGAGGAGGTTTCCGCGCAGGCGGACGCATTTGTCAGGACGCTTTCCCGGAAAGATATCCTGGAGAAATCTCTCCGGAATTTCGGATACATCCTGGTGGCCAAGGACATGGACGAGGCCGTCGCCGCCGCCAACGAGATCGCTTCGGAGCATCTGGAGATTGTGACCGCGGATCCGTTTGCGGTCATGACGAAGATTCAGAACGCCGGGGCAATTTTCCTCGGCGAGTACAGCTCGGAGCCGCTGGGAGACTATTTTGCCGGACCGAACCACGTCCTTCCGACCAACGGGACGGCCAAATTCTTCTCGCCGCTCGGGGTCGACGACTTTATCAAGAAGTCCAGCGTGATCTATTATTCGCGCGAGGCGCTGGAACCGGTGAGCCGCGACATCATTGCGTTCGCGGAGGCGGAGCGCCTGACGGCCCACGCCAACTCGATCCGGGTGCGCTTCGAGGATGAACCGAAGGATGAATCCGCGGCGGACGCGTAAGCCAGGCGCGGCAAAATCCGCGGCGGACGCGTAAGTTAGGCGATAGAAATCCGCGGCGGACGCGTAAGCCAGGCGATAAAAATACGAGGCGAATGTATATAATAACGACGGAAAGAGAGGCGGAGAATATGTCACGCACAGCGTCCATTGAGCGAAATACGAAGGAAACAAAAATAGCGCTGACCCTGAATCTGGACGGAACCGGCAGGTCGGACGTCCATACCGGCATCGGCTTCTTCGACCACATGCTGGAGGGCTTCGCCCGCCATGGACTGTTTGATCTGACCGTCAGGGCGGACGGCGACCTGAATGTAGATACTCACCACACGGTAGAGGATACCGGCATTGTGCTCGGAAGGGCCATCCGTGAGGCGGTCGGAGATAAGAAAGGCATCGCCCGCTTCGGCGCGAAGATCCTGCCGATGGACGACGCCCTCGTTCTCTGCGCGCTCGACTTAAGCGGCCGGCCTTATCTGGCTTATGAGCTTTCGCCGGACCGGGAGAGGGTGGGAGAGCTGGAGACGGAGACCGTGCGGGAATTCTTTTACGCGGTCTCTTACGCGGCGGAGATGAATCTGCACCTGAAACAGCTTTCCGGAATCAACAGCCACCACATCATCGAGGCGGCGTTCAAGGCGTTTGCGAAGGCGCTCGACGAGGCGACGCAGACGGATCCGCGGATCGCGGGAGTGATGTCGACGAAGGGAACGTTATGATCACTGCAGCCCGAAGGTCAGGACCTTTGTCCTGATGAATGATATATCATCCTAAGGGAAATGCTATTGCAGAAAGGAGTTCATCGGAATGCTTCTGATGATTGCGGCCGCTCCATGCAGGGTTTGAGGACGATGCATGGGGAGGAAAATGCCTGACCGCAGGCAATAGTCCTCAGACTTTGCGACTTGATTGATGTTTAAGTAAATACCGGCAAAACGCAGAAGGCGCCCACCGGGGCGGTCTTTACTGCATCGATAGACATGATCAAAGGAGCAAAGTACAATGAAAAATTCAATAAAAGAACTCAAAACGTTTCTCATTCTGTGGAGTACCCAGTCGCTGTCCCAGCTTGGCAGCGCCATGACGAATTTCGCGCTGACGCTTTGGCTTTATGAGAAGACCGGCTCGGCGCTTCAGACGGCGGCGCTTTCCATCTGTTCCTACGCGCCGTATGTGCTTATGAGCATCTTCGCGGGCGCGCTGAGCGACCGTTGGGACAAGAAGAAGATCATGCTGTGCTGCGACACCTTCGCGGCCTGCTGTTCCGCGGCGGTGCTGGTGCTTCTGAAAACGGATTCGCTGCGGCCCGTTCACATGTATCTTCTGAACGCGGTAAACGGCCTGATGAACACGGTCCAGCAGCCGGCCGGCGACGTGGCCATGACGCTGATCACGCCGAAAAAGCATTACCAGAAAATCAGCGGGCTGAGGTCGTTTTCCAATTCGCTGGTGACGATCCTGCACCCTGTTTTCGCTACGGCGGTGTTTGCGTTCGTGGGGATGGAAGGCGTGATCTATATCGACCTGGGGACGTTCGCTGCGGCCTTTCTGGCGCTTCTTTTGTTTGTGCGGATTCCGGACGCGGACAGAAAAGAAGCGAACCGCAAAGACGCTGCCTCAAAGAAATCCGGTGCGGCAGAAGACAGCGCGGCGGACGAATCCTTATGGGCGTCGGCCAAGGCCGGCCTTTTCTACCTGCGCACTCACGGCCTGATCCTGGCGCTGATCCTTTTCATGGCGGGGGTAAATCTGTCCGCGTCCGTATTTGACGCGGTGCTGCCGCCGTATGTGCTTTCCAATCCGCGCGGCGGCGAGACGGTCCTTGGGATCGTCACCTCCTGCGCAGGGATCGCGATGCTTCTCGGGAGTCTTTTGGCGACGGCGCTTCCGGCACCGAAAAATCGGATCCGCGTGATCTGGCTGACCATGATATTCTCTCTGGGAGCGGAGACGTTTCTGCTGGCATTTGCGCGCACGCCCGCGCTCTGGTGCGCGGCGCAGGTGATCGGATGGCTTCCGGTGCCGCTTATGGACGCCAATCTGGATGTGATTCTGCGCAGCACGATTCCGCCCGAGATGCAGGGGAGGGTGTATTCCTGCCGGAACACACTGCAGTTTTTCACGATCCCCATCGGCCTTTTCCTGGGCGGATTTCTGGTGGATAAGGTCTGCGAGCCGTTTATGTCGGCCGCGGATCCGCGGGGGCTCTTCGCGGTGATGTTCGGTATCGGAAAGGGTTCCGGCGCGGCGATGACGATGTTTCTGCTCTGCATCGGCAGCGTCGTCATCTGTCTGGGATTCGGGCGGATTCTGAGCCGCTATCACTTTGCGGAACCGACGGATAACTAACGCAAATTCTGCCTTCGGCGCGGCCGGTATATCCGGGACGCGCCGGAGGCGGAACGATAGACAAAAAGAACTGAGCTTCAAACTATACAAAAAGGGGGAATTTGTTATGAACGAAGTGAAACGTCCGCAAAAACCTTTGCTGTATTATTACGGCATCGTCATGCTGATCCTGATGCTCATCAACCTCATCGTCATGCCCTGGGCTGCCAGGCGGCAGATCCGGGAGGTGGACTACGGCACCTTCATGACCATGACGGAAGAGAAGAACATCGGGCGGGTGGAGATTCAGAGCAACCAGATCCTGTTTACGGACAAGGAGGAGACGCAGGTCTTTAAAACCGGCCCCATTTCCGATCCCGACCTGGTAAACCGCCTGCACGATTCGGGGGCGGTGTTTGCCAGCGAGATCGTTGAGGAAATGTCGCCTCTGCTCAGCATTATCCTGTCCTGGGTACTGCCCATAGCGATCTTCTTCATCATCGGTCAGTTCCTGTCGAAAAAAATGATGGATAAGGCAGGCGGCCCCAATTCCATGATGTTCAACATGGGCAAGAGCAACGCCAAGATCTATGTGAAATCCTCTGACGGCATCAAGTTCTCCGATGTGGAGGGCGTCGACGAGGCGGAGGAAAGTCTTCAGGAGATCGTCGATTATCTGCACAATCCGGAGAAATACAAAGAGATCGGCGCTTCCATGCCGAAGGGACTCCTTCTTGTAGGCCCTCCCGGCACGGGCAAGACCATGTTGGCCAAGGCGGTAGCCGGCGAGGCGAACGTGCCGTTTTTCTCCATGTCCGGATCCGAGTTCGTGGAAATGTTTGTCGGCATGGGCGCATCCAAGGTTCGCGACCTGTTTAAGCAGGCCAAGGAGAAGGCTCCCTGCATCGTCTTTATCGACGAGATCGACGCCATCGGCCAGAAGCGCAGCAGCGGAAACGTGGGCGGCAACGACGAGCGGGAACAGACGCTCAATCAGCTGCTCACCGAGATGGACGGCTTCGAGGGCAACAACGGCGTCATCATTCTCGCGGCGACCAACCGCCCGGAGGCGCTGGATCCGGCGCTGACAAGACCCGGCCGTTTCGACCGCCGCGTCCCTGTGGAGCTTCCGGATCTGAAGGGCCGGGAAGCAATCCTCAAGGTACACGCGAAAAAGATCAAGATCGCGGACGACGTGGATTTTTTGAAGGTGGCGAGGATGGCCTCCGGCGCGTCCGGCGCGGAGCTTGCCAACATTGTCAATGAGGCGGCGCTTCGGGCGGTCCGTGCGGGACGGAAGTACGCCACGCAGTCGGATCTGGAGGAAAGCATTGAGGTGGTAATCGCCGGCTATCAGAAGAAGAATGCCATTCTGACCGACAAGGAGAAGCGGATCGTGTCCTATCACGAGATCGGGCACGCGCTGGTCGCGGCAATGCAGACCAACTCCGCGCCGGTGCAGAAGATCACGATTATTCCCAGAACCTCCGGCGCGCTGGGCTACACCATGCAGGTGGAGGAAGGCAACCATTACCTGATGAGCAAGGAGGAGATCGAGAACCGGATCGCCACCTACACAGGCGGCCGTGCGGCGGAGGAGATTGTGTTCAGCTCCGTGACGACCGGGGCGTCGAATGATATCGAGCAGGCGACCAAGCTGGCCCGCGCCATGATCACACGGTACGGAATGAGCGGAGATTTCGACATGGTTGCGCTGGAGACTGTGAACGGGCAGTACCTGGGCGGCGACACCTCGCTCATCTGCGCCGCCGAGACGCAGGCCGAGATCGACCGCCAGGTGGTGGAGCTTGTCAAAAAGCAGCATGAGAAGGCGGCCCGTATCCTGATGGAAAACCGCGAAAAGCTGGACGAGCTGGCGATGTACCTCTACGAGCATGAGACGATCACCGGCGATGAATTCATGGCGATTCTGAATAGCTGAAGCCGGACAAATCACGGATATTCCATGGTTCACATACCTTGATTTCAGGAGGTGTGTGAACCATGTTGAGTGAAAGTGATTATCTCCCCGGATGGGAAGAGAAGACTTCCGACTGCGTCGGGGAAAGCCAGACAGCGCTGCCGGGGGAGAAAAGTCAGGCGGCGATTCCGGGAGAGAAAAATCCGACAGCACTGCCGGGGGAGAAAAATCAGGCGGCGCTGCCGGGAGAGAAAACCGAAGAAAATAATGACTACGGAAGTGAGCGCGTGTGCGAGGACATCCCGTTTACGTTTCCTGCGCAGCACCAGAACCGGCAGCCGGGTTTCGAATACGTTATGAACCCGCGTCCCATATCCGAACGTCCGGACACGGGCCGGAGACTGGAAGGCAAAGTAGCCGTCATCACCGGCGGAGACAGCGGAATCGGCCGGGCCGTGGCCTACGATTTTGTGAAGGAAGGCGCGTCGGTGGTGTTAGTCTACTATGATGAGGAGACGGACGCCCAGGAGACGAAGGCGCGGATTGCGGAGCTTGGAGGAACCTGCCTTCTGCTTCGCGGGGATCTGCGGGACCGCGATTTCATTCGAGGCTGCATCGACCGGACGATGGAAGAATTCGGCCGCATCGACGTTCTCGTGAATAACCACGCGGTTCAGTTCCTCCAGCGCAGCATCCTGGATATCTCTCCGGAACAGCTGAATTTCGTGTTCCAGAACAATGTAATTTCTTTTTTCTATCTGATTCAGGCGGCGCTGCCTCACATGAAGAGGGGCGCCTCCATCATCAACACCACATCCGTAACCGCCTATCAGGGCAACAAGGATCTGATCGATTACAGTGCCGCCAAGGGAGCGATCGTCGCCCTCACACGGTCGCTGGCGCTCTCCCTGGCAGATCAGGGTATCCGCGTCAACGGCGTCGCCCCCGGCCCGATCTGGACGCCTCTGATACCGGCTTCTTTCTCCGCGGAGGAGGTGACCACGTTCGGCCGCAAGACCTCCGAGGTGCCGATGAAGCGCGCCGGCCAGCCCTGCGAGGTGTCGCCGTGCTACGTCTTTCTGGCCTCGGATGATTCCTCCTACATGACCGGTCAGGTGCTGCATCCGAACGGAGGAACCATCGTCGGTTCGTGATTTTGGCCGCCTGTTCTGACGGAGGAAGCATCTTCGGTTCGCGGCTTTGACGCTCGTACTGACGAATGCTTAATAATCTGGTCTTTCTCCCATAAAACTGCATATCCGAAACGTAACGTATTTATCCGGCAGGGAAATAAGAGACGAGTAAGGAGAAGAACAGAATGAAAAATACAGTCAATGATGCAGTCTGCCGCCGCGCCGCTGCCGCCTTTCTGGCCGCGGCTCTGGCGTGTACCGCTCTGACTGCCTGCGCGCAGAACGGAAGCAGCAAAGGAAACGTCCAAAAGAAGGAGAATAATCCTTCCGCCGCGTCTGTTCCCAACCCCGGCACGGACGCGCCGCTTCCGAGAGGCGGAAAAATCGAACAGCTCGCTAAGGCCGTCTATCCGGTCAAAGAGTATAAGAATGAGGACGAGAAATGGGAGGCCGAGCTGGAGGAGCGACAAATGATCGACGCGGATCTCTGCGAGAAGATCGCGTATTTCGCCTATGACACCGCAAGTCCGCTCCTGAAAGAGGGAACCGGCAACGCCGTTTATTCGCCGCTTTCTCTCTATTACGCGCTGTCGCTTGCCGCCGCGGGAGCGGAGGGAGAGACACGTTCGCAGATTCTTTCGCTTCTTCGGGCGGACGACGCAGATGAACTGGCCGAAAGGGCCGGGAAGCAGTTTGCAGTCTTTTGGCGCGATGAGGACAGTTATAAATTCCAGATGGCCAATTCTGTCTGGTTTGATCAGGCTCTATCGGTAAAGGATACGTATCTGCAAACGGCCGCGGACTCCTTTTACGCGGACATTTTCCGCGGGAAGATGAACACGGCGAATATGAAGGACGCCATGGAAACCTGGGGGCAGGATCACACAGGCGGCAGGATCCGTCCGTCGATAAATACGGAAAACAGCCTGATGCGTATGATGAACACGGTCTATTATTACGCGGAATGGATCGACCAGTTTGCGGAGGAGGAGACGAAAGAGGATGATTTCCACCTGTCTGACGGAAGCCTGGTGAAATGTGATTTCATGAACCGGATCAGCAGTGGAATGTTCTTTAAAAGGAACGGGTATCTTTCAGCGAGTCTGAGTACCAAAAACGGTCAGGTTCAGTTCATACTGCCGGATGAGGGCGTGGATGTCCGCGAACTTTTCGATTCGCCCGACCGCCTCCGGCAGGTGCTGGAAACCGACGACGTCTCCGGTCTGTACGGTGAGATCACCTGGAAAGTACCGAAATTCTCCTACGGCAGCAAATACGATCTGAAGGAGATGCTCGCCTCGCTTGGCATGGAAAAGGCGTTTGGCGACAGCGCGGAATTTACCGCTATGACCGACGAGATGGTCTGGATTGATTCCGCCACGCAGATGGTTCATGTGGGCGTCAATGAGAACGGTATCGAGGCGGCCGCCTATACGGATCTCGGTTATGCGGGAGCGGGGATGCCCCAGGATCATGCGGAAATGATTCTTGACCGTCCGTTCCTGTTCGTGGTCCGGGATAGTTACTGCGGATACTCGCCGGTCTTCATCGGAATCTGCGGAGATCCGTCAAGCGCCGACTGACGCGGGCGCCGCGGGCACCTTTGGCAGAAAAATATTTTTCAAATTATTTGTCACAGAATGCGCAACAAAAATTGACAAAGGTTTAAAATATCATTAGAATAGAGAGTAGCCGCTTGGAAATCAGGGCAGGCTGCTCTTTTTTGTATAGAAAATAATGGTCGAAATCGAAGATAGCAGGGAGCGAATCAGCATATGCAGCTTTATCCGGCAATTGATATCAAGGGAGGTCAGTGCGTCCGGCTGACCCAGGGAGTATTTGATCAGGCAAAGGTTTATTCTGATACGCCGGCCGACATGGCCGGTCTGTGGGTTCATAACGGCGCCACTTATCTTCATCTCGTGGATTTGGACGGCGCCCTTGCGGGCCGTTCGGTCAACGAGCCGGTGATCCGCAAAATCGTGGAATCTGTCGGCGTGCCGGTTCAGCTTGGAGGCGGTATCCGCAGCCGCGAGACGGTAAAGGCGATGCTCAATCTTGGCGTTTCCAGAGTCATCATCGGCACGAAGGCCGTCGAGCGGCCGGAATTCATCGGAAATCTGATTGAGGAATTCGGCCCTGAGCACATCGCTGTCGGCGTAGATGCGAAGGACGGCAGAGTCGCCATCGAGGGCTGGGGGAAGATCAGCTCCCTGACGGCGGCAGGCCTGTGCGCGCGGATGAAGGAATTCGGCGTGCGTCATATCGTCTATACGGATATCTCCAGGGACGGAATGCTGTCCGGCCCGAACGTTGCGGCCACGAAGAAGCTGACGGAGGCGACCGGACTCGACATCATCGCGTCGGGCGGCGTGTCCTGTATGGAGGATCTTGAAGAATTATACCAAAACGGTATTCGCGGCGCGGTGATTGGGAAAGCTCTGTATGAGAACCGCGTAAATCTGAGAGAAGCGGTCCGCAGATACCAGTAGAAAACAGGAGTATGCGTAAATTTATGGAAAAGAAAAAACTGATTTTGGCTTTCGGATGTAAAAACGGCAGGGCTGTCGTCATGGACGAAGAGAGAACGTATTATAACGACACCCCCCTGGACCTGGCCCGGCGCCTGTGCGACAGCGGCGCGGACGGCCTTCTGATCTGCGATCTGTCAGAGAATGACGCGGATCATGAAAAGACGATCGATATCCTTCGCGGGATGACGCGGCAGATCGATATTCCCGTGATTGCGGGCGGCCGCGTCAACCGCCTTGAGGATGTGAAAAAGTATCTTTACGCCGGGGCGGCGGCAGTATTTCTGAACGCGTCCATCGCGGAGAATGTGGATCTGATCAAGGAGGCCGCCAGCCGTTTCGGAAGCGAGAAGGTCTATGTCTATTTGGAAATGGGATATTTGCGGAAACATATTGAGGAATATGCCCAGCTCGGCGCGTCCGCGGCGATTCTGGACACAGCGCTTGATCAGGATGATATCGCCCGCCTGCCTGCGTCGCCGATTCCCGTTCTGGCTGTCTTTGGCAATGCCGGCTGCGACGCGGTCGTTCCCTTTTTAAAATGGCCGTTTTCCTCCGGCCTGGTACTTCCGTCCTCCAAGGAACCGTCCGGCAGCTGTATGCTGCTGAAACAGACGCTTAAGGAGCAGGGAATCCCGATGGAAACCTTCGAAAGCAGCGTCGGATGGGAGGATTTTAAGCTGAACGGTGACGGCCTGATTCCGGTAATCGTCCAGGATTACCAGACGTCCCAGGTTCTGATGCTTGCCTATATGAACCGGGAAGCCTTCGAGCAGACGCTAAAGACCGGCCGAATGACGTATTTCAGCCGCAGCCGGCAGAAGCTGTGGGTGAAAGGAGAGACCTCCGGCCATTTCCAGTTTGTCAAATCGCTCAAACTGGACTGCGACAATGATACGATTCTGGCGAAGGTCAGACAGATCGGCCCGGCCTGCCATACCGGCGCCCAGTCCTGTTTCTTTACGACGCTGGCAGAGAAGGAATACAAGGATACGAACCCGCTGCGGGTGTTTGAGGATGTATTTGCGGTTATTCAGGACCGGAAGGAGCATCCGAAGGAGGGCTCCTACACCAATTACCTGTTCGATAAGGGCCTGGATAAAATCCTGAAGAAACTGGGAGAGGAGGCGACGGAGATCGTCATCGCCGCCAAGAATCCGAACCCGGAGGAGATCAAATACGAGATTTCCGATTTCCTCTACCATATGATGGTGCTGATGGCGGAGAAGGGCATCAGTTGGGAAGAAATCACCCACGAGCTGGCGAACCGGTGATTAAGTTGACATAAAAATATTATGTAAATTATTTGCAGGAAATCAATGATTCAATCATAAAAGGAGCGGCGGTATATGGAAACTTCCGTAATTTCAAAATTTTTGCGTTACATTGCCATTGATACCCAGTCAAAGCCGGATCAGGAAGCGATTCCGAGCACGGAGAAACAGTTTACGCTGGCCCACATGCTGGTCAGCGAGCTGGAGGAGATCGGAGCATCAAACGTCCGCATTGACGGGCACTGCTACGTCTATGCGACGATTCCGGCTACCGTTGATAAAAAGGTGCCGGTACTCGGTCTGATCGCCCATATGGACACCTCCCCGGATTATCCGGACGGCTGTACGGATCCGCACATCATCCGCAATTATGACGGCGGGGAGATTGTGTTGAGCGAGGAGCCCCGTGTCGTTATGGGGCCTGACCAGTATCCGGATCTGCTCAATTATGTCGGTCAGGATCTGATCACGACGGACGGCACCACGCTGCTGGGAGGCGACGACAAGGCCGGAGTCGCGGAGATCATGGCGATGGCGGAGTATCTGATGAAACATCCCGAGATTCCCCACGGAACCATTCAGATCGGTTTTACACCCGATGAGGAGGTCGGCCGCGGCGCGGATCTGTTCGACGTGAAGGGCTTCGGCGCGGATGTGGCCTATACCATGGACGGAGGCGCAGTCGGTGAAATCGACTACGAGAATTTCAACGCGGCGGCGGCGGACGTGACGGTTCACGGTCTGAGCATCCATCCCGGCACCTCCAAGAATAAGATGAAGAACGCAATCCTGATGGCCATGGAACTGCACTCCATGCTTCCGACTGCGGAAAATCCCATGTACACGGAAGGCTACGAGGGCTTCTATCATCTGAACGATATCCAGGGCAATGTGGATCAGACAAAGATGCACTACATCATTCGTGACCACGATATGGATAAATTTCTTCAGAAGAAGGCGTATTTCACAAAAGTGACCGATTATCTGAACGAAAAATACGGCGCGGGGACTTTTGAGCTTTCCCTGCGGGACAGCTATTACAATATGAAGGAGCAGATCAAGCCGCACATGTACCTCATCGACCTGGCGAAGGAAGCGATGACGGAGCTGGGGATCACGCCGGTGATTTCGCCGATCCGCGGCGGTACCGACGGCGCAAGGCTTTCCTACATGGGCCTTCCCTGCCCGAACCTGGGCATCGGCGACCACAACGGCCATGGCAAATATGAATTCGTCTGCATTCAGTCCATGGAGCAGACGGTGGAGCTGATGATTAAAATTGCGGAGAAATTTACCGCGCTGCAGGAATAAATAGGCAGCGGGGACATCCTATGAAAAAGTATGTATGCGCAGAACAGGTCTTCAGTGGAGACCTGTTCAGCGTATACTGGAGCGGAACGGAGAGGGTGCAGGAAGGAATCATATGAGGTATGAGTGGATAGACGAGTATCTGATGAAAAAAACGGGGTAACCAGAGATCTGCAGAAGGACTGGAATTGGATGCGGTATCAGATTGGCGGAAAAATGTTTGCCGCGATATGCATGGATCAGAGGATCCTTTCTATTCAGAAAGCAATATCCGCTATCTGGAACGGAAAAAGAGAGAGATTGACGAGGGTAGAGCACATTTGGCAGAGCATGATTTGATAGAGGTGGAGGATCAGTAGTAAAACCTGTTTGGCTGACTGTTCTGGTCTTTATCAGGCTTTCCACAGGAAAGAAAGGAGAAGTAAGAGTATGATTAATCCGTGTGCGCCCCTCCTGCCCCAGGAGGTTATTGAAAGGGTAAAAAAACTGAATGTTCCGCTGCTTCTGGACGGCGTCAAGGCCGCAGGGATCGAGATTCCGGGCGGCGGCTGTATGGATATGCATATCAACGCGGTGGAACGGGATATGACTGTCGTGGGAACCGCCCTTACGGTGGAGACGGACAATGGAGACAATTTCCCGATTCATATGGCAAGCTACAGCTTTAAGGCAGACGGCTATGTGATGGTGATCGATGGAAAAGGTTACGAGGGCCGGGCTTATTTCGGGGATCTGATCATGGGCGCCTGTCAGGCAGTAGGGTTTGAGGGAATGGTCATCGACGGCTGTACCCGTGACCGTGACGGCAATATCGAGTTGGGATTTCCTGTATATTCCAGGGGTTTTATGCCCCGGGGTCCCATCAAGAAGAATGAGGGCAATATCAATACGCCGATCCTGTGCGGCGGCGTGAGAGTGAATCCCGGCGATCTGGTGGTGGGAGATTCTGACGGCGTCTGTGTGATTCCGGTAGAATATATCGAGACGGTGCTGGCCGAGGCTGAGAAAAAGAAAGCTTACGAGGATGAGCGGGAGGAGACCATCGCCGCCTACCGCAAAGCGAGAGCCGAGGGCGGAGAACTGCCCCAGCTGGCGCCTCAGTGGGTTCTGGATATGATGAAGTAGCCGATTACAGGAAACGATGTTGCTGCGCCTGATGTTGCTGCGCCTGCTTCCGCGCCTGACGGAGGCAGGCGCTTTGCTGGTGCGCCCGGAGCCGCGCGCAAGTTCTTAACCAGGGGTAATTACAAAATTTTATAGATTCCCCTCATTATAATGAAAAATAGACCCAGCCTTTTGCCTTTTACAGAGTCTCACCTTTCTACTATGAAAATTAACGTCGTCTGTTCGCTATTGCTGAATGTGACCAGCGCTACCGAAATCCCAAAAAGCAAAGCGTGTTGATTATGGCTGCCGAGGGTGCCGGTTTCGAGGAGAGCGAACACTGGTACGACCATTTGAAAAAACATATAGGCTGTTATTCTCAAATCCGCCCCGCAAAATAAAGAACCTTTATATTGAAGTGCCTACCGGCGACAGAGAGCAGGAAATCACAAAACGGTTTCCTGCTCTTCTTTTCGACAGAGGAGCCTACAGTTCCCCTACGCTGGTCACTGAGTCGCATAGCCCCATCGCCGACACGATTTTCTCTGTCAGCAGTTTAGCACAGCCCCCGTTTGCTTTGTAACAACCGAAAAATACTTTATGATGCACGATAAAAAGTCGACCAAAAGTCATTGACTTAAATTCAATGAATGTGATATAATGAAATCCCGTGAAGGAGGTGATGGCGTGGCAAAGAAAATGACGAACCGGCAGATTGCCGCACTGGAAACCAGGCGCAAGCTGCTGGAGGCGGCGAAAAAGCTGGTATGTGAAAAAGGCCTGGTAGGCACATCGATCGAAGAGATCACAAAAGCCTGCGGCGTATCAAACGGCACGTTCTATACCTATTTCAAACGCAAAGAAGACGTAGTCTTTGCGTTAAGCCAGGAGATGTATCAGGGAATTTATGAGAAAGCGCAGGCCCATGACGGCCCCTTTATGGAGAGACTTGTATTTTACATGGTAAATTTCTCCGGACACATTGAACGGGACGGGCTGAAGCTCTGTCAGGAATGGGTGCGGAACACCGTAGACCCCGATCTCGTGGAGGCCCCGTACAACAAGGACAAACTCCGCGTGGATATTGATTCCATGAAGGGTATGATTGAAAAAGGAATTGAGCGCGGTGAACTGAAAAAAAACACGCCTGTAGACGCGCTCGCGGGCGCACTGGTAGATATGATCTACGGAGAAATGCTCTGCTGGGATATGTCCGGCGGCGCGTACAGCTTTGAGGAACGCACAAAAGAATTTTGCAATCTGTTTTTACCGGCCATGATACAACCCTATATCAGCGAGAGCGTTCTTGAAAATGGAAACAGCAGCGAAAAATAAAATAAAAACAGGAGGAACCGACAATGAGTGAGATCAAGAAATTGGGATTTGGGCTGATGCGTCTTCCCCAGAAAAGCGGCAATGCAACCGACATCGACATGGAACAGTTCAAACAGATGGTAGACCTTTTCCTGGAACGTGGATTTACCTACTTTGATACCTCTTATGTGTATCATGACGGCGCTTCTGAAACCGCGATCCGGGAAGCCCTTGTCAAGCGCCATCCGCGGGAGAGCTTCCTGCTGGTGTCGAAATTTCCCACCTTCCAGATGCCTGCCGAGGACAAGGTGGAAGCCATTTTCCAGGAGCAGCTGGACAAATGCGGGGTGGAATACTTTGATTACTACCTGCTCCACAACCTGAACCGCTACATCTATGCCACGGAAGTCCAGGACGCCCATCTGTTTGACCACATGAAGCAGTGGAAGGAACAGGGTAAGATCCGCCACATCGCGTTCTCTTACCATGATGACGCCGCCCATCTGGATCAGATCCTGACCGAGCACCCGGAGGTTGACGCCGTTCAGATCGTTCTGAACTACTATGACTGGGAGGAGCCGTTCATCCAGTCGAAGAAGTGTTATGAGGTCATCCGCAAGCACGGCAAGCGGGTCATCGTCATGGAGCCGGTAAAGGGCGGCATGCTGGCCAAAGTCCCCGCCGGCGCGGAACACGTCTTTCAGAATATTGATCGGGGCGCTTCCCCGGCCAGCTTTGCGATCCGCTTCGCGGCCTCGCAGGAAGGTGTGCTGGCCGTCCTCTCCGGCATGAGCAATCTGGCCCAGGTGACGGACAACACCGGCTATATGCAGGACTTTAGGCCCCTCGCCGACGAGGAAAAACAGGCTTTGGCTGAAATGAAAGGAAAATACCAGGAGACCTGGAAGTATCGCTGCGACGACTGGTTCGCCCTGGACGATAATGCATACGGCGTGCCCGTGTCCGGCATCATCCGGGCGTACAACAGCATGTTGATCCAGCCCGATCCCACCTTCTGCGCGGAACTGAACTACTATAGGAGTTTCCGCAGCGCCTATGACCGGGCCTTTGAGACAGGGGATTACACGGCGCAGACCGAGAAGATCGGCGGGGCGTTTGACGTCACGGCTGCCATGCGGGAGGCCGTCACGTACCATGCGAAAAATAACTATCAGACCTATATGGATTAAATGTGAACGGAAGGATTTAGCTGCATGGGCAATAAAAGCATTAGAGTAACCAGGAGGATAGCATGGAACAATATTTTGGAGAAAATACCCCGAAGCTGGGCTTTGGCCTGATGCGTCTGCCCAAACGGGGAGGAAAAATTGATGTGGAACAGGTCAAAAAGATGGTTGATCTGTTCATGGAGGCGGGGCTGACCTACTTTGATACCGCCTATGTGTATGACGGCGGCGATTCCGAACGGGCCGCGAAAGAGGCTTTGGTAGACCGCTACCCCCGCGAGAGTTTTACGCTGGCAACCAAGCTGTGCGCATGGATGGGCGCTCACAATGAGCAGACCGCCAAGCAGCAGTTTTATACAAGTCTTGAGCGAACCGGCGCGGGCTATTTTGACTACTATCTGCTCCATGCGTTGCAGGCGGGGAACTACAAAACCTATGACAAATACCACATTTGGGATTTTGTAAAGGAGCAGAAGGCAAGGGGACTTATCCGGCATTGGGGTTTTTCTTTCCATGCCACGCCGGAGATTCTGGACGAATTGCTCACCGCCCACCCGGACGCCGAGTTTGTGCAGCTTCAGCTCAATTACGCCGATTGGGAAAA
>CANRHU010000045.1 GCA_947630485.1 uncultured Lachnospiraceae bacterium
TTGAAGACCCGGCCATCCTTGAGAAAGAGTACCCGGCCTGCGTAGCTGGCACTGTAGGCATCGTGGGTGACCATAAGAATCGTAGTTCTCGTGTCCCGGTTCATCGTGGACATGATTTCCAGTAAATTTTTGGAGGCTTTGGAATCAAGTGCTCCGGTTGGCTCATCGGCCAACAGCAGCGATTGTCCCGCCACTATGGCGCGGGCGCAGGCGGTTCGTTGCTTCTGCCCGCCGGATACCTGATATGGAAATATTGAGAGAATCTCTGTAATGCCGAGTTTTTCAGCCACCTCCCGCACCTGCTCCTGCACAGTTTGCGCGTCAACATGGTTCAGAGAAAGTGCCAGCCCGATATTTTCCTCCACTGTCAGTGTGTCCAGCAGATTAAAGTCCTGAAACACGAAGCCCAACCGCTCCCGTCGAAACTTTGCCAAGTCGTCTTCGGATAGGTCGGCGATATTGACCCCATCCATCAAGATTTTTCCTGCGCTGGACTCTCCGCACGGGCGTAGAACAAAGCCCGCTCTACATGGGCCTCAATTTGTGCCGGCTCAGAATCCAGCTTCTCGGCCGTGATTCCCCCTCTGCCTGACGGCAGACGAGCCGTGCCGCGGTAATAGGGGTCTTGATTTCGTGTACCCAACTCTCTACATATTCCCGGTAATCCCGTTGGGCAGCATGCACATCGGATACCGCGCTGATCATCGCCTGACCCGCATGGCGCGTCAAGCAGGTCTGCGCGGGAGACAATCTGTCCGGTATGCTCCATCAGACAGACCATAATCTGCATCTCATTCCGGGTAAGCTCCACAGTCCTTCCCGCCGATGCAGGGTTCCTTTTGTCAGGCTCAGGCGCACTCCCGCAGCCTCCATGGTGTCCAAGTGTTCGGATGTGTCAATACTGCGGCGCAGGACTGCTCTGATCCTGGCCATCAACACAGGAACGCTGTACGGTTTTGTAATGTAATCGTCTCCGCCAAGGCTCAGCGCCCGCATTTCGTCCAGTCCTGAATCCCGACTTGTAACGAAAATTACCGGTGCCGAAACGGCTTTTCGCAGGGCGGCGCACAGCGCAAAACCATCCTGCCCTAGCAGGCCGATGTCCAAGAGGATAAGATCAGGATGTTCCCGTATTGCCTGGTCTGTGATTGTGGCAAAATTCGTGACCATAAAAACCTGATAGCCCTCGTTTTCCAATAGCAAAACAAGTTCTTCCCGAATAGCAGAGTCATCTTCAACAATCATTATTTTCGATGTTCTTGTCATCGCAATCACCCCATTTCTCAATTGCTTCCCGTAAAGTCATATAATCCATGAAGAACACCCTCACGGAATAACATTATAATTTCTGCCATCGAAAATGCAAGACTACGAATACAAAATGATATTTTGGCTGACCTTGACCGGCTGGAGGGCATCAAAGGTACTGTGGAGCCGGATCCAGGCTGAGACTTTATAGGGCTTTCTCGGGTCATATAAAGCGCCAGGCAAAAGAACAGATTGTATTTGTGATTGATGCGGATAACCGCGGACAGGTACATAAAAGGCTGTAGACCGGGCAAGCGGGGGAAGGAGACGGAGACATCCGGCTAATTGCCGAAGGTCTCCAGGGCGCCGAAGCAGTAGAAGCGGACGGGTAAACAGAGGGCGAAAAATGATTGATTTACAAGCCATACAGAGCCTAAACAGACCGGAAAGCATAGCAATAACAGAATACGCCTTGCAGAGCGTAATATAACAGTTTCTGATGTTATCAAATGCATAGCATCCGGCGAGATCATAAAACAGTATGAAGATGACAAGCCGCTCCCCAGCTGTTTAATTCTGGGAAAGCTGAACAGTGAAAAATGTATACATGTTGTTATCAGCCATGATGAAGAGTATATATATTTAATTACCGCGTATTATCCGAATAGTGAACAATGGGAGCCGGATTATAAGACCAGAAAGGGGCGTTAATGATGAGATGTGTTGAATGTGGAGCAATTGCCGAAAAAGGATATACTACGAGTGTAACGGAGTTGGGGAACGGCGTTTTAGTCGTGCGCAATGTGCCGTGTTTCAAGTGTACGGAGTGCAGCGAAATAATTTATACTGCCGATGTTGTGCAGCGCCTGGAAGAGATTGCAGAAGCCGCCAAAAAGATGATGCAAGAGGTCGCTATTATTGATTTTTCAAAAGTTGCATAATATCGTGTATAAAATATGCCAAAATATGAAGTTATTATCTGGTGGAGTAAACCTGTGGTTTTATTTCGTTCAGGTGGAGGTAGGCATTCAGCTTCCGGCGCGGCCTTCCGTCCGGTGCCTGATTCAGATACCGTTCGTACAGACTGGTTTTCAGCAGCCGAACCGCCGGCCATACGGATGCGTCCGCCGTGCCGCCCCGGTAGAGAACGCGGTAGTAGGAGAGGCAGATCTGCACCATGGAGCTTTTCAGCGCAGGATCGTCGATGGCCTCCGCGTAATCTAAAAGCGGGCGGTTATGCCAGGCGGAGGGAAAGAGGGCGCGGATCAGCCACTGGATGTCTTTGAGATCGGCTTTCAGCCGCTCCGCCTCGTTTAAGCGGCGGTATCTGTGCCGCCGAAGGGCAGGCTGAACCGCCAGCAGGAGAAGCAGATAGACGGCCGGAAGCACGGCCAGAAAGAAGAGCAGGGCGCCCAGCGGGCTGCTGCGCTTCTCGGAGAGCTCCGGCTCTGCGGGGGCGGGGATGTCCGCCAGCGCGCCTGTTTCCTTCTGCGGGGATATTTCGGCGTCAGAGGGGGACGCGGGGGACAGTTGGAGATCCTCCGCGTTTTCTTCGGGAACCAGCAGGTTCCACGCATATGCGGGAGCGGAGACGACGGAAGCCGTGGGCTCAAAGCGCACCCATCCGAAGCCGTCGATATAAGCCTCCGGCCAGGTGTGGGCATAATTTCCCGTGACTGTGTATTCTCTGCCGTCAAAGCTGCCATAATCATAGCAGTATCCTTCTACAAGACGCGCGGGGATGCCGAGACTTCGCAGCATCATGACCATGGCGGAGGCAAAGTGGATACAGTAGCCCGCCTGCTTTTCGAACAGAAACGCATCGACGAAGCTGACGTAGCCGCTGTAATCTACATCCTTGGTGTAGGAATACTGGCGCAGGTAGCGCTCGACAGCCTGGCATTGTTCGAACGGGTTGTCATAGCCGTCTGCGACGCGGGCGGCCAGCCGCGCGACGCGGTCCGGCGTGCCGTCAGTGGAAAGCCACTCCGTCAGATCGGGGTGGAAAATTCTGTCTTTTTGCTTTTCGTAATTTTCCCTGGAAATCCGGGAGGAGAGCTGGATGCCGAAAAGCTGATGGGAATACGCTTCCAGTTGTTCATAGGAGGGGATGTCGTCTGCCGCGCCGCTTTCTGTCCCCGCGTTTCGCAGGACATCCGTCAGATAGGGGTTGGCATAATCAAGCTCCAGAAAACCGAGACTGTAATGATAGCCCTTCTTTTTGCTTTTGGTGAAGGTAAAGCTGCCGTCGTCCGCGCGCATGTCCCGCTGCAGGAATTCGTCGATAGAGAGCAGCTCGGCCGGGTGCAGGACATCGTCGGTCCGAATATATTGATAGGTGATCTGCGTGGAAGCGGTTTTGGCAAAGCAGGCGGCCTCTTCCGGGGTAATCTGTCGGTGGTAAAGCGCGTTGAGAAATGTCAGATACCAGGAGATGAAGGGATTGCCGTCCGGGCTGCCCTCCTCCCAGCGGCTGCCGCTTAGGGAGGCGTAGTCTGCGCCGGCCAGGTAGAGGACGCGGTTCTCGCCGCGGGCGGACAGCGTGAGCTCCAGGCGGTTTTCATCGGAAAAGCGGCCGCCGAAAAGTCCGGCGTCGCCGTAGCCGGTGTTCCAGCGGTCGGATATGGTGTGGGAGGAAAAACGGTATTCCACATCCGCCATCACTTCCTGTACCAGACTGCTGACACGGTTACCGATACGCACAAGAAAGCTCCAGTCAAACGGCTCGTCCCCGGCAGGCAGAAGCAGAACCGCGGCTTCCAAAAGCAGAAGGAATGGAAGGAGGCGGAGGCTGCGGGCGTGGTCCGGACGGCCGGGGACGTCCGCCAGCTCGGTCAGTACGGTCAGAAGAACGGCTGCCGCCAGAGACAGGGGGATTTCCCTGCCGGTGAAGTGGCAGAGCAGCAGGCCGGCAGTGATGACGGCCGCAAAGCACTGCCTGGGGCGGTCGTGCCGTTCCAGCCAGAAGAAGGCTCCGCATAGGAGGCCTCCCAGGAGAATGGATACGGCTGCCGCGCGGCTTCGGAGAAGAAGCATAAGGAGCAGCCCTGCGGTGCAGATAACGGCAAGAGACAGCCGCTTTTGGCCGGCGCAGACGCCGACCGTGTGAAGAATGCCGGACAGGGCGCAGAAAAGCAGACAAATCCACAGCCCCGTCTCAGCGGCGGGCAGGGGCGGCAGGAGCCGGACGGCCGCATACGCCATGCACAGGACATGGATCAGGCGGAGGACGGCCGGTATGATATTGTCGCGGATTGTTTCCTGCGTGCGGTTCATAAAAACCTCCTGTCAGCGGCGGAACCTTTGCGTGGATTCCGAAGCGGTATAGAGAGTTATCGGCTGCTTTTCCACAAAATGTTCATTCAGAAGGAGGATCATGCAGTCCTCGTCGTTCACCTGCGCCGCGAGCCATGATTCCCAGTCGCCGGAATCCGGATCGGCCTCGGAAAGAACGTCCGCAATCCGCTCGTAGAAGTCCTGAAAATTCTCGTAGGAATCCACGACCATTTCCTGAAATCCGTTTCGCGGATAATAAAACATGACAGACTGGTTCTGTCTGCAGAAATAGTCGGCGGCGGAGACGATCAGTTCCAGATACAAATCTCTCCGTTTGGCGTCTTCCAGCTGCTCGGTCATGGGGGCGGGCAGAAGAAGGAGGCATACACGCTCCATCTGCCGCGGTTCCGGCTTCCGCACCAAGAGCCGTCCGCTTCTGGCAGAGTTTTTCCAGTGGACGCGTCGCAGACTGTCGCCTTTTTGGTATTCCCGGAATTCCGGGCCGGGCGTGCTCTCTGCGGGATCGATGCGCGGCAGTTCCATTGTGCTGCGGATATGTTCCATGTCCAGAAATACGTCCGCCAGATTGGTGATGGGCGGGCGCACGACGGCCCGCCATGGCGTTGGGATGCGGCCGGTGTAGGAAAACAGGCCGAAGCAGTCGAGGATGACAAAGTTTTTGGCGCCGACCGAATAGGCGCCGGCGTAAAGGCAGAACAGGTCCGGTGTGAATTCGAGACGCTGTCCGGGGTTCAGCGACCAGCTCTGGCTGTCATCGAAGCGCGACGTGCGGCAGCGCTCCTTCTCCATGACAAGGCGGAGACTGACAATGGGAAGCGGGCCCGTATTTTCCAGGATGATCGGAAAGGAAAAGCCTTCGCCCCTGGTCGTCAGATGGACGGAAGGTCCCTGATAGAAGCGCAGGGCCTTGCAGACATAGAAAAGGTAGATGCCGGAACCGACCGGAACCATCAGGACGGTATAAAAGGAGAGATAAGGGAGAAGGCCTCCCTGGAGGCTGATCCAGACGACGGACAGCACGAGAAGAAGCCCGTAGACAAGAATACGGCGGTGTCGCCGGTCAGACGGCTGGCGGATCAAACGGCGTCTGAAATGTCTCATGTTCCTGTGGCTCCTTTCCTGCTATTGGATTCCGGGAACTTTTACGGCGGCGATGGCGCTTTCTACGATCTGGCGGCCGCTGTATCTGGCCATCCGGGCCTCTGCGGTCAGCACGAGGCGGTGGGGGAGTACAGCCTTTGCCATGGTTATCACATCCTCCGGAATCACGAAATCGCGGCCCTGGAGGTATGCGTAGGCCTGGCAGGCCCTAAGCATTACCAGAACGGATCTCGGGCTGGCGCCGTAGCGGCTTTCCGGCTGTATGCGCGTCTGGCGGATCAGTTCCGCAATGTAACCGCGCAGCTCGGGATGAACCGTTACCCGGCGAACCTCGTTTTTCATCTGCTGAATCTCCTGAGCGGAGACGACCGGCTGCAGCCGTTCATGCAGGGAGCCGTCCAGATAGCGTCCGGCCATCTCCAGAGTGTCCTGCTCGGACGGATATCCGATGGACAGCTTCATCATAAAACGGTCCAGCTGGGCCTCCGGCAGCGGGTAGGTTCCGATGGCGTCGATGGGATTCTCGGTGGCGATGACCATGAACGGCTCCGGGAGAGAAAGCGTCGTTCCGTCAATGGTGACACTGTGTTCCTCCATGGCCTCCAGAAGGCTTGCCTGGGTTTTGGGGGAGGTCCGGTTGATCTCATCGGCCAGCACAATCTGGTGGACAATGGCGCCGGGCAGCAGCTTAAAGGATCCGGTTGCCGGATGGTAGAGATTCATGCCGGTCACATCGGAGGGCAGCGTGTCGGGCGTAAACTGGATTCTGGCATAGCTTAAGTCCACGGAATCGGCCAATGTCTTGGCCAGCGTGGTCTTGCCGACGCCGGGCACATCCTCAATCAGCACATGGCCGCCGGCCAGAAGGGCGGTGATTACGTGATCGATGACCGAATCCTTACCGACGATGCGGCGCTGCATATTTTTCTTCAGTTCCGTAAGCTTTTGCTGGCTCATAGGCTCCCCTCCCTGAATCTGTGATTATTGTCTTCATTTTACCACGAAAGTACCGAAAATGAAAATGAATTTTTTGTGTCGGAGGGGTTTTCGTTGAAAAAGAGGCGCTTCTGGTGTATGATAGAGGACAGGTGGGAGAGAATGGTGCGGCAAAGATGCGGCGGAGCACCGTGCGGAAAGGAGCGGTTTCTATGACCTGCAGGGAAGCGGAATCCCTCGTGATCCCGTTTGTTCACAATGAGCTGGATGATGAAACGGCGGCTGATTTTCTGGAGCATATTGACGGCTGCGCCGACTGCCGGGAGGAACTGGAGATTTATTATACGGTGGAAGCAGGTATCCGGCAGCTGGACGACGATATCGGCAGCAGCAATATCAAGGGCGAGATGGAAGAAGATCTGCGCGCCTGCCGTCAGAGACTGTACAGTATGCGGCTGCTAAGCGCGATTCGTTACGCGGCGGACACACTGGCGGTGCTTGGCGTGACCGCCATGCTGATTCTGCAGCTGCGCTTCTGGTGGCAGGGCGGGATGTTCTGAGATATTCTGTGGGGAGGCGTTCAGGCCCAAGAGCGGCCGGAAGGCGGGGGACAAAGTTTC
The DNA here is from genome assembly GCA_947630485.1 of uncultured Lachnospiraceae bacterium. GTDB lineage: Bacteria > Bacillota > Clostridia > Lachnospirales > Lachnospiraceae > UBA3402. The sequence goes on from CANRHU010000045.1 coordinate 7,203, forward strand.
TATGACGGCGGCCTGCTTCTGCTGCTTTAGAGGATGGCGGCCGGAAGGACGGGCCTGGGTTTCGGTGCGGGAAGATCGGAGAGAAAAGGAGACGACACGATGGCAGGAAAACTGGTATTGATCGACGGACACAGCATATTGTTTCGGGCATTTTACGGAATCCCGACACTGACCAATTCGGAGGGACTTCCCACGAATGCGGTGTACGGTTTTCTCAATATTCTGTTTAAGATTCTGGAGGAGGAGAAGGCGGATCATCTGGCGGTAGCCTTTGATCTGGCGGAGCCGACCTTCCGGCATAAGATGTTTGACGCTTATAAGGGCACCCGGAGCGCGGCTCCGGAGGAATTCCATGAGCAGGTGCCTCTGATGAAGGAGGTTCTTCACGCTATGGGCATCCCGGTGGTAACGCTGGCGGGCTTTGAGGCGGATGATATTCTGGGGACGCTCGCGAAGAAGAGCGCGGCGGCAGGCGTAGAGGTTTCCATCGTGTCCGGCGACCGTGATCTTCTGCAGCTGGCGGATGAGCATATCAAGATTCGGATTCCCCGGACGAGCCGGGGCGGCACGGAGATTCACGACTATTATCCCGCGGACGTCAGGGAAAAATATCTGGTGTCGCCCACGGAATTTATCGACGTGAAGGCGCTGATGGGAGATCAGTCGGACAATATCCCCGGCGTGCCGTCCATCGGTGAGAAGACGGCTACGGCGATCATCGCCCAGTACGGAAGCATTGAAAATGCGTTTGCGCACATCGATGAGATCAAACCGCCGCGGGCGCAGAAGGCGCTCCGGGAGAATTACGATCTGGCGGTGCTCAGCAAGAAGCTGGCGACGATCTGCACCGACTGCCCGATTGCCTGCTCCTACGACGATATGGAGATCGGCAATCTGTATACCCAGGAAGCGTACCAGTATATGAAGCGGCTGGAATTCAAGTCGATTCTGGCCCGGTTCGACGCGGCGGGGATGCAGACGCCGGGGGCGAAGGCGGAAGAGAGCTTCAAAACGGTGCGGGATTTTGCGGAGGCGGAGAAGTATCTGGCGCGGGCAAAGAACGCGCTCAGGCGGGATGCGGCCGGCTGCGCGGAATCGGATATGGCGGCAGCCGCGAAAACGGATACGGCGGCGGATGCAGGGGATGCAGATACGGCCGGCTGCGCGGCCCGTCCGCGTCTGGGCATCCAGCTTTTGATCGACGGCAGCCAGGCGAGCGGACTGGCACTCTGTTTTGGTGAGGAAGACTGCCTTGTCATTGTCGCCGGAGGCCTTCTGACCGGAGAGTACCTGGCGGGAAAAGCGGCGGAGCTGATCCTGGCGTCGGAATGCGCGGTGACGATTGATTTGAAGAGCCAGCTTCCGTATCTGGCGGGCGTCGATTACGACAGTCCGGCCATGGACGCCGGCGTCGCCGGATATCTTCTGAACCCGCTTAAGGATACTTATGAATATGACGATCTGGCCAGGGATTATCTCGGAATGACCGTGCCGTCGAGGACGGATCTGCTGGGGAAGCAGTCCGCGGCAGCGGCGCTGGCGGAATCTGCGGCGGCTGGGGCAGATGAGGCCGCGGGCTGCGGCCAGGCGGCTGGGGCAGATGAGACAAAAGGGGCCGCGGCCTGCGGCAAGGCCGGAACCTGCGCCTGCTATATGGCCTATATTGCCTGGAAATCCGCTCCGGTACTCCGCCGGAAACTGGAGGAGACCGGCATGTGGAGTTTATTTACGGACATCGAGATGCCGCTGATCTACAGTCTCTGTCACATGGAGCAGGCCGGCGTGCGGGTGGAGAAGGAAGCCCTTAAGAGGTACGGCGACGACCTGAAGGTGCAGATTGATAAACTGGAGAGCGAGATCTATGATAAGGCCGGGGAGCGTTTCAACATCAATTCACCGAAGCAGCTGGGCGAGATCTTATTTGAAAAAATGAACCTGCCCCACGGCAAGAAGACGAAAACCGGCTATTCCACGGCGGCGGATGTGCTGGAGAAGCTGGCGGAGGACTACCCGGTGGTGCAGATGATTCTGGACTACCGGCAGCTGACCAAGCTGAATTCCACCTACGCGGAAGGTCTGGCGGCATTTATCCGCGAGGACGGGCGCATTCACGGCAAATTCAATCAGACAATCACGGCCACGGGGCGCATCAGCAGCACGGAGCCGAACCTGCAGAACATCCCGGTGCGGATGGAACTGGGACGGCAGATTCGCAAGGTGTTCGTGCCGGAGGACGGATATGTGTTTGTGGACGCGGATTATTCCCAGATCGAGCTGCGTATCCTGGCCCATATGTCGGGGGACGAGCGGCTGATCGCCGCCTACGGCGAGGCCCAGGATATCCACGCCATCACCGCGTCGCAGGTGTTCCATGTCCCGCTTGACGAGGTGACGCCGCTCATGCGGCGCAACGCCAAGGCAGTGAATTTCGGGATCGTCTACGGGATCAGCGCATTTGGCTTAAGCGAGGGCCTGAGCATCAGCCAGAAGGAGGCAAAGGTCTATATCGAGAACTATTTTGAGACCTATCCGGGCGTGAAGGCGTTTCTGGATCAGCAGGTGGCGGACGGCAAGGAACACGGCTACGTGACGACGCTCTATGGCAGGCGGCGGCCGATCCCGGAGCTTAAGGACGCCAATTTCATGCGGAGGCAGTTTGGCGAGAGGGTAGCCATGAATTCGCCGATCCAGGGCACGGCGGCGGACGTGATGAAAATCGCGATGATCGCGGTGGATAAAGAGCTGCGGGCCCGCGGCATGAAGTCGCGGATCGTGCTGCAGGTTCATGACGAGCTGCTGGTGGAAGCGGCCGCAGACGAGGCCGCCGCGGTGACGCAGATTCTGGAGACGAAGATGAAGGGCGCGGCGCAGCTTCGGGTATCGCTGGAGGTGGAGGCCCACGCGGGGGAGACGTGGTTTGACGCGAAGTGATGATTTCGTTTTCGCCATATATGTTCGTAATTCTATATCATATTTACTTTCACGCTTAAAAATGCTATGATTTAAGCGTGAAAAATAAGGAGACAGCTTATGAATCAAGAATCATTTTCATTTATTGTATATTTGATCCATGCCTGTGCCGGAAAATGGAATATGCTGCCATCTGAAGTATACCGGAAATTGCAGAATGCAGGGTGTATTGATAACTATTTGGTACCCCACTATGATATTTTGCATACACAGGGTACCGGATATATTGTAAATGATATAGAAGAATACTTGGCAGTGAGAGGAATTGCAGTATGATTGTTTATCATGGGTCAACGGAAATTGTGAAAAAGCCCGATGTTAGTCATTCGTACAGATAACTCGATTTTGGCAGAGGATTCTATGTAACCGCTGTCAGAGAGCAGGCAGAGCGCTGGGCGAGGCGTAAGGCGGATATTTTGGGAAAAGATGAGGCAATCCTAAATATTTATCAGATGAGTGAGAATTATATTGGGATACGAACAAAAAGGTTTGACGATGATCTGACGGAATGGATTGACTTCGTATGCCGTTGTCGTGATGGGGAAAACGATTATCTGCAGTTTGACCTCATATATGGGAAAGTGGCGAATGATAAGGTTTTTCGTGTTGTGGACATGTATCATTCCGGAATTTGGGATAAAGAGCGTGCACTGAAAGAAATCAAAGTGTATCCATCATACGATCAGACAGCGTTCATCACGCAGAAGGCCATCGATCAGCTTCTTACGTTTGAAACTTTTGAAGAGGTATAAAACTATGGACGGGGATGTGCTGGAAAAAGTGTATCAGGAGAATTTGGAAGAAAGGATCATTGCGTATCTGGCGGAACAAAAAAATATCTCCTTAGAAAAAGCAATGAATGTTTATTATAATAGTAAACTTGCAGATAAGATCCAACAAGGAGTCGAAGGAATTCAGTATTTGGATTATAAGGTGCTTGTCCAGATTTTATGTAATACGGAAATGTGAGTAAAAATCGTAGTTGAAAAGGGTGTCATGCGTTGATGGACGGCACAATATTGAAAATAGCGGTTTGCGACGATTCCGACGCGGACCGGAAGGAACTCTGCGGCATGATCCGCCGGTGGGCGGATGCGTCGGGGCACAGTGTGCGGGTATCCGGCTTTCCGTCGGCGGAAAGCTTTCTCTTTGCGTATGCGCAGGAACGGGCGGCGGACATTCTCTATGTGGAATCGTTCGCCCATTATATTGAGATCCACACCCGCGCGGGCGTTTACAGGATCAAAGAGAGCATCGCGGCGTTTGAGGCGAAGCTGAGCGCGGATTTTTACCGCTCTCATCGCTCTTATATCATCAATCTGAAGGCGGTGGAGCGGATCTCCCGCACGTCTGTGACGCTAGCGGGTGGGATCGCAATCCCGCTGGCTCGGGGGAAATACGACAGCCTGAACCGTGCGTTCATAGAGAGAAACTGACATGCTGAAACGGACTTATTTGAAGCTGGCGGAATACCAGACCGAGCAGTCACGGCAGCACCTTGAAGAGGTGCGGAGCATCCGCTGGTGGTGGGAGAGGTGACAAATGGAACCGCGGCGGCAGCAAGAGGAATGACCGAGCGGGTTGTACTGGAAGCAGGCGGTATGACGAATCCTGCCGCCCTGGAGCACGCCGCACTGACAGTGGGACTGTTCCTTCTTGCGGTGCTTTTGGCTTCACTCCTCAGAGACACCTGCGGGGCGGTGCTGAATGTGCTTCTGCAGCGATACCGTTATACCCAGGGTGTCCGCCTTGACAGGAAAGCTCTGGAGTGCTTCTATCAGAATTTCGAAAAGAAAGAGACCAGAGATCTGCACAGCCGGGCAGAGTGGACGTCGTGGATGATGAATGGCCGGCAGCCTCTCTCCGATATGCCGCGCCATTCGCTTGCGCTTCTGGAAAACGTTATGTGCTACGTACTTTTCGGGGCGGTCATTTCCTTTGTGACCCCATGGCTTGTGGCGCTCCTGACCCTGGCTCCCGCGGTCAATATACTCTGTGCGAGAGCCTATCGGACGTGGGAATATTCCACCCGCGCGCCAAGGGCGGACAATGAGCGCCGACTTGTCTATATCATTTCCAGACCCGCAGACTACGCGGCGTGGAAGGATATCCGCATCTACGGTATGCGGGGTGGTTTAAGGAGATCTTCGGCGAGTTTCTCAGTACGGATATCATGTGGTCAAAACGGATGACATTCCGCCAGTTTCTCTCCCGTCTGGCCGATCTGGCGGTGATCCTTCTGCGGGACGGCGCGGCTTACGCCGTGCTGATCGTTCGGGCCGTCCGGGGCGGCGTGTCCGTGGGCTCCATCGCCAGGTACGTCTCATGCATTGCGCTTCTCATGGCCGCCGTGCTGGGACTGGTGGACAGCGTGCAGCGGACGCTGGTGAACGACAAATATCTGAAGCGGTATTTCTCATATTTTGACATTCCCAACGGAATGTATAAGGGGAGCCTTACGGTCGAGAAACGCGACGACAATGAGTACAATGTGGAATTTAAGGACGTATCTTTCCGGTATCCCAACGCGCAGGCCTGGGCGCTGCGGCACGTGAACCTGAAATTCAGAGTGGGAGAAAAGCTGGCGGTCGTAGGCATGAACGGCTCCGGCAAGACCACATTTATCAAGCTCCTGTGCAGGCTCTACGATCCCACGGAGGGAGTCATCCTCTTGAACGGCGTGGACATCCGCAAATACGACTATGACGAGTATATGTCCCTTTTCTCCGTGGTGTTCCAGGACGTTAAGCTTTTTGCCGTATCCCTGGGGCAAAATGTGGCCGCGGACACGGATTTTGACCGGGAGCGGGTAAACGCGTGTCTCGCCCGCGCGGGCTTTGAACGAAGGGAGAGCACGCTGCCGAAGGGACTGGATACGCCGCTTTACAAGGATTACGACAAAGACGGCGTGGAGATCTCCGGCGGCGAGGCCCAGAAGATCGCTTTGGCGCGAGCCCTCTATAAGGACGCGCCCTTTATCATTCTGGACGAGCCTACGGCTGCGCTGGATCCGGTCTCCGAATATGAGGTGTATAGCCACTTCAATTCCATCGCCGGGGACAAGACTGCCGTCTATGTCAGCCACCGCCTGGCCTCCTGCCGATTCTGCGACAAGATCGCGGTGTTTGACGCCGGCCGGATCGTCCAGACCGGCCGCCATGAGGAACTTTTAGCCGCCGGAGGCGGGAAGTACTGCGGGCTCTGGAACGCGCAGGCGCAGTATTTCCATGCAGGCAAGGCGCCAGTGACGCCTTGCTTGTATTATGCCGGGTGATGGAATCCTGTTTGATTTAAATGAAAGTGGAATACGAAATTTGAATTGACAGTTCGTTTCTTCTTATGCTATAATTCTGCCAGCAAATGAGAGGGGTGAAACGATGAGGAGATAATTTACTTTTGCTTGCATGAAGACAGGATTATTTCATGTTGCCAAAGGTGGATTATGCCCTCATAACCGCTCTCTTTTCGTTTGCAATAATGGAAATTGCAGGCGCTCCCTGTATGGTTGTGATGCGTAATGGAACTGTTTGGTGACGGACGGTTCCTTTTTTTTCGTGGAACCGCAGAAGGGAGCGATAAGATTGGCGCAGATTCTGGCAGATCATCTGACGTTTGCCTATGAAGGCAGTTTTGACAATATTTTTGAGGATGTTTCATTTTCCATTGACACGAACTGGAAAATCGGATTTCTCGGACGCAATGGGAAAGGGAAAACTACTTTTTTGAACCTGCTGATGGGAAAGTACGCGTACAGCGGCAGTATCACCGCGTCGGCAGCGTTCGACTATTTTCCTTATCCGGTTACGGAAGAGCAGACGCGGCTTCCGGCCGCGGAGCTTCTGGAACAGTGGAAAGCGGGATGCGAACCGTGGCGCGTTCCCCTCGAGCTGGATCAGCTTAGGGGAAACGCGGAGGTTTTGTACCGCCCGTTTGGCACGCTGAGCCCGGGAGAACGCACAAAGGTCATGCTGGCGGTTCTGTTTTCCGGTGAGAATGATTTCCTGCTGATCGACGAGCCGACGAATCATCTGGATCAGGGTTCCAGGGAGAATGTAAAGGATTATCTGGCAGCGAAAAAGGGCTTTATTCTGGTATCCCACGACCGGGATCTGCTGGACGCCTGCACGGATCATGTGCTGGTGTTAAACCGGAAAAGCATTGACGTGCAGGCCGGGAATTTCTCTGTCTGGTGGGAGAATAAACAGCGCCGGGATCAGTTCGTGCGCGCGGAGAATGAAAAACATGTAAAAGAGATCGGTAAGCTGAAACAGTCCGCGGCGCAGAAAGCACAGTGGGCAGAGCGGAATGAAGCTACGAAGATCGGGTTCGATCCTGTGAAGGAGCACGACCGTTCAAAAAATACCCGTGCATATATCGGGGCGAAGACGAAGAAAGCGCAGAGCCGGGTGTCGCAGATGCAGAAGCGGATCAGCAGGGAGATTGAGGAGAAAGAAGGACTGCTGGCCGATCTGGAGGAACCGGTGGATCTGAAGCTTATGCCCCTGCGCCACCACAAGGAACGGCTGATCCGTGTCCGCGAATTGACGGCCGCTTACGAAGGAGCGGCCCGCCCGGTATTTCCATGCAGAAAGGGTGCCAGTGGCACGCTTTCTGTATTTTCCGGTCTGACTTTCGAGCTGATGCAGGGGGAACGGGTGGCGCTTCACGGGGAGAATGGATGCGGGAAATCCACCCTGATCAGGCTGATCCTGCAAAGAGCGGGTATGGGAGCGGAGACTTCGGGGAAGAGCGCGTTGCCGGGGCGGCCGGAGAGCGGCGCGGCCGCGGAAGTTCCGGGAGACGAAGGCGGAGGGCATTTACGCCTTCCGGGGCAGCAGGGGAGCGGAGCGGCCGCGGGTCTTCCGGTTGTGGTATCCGGCGTCTGCGAGACGGCTGCCGGGCTGGTGATCTCTTACGTCAACCAGGACACATCCATGCTGAAAGGGAGTATCCGGGAGTTTTGCAGGGCGCGCGGCCTGGATGAAAGCCTGTTCTGCGCAATTCTGCGGCAGCTCGACATGGAGCGGGTACAGTTTCTGAAAAATATGGAAGATTATTCCGAAGGTCAGAAGAAAAAGGTGCTGATCGCGGCGAGCCTGCTCACTCCCGCGCATGTGTACATCTGGGACGAGCCGCTGAATTATATCGATGTATTTTCGCGGATGCAGATCGAAAAGCTCCTGCTGGATTATCAGCCGACGATGCTGTTTGTGGAGCACGACGTGCGCTTCCGCGAGCGGATTGCTACGAAGACGGTAGAGTTTTAGTAATGGAGGATATTTTGAGGAGAAATTACTTTGTCGAAGGACTGCAGGGCGCAGGAAAGACTACATTTACGAAGCGGCTCTCCGATTACCTGCAGAATTATCAGGTTTTTCAGGAGGGAGATTATTCGCCCGTCGAGCTGGCATGGTGTTCTTATGTTACGGAAGAGCAATATGATAGAATACTGGAAAAGTACCCGATGCTCAGCGCGGAAATCAAAGCCCAAACGGTGGAAGAAGGAAACCGCAGAATTGTCTGCTATACAAAGATAGCGACAGACGTTCCGGGGTTTTACAGAGATATGGAAAAATATGAGATATATAATGGAAATCTCGATAAAAACGCGTTTGAAAAACTGATCCTAGAGCGGTTTGGGAACTGGGACGGCGAGGGGCAGATTTTTGAATGCTCCGTTTTTCAGAATATCATTGAAAACCAGATGCTGTATCTCTTAATGTCCGATGAAGAAATTCTGGATTTTTACAGAAGATTAAAAAGCGTTCTCGGAGGGAGGGCATACAGGATTATTTATCTGGATGTGGAAGATATTCCGGAAACCATCGACAGGATTCGAAAGGAGCGAACCGACGATAAGGGAAATGAATCGTGGTTTTCGGCGATGATCCGCTATATAGAAGAATCGCCGTATGGGAAGATACAGGGATTAACCGGATTGGGAGGACTGATTAAGCATCTGGAGAAAAGGAGGAGGCTGGAGCAGCGGATTATGGAGGAGGTTTTTCCGGAAAATTCTGTTAAGATCAAGGCGAAAAGCTATGATCCGATGACGATTCCCTGTTTTGTGCTGAGATGAACCGGGAATTCAGGGGTGCATTTGCCGTTCCTGATCCTGACAGATGCCGCTTTTCTTGATTGCTGCAATATAAATATCGCAAAGACTCAAAAATGCAAAATAATAAACCTCAAAAATACAAAATGAAAAGCCTCAAAAACACAAAATGAAAAGCATCAAAAACATAAATTAATATTGACTGAATCTGTTGTAAATACTATAATGAAGTAAGAGTATGTGATGCAGGGGTACGAATTATGGAAGAATACTTACCCAGAGTAGTAGATAGGGAACTTGATCTTCGTTTGGCGGCCTTTGGAGCTGCTCTGATTATCGGCCCAAAATGGTGCGGAAAAACGACTACGGGTGAGCAAAAGGCAAAAAGCATTCTTCGTATGCAGGATCCGGACAGGCGCGAAGGATATCTTGCCGCGGCTTCCGCAAAACCATCGCTTCTTTTAAAGGGCGCCAATCCACGGCTGATCGACGAATGGCAGGTAGCACCGGTTTTGTGGGATGCCGTAAGAACTGCGGTAGACCAAAGACGGGAAGAAGGATTATTTATCCTGACGGGCTCTACTTCTGTGGACAACAGCAGGATTATGCATTCCGGTACAGGTCGTATTTCCAGGATGAAGATGTATCCGATGAGCCTGTTTGAATCGAGAGAATCGAATGGGACAATTTCCCTTAAAAATCTGTTCGATGATCCTGGGATGGATATTGATGGGATTACCTCAGGGCTTTCTATTGAGGAACTGATTTTTGCCGCTTGCCGCGGAGGCTGGCCGGCTTCGCTGAGGCGAAAAAATGATGCTGCAAAACTTTTGATTGCAAAAGACTATCTGAATAATATCTGTGAATCGGATATTTCGACTGTGGACGGCGTGCAGCGGAATCCGGCATGGACCAATCTGATCTTGCGTTCCTATGCACGCAATGTTTCCACATTGGCTAAAAAGGCAAATATCTATAAAGATGTGGCAGCCAATGCGGATAGTATGACGCTTGCGACGATGAATGCCTACCTGAATGCTTTGGAAAAGCTTTTTGTAATCGAGGATATTGATGCTTGGTGTCCTGCTATACGGTCGGCAACGACGATCCGTGCAGGGAAAAAGAGGTGTTTTACCGATCCGTCTATTCCTGTAGCTGCGATGGGACTGTCGCCGGGGTATCTGCAGATGGACTTAAAAACATTTGGTTTTATTTTTGAGAATCTTTGCATCCGTGATTTAAAAGTTTATTCCCAGGCATTGGGCGGGAGGGTGTCATATTATCATGACCGTTATGACTTAGAGGCGGATGCAGTCCTGCATTTGGATGACGGCAGATATGCGCTGGTAGAATTCAAGCTTGGCAGCCGTGAGATCGAGGAAGGTGCAAGGCATTTGTTGGAAATTGCGGGGTTGGTCAGAAAATATAACGAAAAGGAAACTCAGGTCCCGCTTCGGGAACCGGATCTGCTCATGGTCATTACCGGTGGTGAGATGGCATATTCCCGTGAAGACGGAGTTAAGATCGTGCCAATCGGCACTTTGCGGGACTAACAAAATTTCTTGGTAACGGAGATGTCGTTGATACAGAAAGCTATACTCCGGACGGTCTTCATGAGGCGAATCATGATATGCGGAAATTCTATGCAGTTCTGCGGATCGCGGAAGAACTTTAGGTATGAATTTCTCTTGCAAAAAAGTATAAAGAGGTATAAAATATAAGAAAAAGTATAAAAACTTATAAAGGCAAATAAAAAGTATAAAGAGGAGATCTCCCATGCAGAACCCTTTTACAACCACATTCAGCAAAGCGCCGGAATATACCTATATTGCTACATCGAAAACCACGGAGATTCTGGATAATTTCAGCTATGAGAATCCTTCCGAATCCGTTTACAAGATTACCGGGGTCAGAGGTTCCGGAAAAACGGTGATTCTCGCGAAGATCGAGGAAGAGCTGCGGAGCGAAGAGAACAAGGAGAAAGGCTGGCTCGTTTTCGATCTGAATCCCGCTAGGGATATGCTTGGACAGATTGCAGCCATGCTTCACAAAGAAGGCTTTGGAAAGAGCGATACGAAAACTGCGGGCATTACTGTTTCCGCCACTGTTTTGGGAAGCGGGGGAAGCTTTGGCTATTCGTCAGAAAAAGGGAACGATTTTTTTGATATCGGCGTGGAAGTGGAGACCATGCTTCAGCAGGCGCAGAACAAGGGGAAGCGGATACTTGTCGGCATTGACGAGGTATCCAAAACCCCGGAAATGATAAAGTTTGCCTCGGAATATGGGAGATGGCTGAGAGCGAACTATCCGGTATATCTTGTATGTACAGGGCTTTATGAGAATATTCAGGAAGTCAGCAATGTGAAGAACCTTACGTTTTTCAGAAGGGCGGCAACAATCAAAACGGAACCGCTTAATATGGTACGAATGTCCGAAATGTACAAGAAGCAGCTTTCTGTTGACAGCCGTGAAGCCTGTGAAATGGCGAAATGTACGAAAGGATATGCCTATGCGTTTCAGCAGCTTGGCGTTTTGTACTTCAAAAAGAAAAGCGAGGAGAGTCTGTCCGACATCCTGCCGGATTTCAAGACGGAACTGTTTGCCTATTCCTATGAGAAAATCTGGGAGGAAATGACGGAGGCGGATCGTTTTTTTGTGTCGCTTCTGGTAGAAAAAGGTGAGTACAAGCGGGAAGAGGTGCTTCGCCTGATGGGCGGCAGAGCGGGCAATTATTCTATGTACAGGGACAGGCTGCTGAAACGCGGCATTCTGGAAAGTCGTCAGGCGTATGTATCGCTGGCGCTGCCGTATTTCGCAGACTATATCAAAGAGTATTGCTTGTGAGCCGGCGGAAAGGAAATGTATCGCAGACGCGTCCTGTGGAGAAGGGCAGCATGCCCGCAATACGAACAGAACATTACGGCGCTCTGCTCGCATGGAAATACGAGCAGTTCTGTCGAAACACAATTGTTTTAAAATAAATGAAGTCTGAGGTGGAAAGATTGAAAGTTTACCATATGAGCGACACGCTTCGTTTGGGCGAGGAGCTGTCGGTCAATTATAAAAAATACTGGGAGCTCACGGAGCCATTTGTCCAGGCGCTGGAGAGAAGCGAAGACTGTTTTTATGGCGCTTACTTTGCCGCAAAGTTTATGCGCGAGTCGCTGGAACGATTCGGAATGGCGGATATGCAGACGGACTATATAAAGTGGGCGGCAGAGGCGGCGTTTGAATATGTACGCCGAAAGGAATTTCCCTGGCGCTGCTGCCGGCTAAAGTGCAATTACTTTTTTGACGATATTGCCTCCTGTCGTGAGCTTTTTGAGATCGATTGGGGGAGGGCTTCAGAAGAAGAACGCTTAAAGATCCGGCTGTTTGAAATCGAGCTTTCCGCCGAAACCGCCGATCGGCTCGATATGCGTCTGTTCGACGAGGCATACGACGATTTGTGGGAGACAGACGACATAACGCGTGCCGCTGATTTTGCGCGCAGGTATTTTGCGGGAGAGAGCACCGGGCATCCTGTGTGGGAGATCGCAAGCGACCGGAAGGCCGTGGCGGTTCGCGATGTGTCTGAGTATTTGATGAGGGAAAACGGGTAAGCGGCAAAGCGGCAGGCTATATATCGTTGCTGCTGTCGTTGCTGCGCCGCCATACAGGAAGCAGTGAAAGATTGGAACTGTGATAAATTGGAGAATATCAATATGATCTTTAAGATAGCATTTTTACAGATCCTGCCGGGAAAGAGTCTCGACGAGAATTTTTTAATCGGAAAGAAGGCCTGCATAGAAGCAAAGGAAAGGGGGGCGGATATCGCTCTTTTCCCGGAAATGTGGAGCGACGGCTACGATCTGCCGCAGGATTATAACGAATTAAATCATTTTGCCATTGAGAAAGAGAGCGCTTTTTTGAACGGTTTTCGCGATCTTGCGTCAGAGCTTAAGATGGCGGTCGGGATAACATTTCTTGAAGCGCATAGGCCGAAACAGCTGAATTCCGTTATCTTTTTCGACCGAATGGGCAGGGAGATCCTTCACTATTCCAAGGTGCATACCTGCGCGTTTGATCTGGAGAAAGTGCTGGACGGCGGGGATGACTTCTATACCGCGGATCTGGACTTCGGAAGGGGAACCGTAAAGATCGGCTCGATGATCTGCTTTGACAGAGAATTTCCGGAGAGCGCAAGGATATTGATGTTAAAGGGGGCGGAACTTATTCTGGCTCCCAATGCGTGTCCGATGGAGATCAACAGACTGTCCGCTTTGCGGTCAAGGGCCTATGAGAACATGGTGGCGGTGGCGACCTGCAATTATCCGGAGGGACATCCCGACTGCAACGGACGTTCCACGCTTTTCGACGGCGTACCGTGGCAGGCGGACGGAGTCAGGGATATGTGCGTTTTCGAAGCCCCAAAGGAGCCCGGCGTTTACATAGCCGAGCTTGATCTGGACCAGCTCAGAATGCACAGAAGCAGCGACATTATGGGCGATAAGTACCGGCGTCCTGACAGATATAGCGTTCTGTCGGACAACAGCGTCTGCGGAGTTATTGGCGGAGAATTTGTGCACTGGTAATGTACATGCTTCATGATGAGAAAGAAAACGACAGGAAGAGAAGAAGGAAAAATGGCAGTCAAAACAATTGAGATCCGCGAAGAGACAGGATATGTTGTAGAGCCTGTTTCCCTTTTCCTCACAATGAACGAATACTACGAGGAGTACAAATATGTAAGCCACTATTTCCTATGTGAAATCATCGGAAAAACAGAGCAGAATCTAACTGCCTTCGAAATGGAACGAGGCTTGATTCCTGAATGGATTGCACCGGAAAGAATGCTTAAAATCTACTCGAAACATAATGATTTTGCGGCAGCTAATGAAGAGAAGCGCGGGGCGTACCTGCGCGAATATACGGCGATTACGGAGTATTTTGAGATGTTAAAAATGAAGCGGCTTGAAGTGATCAGCTTCTTTGAAAGCGACAGGCAGGAACACTGGCTGAAAGAGATAGCGAAATGTGATTGGGGCGCGGGAGTTTTTCTGCATGAACTGCTCAGCAAAGGAACTTTTTTCGACGCGGTCGGAGAAGGTTCCAGAGTTTTGCTGCTGACAGACGGCGACGAACTGATTTCTTTTTGTACCTATGCGCAAAAGGACGATATTCAGCCGACGTGTCTTACGCCGTGGATGGGCTTTGTCTATACGTTCCCGCGGCACCGGGGGCATCATTATGTAGGACTTCTGTTTGCGGAGGTCGAACGGCTCGCAAAGCAGGAGCATGTTTCGAACGTGTATATTTCGACGGGTCATATCGGATTATATGAGAAATACGGCTGCGAATATTTTACGCGGATGAATGATATGAACGGAGAAGCATCGAGGGTATATGTAAAGAGGATCAGGTGACATTGACTCTCAAGAGGGTATTGAGAAGAACAGGGAGACGGTATATAATATAAAAAAGATTTTTTAGAGAGAGGTGAGAATATGCCCCAAACGATGCAAAATATATTGCAGCAATATGTAAAAGAAATCGCAAAACTATATGGTTCACATTTGAAACGGGTAATTTTGTACGGCTCTTATGCCAGAGGAGATTTCAGAGCAGATTCGGATGTGGATATTATGATCCTGTTGGATATTACAGATATTGAGGCAAAGACTTTTTTTGACCGGTTAATAGATATCACATTCGATTATAATATGCAATATGATTTGGACATAAAGCCGGCTGTAAAGAACGAAAAGCATTTTCAAAAATGGGTGGCAGATTATCCCTTCTATGCAAATGTTAATAGGGAAGGAGTTAATTTATATGATGCCGCATGAATATGATGGTACCCGTAGGGATTTGGTTTTATATAGAATTGAAACAGCGAAAGAAAATCTTGATGCCGCAAAGCTCTTGCTTGCCGCAAAAGCTTATAAATCGGCCAATAACAGGGCATATTATGCGATTTTTCACTCTGTGAACGCTGTTCATGCATTGGATGGCCGAGCTTACAAAAGGCACAAAGATGCGATTGCGAATTTTAATAAAGATTATGTGAGGACAGAAGTTTTTCCAAAAGAAGTGGGGCGTCGTATCATGGGGGCAGAGGCGATCCGGCATGCGAGTGATTACGATGATTTTTATATTGCCAGCAGAGAGGAGACGGAAAAGCAGATTGCAGTGGCTGAAGAGTTTATAAAGCTGGTGGAAGAATATTGCTCCCAACGTCTTGATAAAGATGAAACGACGGGACGGTATTAGGGGGACCAAAGTCGGATCGTTCAAAGTCGGATGCTAATAAAAAAATGCAGATATAAGATATAACTGCAAATCGATATCAGGAGGATAAATGTTTGCGTAATCGTATCAGTGGGAGTGTGCAGCGTACTGCGTTAAGGTGCGCTGCTCTTTTTACATCAGTACGCAACAACGCGTCAGTGATACGTTTTTGTATTTCCATGCGAACAACGCGCCAGTGACGCTTTGTTTGTATTCTGCTGTTTGCTACATAATCATGCGACTACTTTATTCGGGCGGGCAGATCTGATATACTTTATGTAGCGTAGGATTTCAAAATCGGAGGTGCAAAGTGAAACGGATTATAAAGGTTTGTACGGAACAATATAAAAATTCTTCTTTGGCTCTGGTAGAAAAGGTTTTTACCGAACATGAAAACGCAGATGAGGGCCGGATGGTCCGGCGGCTGGTGGAGGAAATCCGGGCAAAGAAATACTACCTTCCGGAGCTGGAACTGATCATGGTGGATGAAACGGATGAAGTCATCGGGTACGCCATGTTTTCCAGATTCCATCTGGAGGGGAAATATTCGGATGAACTGCTGCTTTTGTCCCCTGTCGCTGTAAAAACCGAGCTGCAGCGGCAGCATATTTCCAAAGAGCTGATCGAATACGGTCTGAAAAAGGCGGAAGATTTTGGTTACAAAGCGGTTCTGGTCGAGGGCGATCCCCGGAATTATCGTCCGCGCGGTTTTCAGACGGCGGCGGATTACGGCATCTACGCGGGTGAGAACCTGCATCTGCCGCATATCGACTGTCTGATGGTGCGCGAGCTTGTACCCGGAGGCCTGGAACAGATCCACGGGACTGTCGACTATGGGTTTTATGAAAGCCTTGCGCCTGCCGGGGCGGAGCAGGAATCCTGACAGGAGGGCTCTGACAGGAGACTCCAAATTCC
The DNA here is from genome assembly GCA_947630485.1 of uncultured Lachnospiraceae bacterium. Lineage (GTDB taxonomy): Bacteria > Bacillota > Clostridia > Lachnospirales > Lachnospiraceae > UBA3402. The sequence continues at coordinate 23,413 of CANRHU010000045.1, forward strand.
GGTTGACAGGGCAAGTCGTTATTCAATATAATGAGCATATCAGAGAGATTTCTCTCAACGATAAGGAGGATGGCTTCATGCGCTTTTATCCCATTTGATAGCCGCATAATACGAGCAGGGCGTCGCCGGCACTCTGCCCGCATGGAAATCTGAGCCGCAAATGAACGGGCCGTTTGACCCGGTAGTTTTTGCGGACTTTTTGCGTCAATTATCGAATGGAACAAAGAAAGAGGCATAAGCTATGAATAAGTTATCAGGAGGCACTTCGTCAAGTGTCTGTTTATCTGTGAATATTCCCCTGATGTACGCCATCACATTTTTTCAGGGAATGGTCTTTTATGCCCCGGTGGCCTCCCTGTATCGGCAGGCGCGGGGATTGACTCTGGGGCAGATTGCCCTGATCGAGAGCATCTCGTTTCTCCTTTCTCTGGCTCTGGAACTCCCCTGGGGACTTATTGCGGATCGAATCGGTTACCGCATGACGATGATTGCCAGCTGCGGTACCTTTTTTCTATCGAAGCTGGTATTCTGGCAGGCCTGGAGTTTCGGGGCGTTTCTGCTGGAGAGGGTTCTCCTTTCCACAGCCGTTGCAGGACTTTCCGGCGTGACAGAGAGCATCCTGTACCTGTCCTGCGATCCCGGAAAGAGTCAGAAAGTATTTGGGCGCTGTTCGGCGTTTGGGACGGCGGGCCTGCTGAGCGGCGCGGGCCTGTTCTCGCTGTGCATAGGGGACGACTACTCCCTCGCCGGTCTGGCCACCGTCGTCAGCTACGGAATCGCCGCTTTACTGACCCTTGGCATTCGGGAGGTAAGAGCTCCGGAAGGTATGCGCCGGGGTCAGACGAAGGATTTCGGGCGGCTCTTCCTTGAAACCTTGAAGAATCGTCGTTTCTTGCTGCTTCTTGTGGCAGCCGCCCTTTACAATGAGACTCTGCAGACAGTAACGGTCTGGTTCAACCAGAACCAGTATCTGCGCTGCGGTATTTCGGTGCAGGCTATCGGCTTAATTTACCTGGCGGTTTCTGCGGCATCGCTGAGCAGCGCCTTTTCCCAGCAGGTATCCTATAAGCTTGGGCCACTCGCTTTGGGGGCGGGAGCGGTATTTCTTTCCGGCTTCCTGTGCCTGGTCTTGGTCTGGACGCGCTCAGGACTGTTGTCCGTGTCAGTTGTTATGGCAATGTCAGCCGGCGGCGCGCTGGCCGGTCCCCTGTATAGTCAAGTCTGTAACAGGCAGGTGCATATCGCGGACCGGGCCACGCAGTTGAGTATTTTTGCCGTGATTTCCGATGTTACCTCTGCCGGAGCCTCTTTGGCCTATGGCAGGATGGCGGACCGGAGTCTTTCCGGCGCGTTCTGTCTGGGAGCGGCTGTGTGCGTTTTCAGTGGGGCGGCTGTTCTGGTCTGCCGGAAGTACTTTTCGCCGGAAGTTGTTTCCTGATCGGATGTTTTTGCGGAAAACGGATGGTATTCTGACCATTTTAACCAAAAAGATTGACAAGAACGGTTAGAATGGTTAAAATATGGTTAGATTGAGTTTAGGAGGCAATCGGATGTTTTTTCATGAAAGCGAAACGGTTGAACTGAAAACGATTGTGGTAGAGGACATCAAAAAAGAAATCGTTGCTTTTGCAAACGGTAAAGGCGGAAAGCTGTATATCGGCGTCCGTGATGACGGAACCGTATTAGGTCTGGACGATCCGGACAGCGTTTCCCTGCAGGTCAGCAATATGGTCCGTGATGCCATCAAACCGGATCTAACGAAGTTTCTTCATTATGAGACACTGACGGCAGAGGGAAAAAAAATTGTCGCGGTCGATATTCAGCAGGGAACAGAGCGGCCTTATTATATTGCGAAAAAAGGGCTGCGTCCCGAAGGTGTCTATGTCCGTCAGGGCCATTCCTCTGTGCCGGCTACCAATACGGTGATCCGGCATATGATTAAGGAAACGGATGGCGACCACTTTGAAGAAATGCGGTCTTTGGAACAGAATTTAACTTTTGAAAGAACAAGAAAAGAATTTGCAGACCGGAATATAAAGTTTGGGCCGTCTCAAATGAAAACGCTGGGAATTATGACACAGAATGGTGTTTATACGAATTTGGGGCTGCTGCTTTCCGATCAGTGCGTGCATACGATTAAGGCGGCGGTTTTTGAAGGGACGAACCAGAACCAGTTTAAGGATCGGAAAGAATTTGCCGGCTCTCTGTTCCGACAAATGGATGATGTTTATAATTTTATTGATTTTCGCAATCAGACCCATTCATCCTTTGAGAAGCTGCGCCGTATCGACAGGCGCGATTACCCGGAGGCGGCTGTCAGAGAAGCCCTCCTGAACCTTCTTGTCCACCGCGAATATTCCTTCAGGGCCAGCAGTTTCATCAGCATTTATACAAACAGGATCGAATTTACCTCGATCGGCGGCCTGGTGAGCGGTGTGACCTTAAAGGATGTGACGATGGGGATATCTGTATGCCGAAATGTAAAACTTGCGAATGTATTTTACCGTTTGGAGCTGATTGAAGCCTATGGCACAGGAATCCTGAAGATCCTGGATGCTTACGAAGGAACCGGGCGGACGCCGCAGATTGAAACGTCCGATCATGCGTTTAAGATCATTCTTCCTAACCTGAACGCAGAGACAGGGCAGAAAGAACAGGATAATACGAAGGCCGAGAGCGGCACGGAAGAGGAAAAAGTAATTGCGCTGACAAAGGAACGGGGAGTTATTACAAGAAAAGAAGTTGAAGTACTGTTGGGTATCAGCCAGACGACATGCGGACGGCTGCTGCGGAAAATGGCAGGAAACGGGCTGATCGTCCAGAAGGGCAAGGGAAAGAATACCCATTATTGTCTCCCAAAATAACGGACAATCGCCGGTGCAGCAGTACGCAGGAGTGGAAATGAACTATCGGGCTGGATGAGCGGCGTTACCAATAGGACTGTCATCAGTCGGAGGGTGAAAATGGTAATTGAATTGATCGGCGGCGTGGGAGCCGGTAAAAGTCGCGTCCTTCAGATCTTGAAAGAAGAATACGGTGCGGCGGTGATCGAGACCGACCAGACGGCCAGGGAACTGGAGCAGAAAGGCCGGGCGGGCTACCGGCGTCTGACAGAGGCTTTTGGGGAAGGAATCCTGGGGGCGGACGGCGAACTGGACCGGAGGAGGCTGGCGGAAATGATCTTCTCCGATGAGACGGTTCTGGAGCGCGTGAATGAAATGATCCATCCGCTGGTGTGGGAGGAAGTGTACCGGAGGGCGGAGGAGTTTCGGGATAATGGTTCGCAGGACGCAAACCTGTCGCCTCTTCTTGTGGTGGAGACGGCGCTGCCGGAAGAGAGGGAACAGACAGCAAACCGGGAGTCTGCAGATCGGTTGGAGTCATGGGAAGATCAGGAACGGATGGCAGGCCGGGAGTTGGCTGACGGACATGAGTCATCGGCAGATCGGGATCAGCCCGAAGATCGGGGGGCGCCGGATGCCCGAAAGCAGCCGGATGTTCGGAAAAAACCGGGTGACATTTACGATGAAGTATGGTATGTTTATACTTTGGAAGAGACGAGGATCCGGCGGCTGATGGAAAGCCGCGGATATTCCCGCGAGAAATGTCTGGCGGTCATAGGGCAGCAGCCTGCGGAGGAAGAGTATCGGGCTCTGGCGGACCGGATCCTGGATAATAACGGGGACGAAGAGCAGCTGCGGCGGCAGATCGCGGAGATTTTGGCGCCTTGTGTAGAACAGACATGAGAATGTGGAGGTTCGCTGTGAAACGGCAGAGCTAAGAAGCCGAAAGACGCCTGCCGCGGTAAAACGACAGCGGAAAAGCTGAAAGATGGTAGCCGCGTTTATGCCGGGGAGACCGGCTGTCTGATCGTGGCCGAGGAAGAAACAGAAGAGGGACAGGTTGAGAGGATGAGATTAGTCAGCATAGCCAGCGGAAGCAGCGGAAACTGCATTTACGTGGGCTCGGACACGACCCACGTGCTTGTGGACGCCGGCGTCAGCAACAAGAAGATCGAGGCGGGGCTCAATGAGATCGGCGTGAAGGGAAGCGAGCTGGACGCCATCGTGATCACCCACGAGCACTCGGATCATGTACGGGGGCTGGGAATCCTGGCCCGCAAGCATCCGGTGCCGATCTACAGCACGAAGGAGACCATTGAGGAGATCTTAAATATCAGCGGCCTCGGCGAGTATCCGCGGGAGCTTCTGCACCCCATCGAGCCGGATGTGGATTTCGCGGTGGGGGATCTGACGATCCAGGCGTTTCGGATCGATCACGACGCGGCGAATCCGGTGGCCTACCGCTTAAGATGCGGAAGAAAATCGGTGGCGGTGGCGACGGATATGGGGCATTACGACCAGTATATCATCGACCATCTGCAGGGGCTGGACGCGCTCCTTCTGGAATCCAACCACGACGTGCGGATGCTGGAGACAGGGCCGTACCCTTATTATCTGAAACGGCGGATTCTGGGCGACCACGGACATTTATCCAATGACAACGCCGGGCGGCTGTTAAATTATCTGCTCCATGATAATCTGAAGAAGATTCTGCTGGGACATTTAAGCAAGACCAATAACTATCCGGAGCTGGCCTATGAGACCGTGAAGCTGGAGATCGACCAGGGAGACAGCGAGTACCGGGCGTCGGATTTCTCCATCGCCGTGGCGCGGAGGGACGAGATGTCGGAGATTGTGACGTTGTAGAAACGTCTGCTTGAATCTACAGGCAGCGCAGGGATTGATAAAGCGAGGAGTAAGACCATGAACAAAGCAATCATTACCGTAGTCGGCAAGGACACTGTGGGCATCATCGCGAGGGTGTGCACGTATCTGGCGGAGAATCAGGTGAATATCCTGGACATTTCCCAGACCATCGTGCAGGAATATTTCAACATGATGATGATCGTGGATGTAAACGGGGCGGAAAAGCCTTTTGAGGAAATGGTGGGAGACCTGGAGAAGCTGGGCGAGGACATCGGTGTGCGGATCCACTGCCAGAGGGAAGAGATCTTCACGGCCATGCACCGGATCTGAGCGAGGAGACATTATGATCAATATATTCGAAGTCAATGAGACGAACCAGATGATCGAGCGGGAGAATCTGGACGTGCGCACGATCACCATGGGCATCAGCCTTCTGGAATGCTGCGATTCGGATCTGGACGCGCTAAATGAGAAAATATACCGGCGCATCACCGCGCAGGCGAAAGATCTGGTGGCTACCGGCGAGACGATCGCCAGGGATTTCGGCGTGCCGATCGTCAATAAGCGGATCTCGGTGACGCCGATTGCCCTGATCGGCGGCTGCGCCTGCAGAAAGCCTGAGGATTTTGTGACGATCGCAAAGACCCTGGACAGGGCGGCAAATGATGTGGGCGTGAATTTCATCGGCGGCTATTCGGCGCTTGTCAGCAAGGGCATGACCCAGGCGGACGAAAATCTGATCCGCTCCATCCCTCAGGCGCTGGCGGTGACGGAGAAGGTCTGCAGCTCGGTCAATGTGGGCTCCACCAAGACCGGCCTTAATATGGACGCGGTGCGCCTGATGGGCGAGATTGTAAAGGAGACGGCCGAGGCCACGAAGGAACGGGACAGCTTAGGCTGCGCCAAGCTGGTGGTGTTCTGCAACGCGCCGGACGACAATCCGTTCATGGCGGGGGCGTTTCACGGCGTGACCGAGGCGGACGCCATCATCAATGTGGGCGTCAGCGGCCCCGGCGTGGTCAAGGAAGCGCTCAAGGCCGCGAGAGGACAGAATTTCGAGGTGCTGTGCGAGACCATCAAGAAGACGGCGTTTAAGATCACCCGGGTGGGCCAGCTGGTGGCGCAGGAGGCGTCGAAACGT
>CANRHU010000046.1 GCA_947630485.1 uncultured Lachnospiraceae bacterium
GCTGTATCCTTCCCACTACCGGGCGGATTCGGGACTTTCACCCGTTAGAAACGTGCGCCGCCGGGCGCACCAGAAAACGCCCGCCCGGCAGCCAAATCCGGACGGGCGTTGTATTTCCAGGCAAACAAAGCGCCAGTGACGCTTTGTTTGGATTTCCATGCGAACAGAGCTCCAGCAGACGCTCTGTTCGTATTGTATGCGCGCAGCCGCGTCACGCTCTTGGCCGAACCTCCAGCGTAATATTGCAGTCGGACACATGCTCATAATTGATATCCAGCGAATAATCCACATCCACCTTCAAAAGATCCTCTTCCTCCCGCACCTGCACGTTGCCGGTGTGAATACCAATCATCATCTGACCGAACGGCGTCACATAGCAGGACAGGTTTTTCTTGTTCTTCTCAAACACCATCCTGGTGCTGGCTTCCCCCTTTTTGACAATGGACATGCTGTCCGGCTGGATGCGGATCGTGTTTCGGACCGGGCCGGAGCCGTCATCCGCCATCTCCTCATAAAGCACGTAATGCCGGCCGTCTTTTCCGAAATAATCCCCGGTGGTAATCATTTCCACCTCCTGCGGGCCGTCGTCCGTCATCTGAACGCCGGTGATACTGATCAGTACATTCTGTGTCATTGCTCCGCCCCCCGTTCTTCCGCCTGGCCGCCTGCGCGGCTGCGGGCCTTCATTAATACTCTTCAATCGCGATCTTCTTCGTCTCTTTCACCTGCTTCGGCAGAATGGAAGTGGCGAACGCCGTGAATTTATCCGCCAGGTCGCTGACATAAAACTGATATTTGTCCGGATCGCTCTCCGCGGCTTCGGGATCGCAGTCCAGACCCCGGGCTGTCAGAAGCTGACGCAGCTCGATGGCCGTCTCGTAGGCCGGGTTCACCAGCGTCACATCGCTTCCCATGATCCGCCCCACTGTGGAACGCAGAAGCGGATAATGCGTGCAGCCCAGCACCAGTGTATCAATGAAACGGCCTTTCAGTTCGCTCAGATAGCGCGAGGCTATCTCATCCGTCACCGAATCATGGAGAAGCCCTTCCTCCACTAACGGCACAAACAGCGGGCACGCCTTTCCGGTTACCTGCACCTGCGGGTTCATCTGCTTCATGACCTCCGTGTAAATGCCGCTGCCGATGGTGCCCTCCGTGCCAATGACGCCGATCTTGCCGTTTCTCGTCGCTTCCACCGCTGTCAGCGCCCCGGCCTTAATCACACCGATAATGGGAAGCTCGAACTCCTTCTCAACTGTCTCCAGGGCATAGGCGCTTGCCGTGTTGCAGGCGATAACGATCGCCTTCACCTCTTTGGTCAGAAGAAAGCGGATAATCTGCCGGGAATAACGGATCACGGTGTCCCTGGATTTGCTCCCGTAAGGCACGCGGGCCGTATCGCCGAAGTAAACGATCCTCTCGTCGGGCATCTGTCGGATGATTTCCCGAACCACCGTCAGGCCGCCGACACCGGAGTCAAAGACTCCGACAGGTGCATTTCTGTCCATAGTTCCTGCTGCTCCTTCTTATTCTTGACTTTCATCCGGCATACCGCCTCCCGGTGCCGGCACGACATAGCCCAGATTGATTTCTTCCTTCGTAAATATGCCCTCATACATAACCGGCTTCTGATTGTAGTACCCCAGAACCTGTCCTCGCAGTCGAAATGCCGCTATTCAGACGGGAGGTTCACAAAACCCGCGGACGTCATCACATGATACAGAAGGCGACAGACCCATCCGCGCGGGAGGATCGCACCCATTTTCTCCATCACAGCTTTGCTCCCTTCTGTCCTCCGAAGCTCGCCTGATTCAGAATATTGGTGTCAAATGTGAAGGTCAGCCGGCCCTCCAGGCGGGCGCGCTTTAAGGCCAGCTGAATCATACGGTCCAAAAGCCCCTTATAGGGCACGCCGACAGGCTCCCACAGATAAAACGCCAACGATCCGGGGATCGTGTTGATCTCGTTGAAATACAGACTCCCGTCGTCCTCGTCAACCAGGAAATCGATCCGCGCTACGCCGCAGCAACCCAGCGCCTGAAAAGCCCGGACGGCCAGCTGCCGCACTTCCTCCCGCTTTTCAGGCGAAAGCTCTGCCGGAATCTTGCGGGAAACGCTGGCCATGCCCTTGGAACCGCCGTTTTTCGCGCCGCTTACGTATTTGTCCTCGTAGCTTAAGATATCCTTCGTGTGTAACGGCTCCTCACACTCGGAAGCGGAGGCTTCGTTCTCGTCGCCCAGTACGGAGCAGTTGATCTCCCTGAGATTGGTGACGGCATGTTCCGCCAGAATCCTGGTGGCGTAGCGGAACGCATCGTCCACGGACGCGGCCAATTCCACCCGGTTCTTCGCCACGCTGATGCCGACGCTGGATCCCAGATTCACCGGCTTTATGATGACCGGGTAACCCAGTCCCTGCTCCACCTTATCCATCAGGACATCCATTTCCGCGTAGTCGGACAGCGTATAAAGCCGGGCGTCAAGGACCGGCACATCCTTTTCCTTCAGCACCAGCTTCATCAGATATTTGTCCATGCCCAGCGCGGAAGCCTCCACATCGCAGCCCACAAACGGTATTCCCAGCGTGCGCAGATAACCCTGAAGCGCCCCGTCCTCCACGTTGGTGCCGTGGACCACGGGGAACGCCACGTCGATCTCCACAGCGGCATTCCTGCCGAACTTCCTGGGCGGATACGGAATCAGCTTCACCTGTCCGCCCTCATTGACCATAATCACCCGCTGGGATTTCTTCAGAAGCCCTTCGATATCTTTATATGACTCGATCTCGCCCACCTGGGGGCCGATGTACATCTCGTTTTCCTTGGTCATATAGACCGGGATTACATCATATTTGTCTGTGTCCATATTCAAATACGCCTGAATTCCGGAGATCACGGACACTTCGTGTTCTACGCTTTTGCCTCCGAACAGCATTGCGACTCTCGTCTTCATCGTCTATCTCCTCCTGTCTAATAATTATCCGGCAGATCATTCTCCAGCAAAATATATTTGTGTCCCTGGCCTTTGACCGCGTAGGCGAAGGCCAGCGCCTCCTCCAGCTTATCAAAAGCCTCGCACTTTTCTTCCGCAAACCCGGCGTTTAAGGCGCCCTCCCGGATAGGCTTCGTGTGCTTTTTCCCGACCAGAAGAATATAATCGCAGCAGGCTGCCGCGTAGGTGCCGAATTTATAATTGTACTCCTGCTCCTTCTCCCCCAGCTCGACCATGCCGGGAGTGACCAGAATCCGGATTCCATCAAACATCGCAAGCGTCTCCACGGCGGCCTTCGAACCCACCGGATTGGAGTTGTAGGCGTCGTCAATGATCGTCACCAGACCATGCTCGCGCATCTGCATCCGATGCTCCACCGGCTGGAGCCTGCGCACTGCGGTCCGGAGGCTGTGAAGCGGAATTCCAAGCTCGCAGGCCACGGCAATGGCCCCGACCACATTGATCACATTGTGACCTCCAATCAGCCGCATTCCGAAACGCTCGGTTTCGCCGGACGGCGCGACCACCGTAAACTCCGTGCCAAGCTGGGAGACAGCGATATCCTTCGCATAGTAGCCGTCATGATTCGCCCCGGCAGAATAGAACACTTTGCGGCTGTAAGCGGAAGCCTTGTCGAGAATGTACTCGTTGTCTCCGTTCAAAAACACTTTCCCGTCTGCCGGCAGCGCGTCGGCCAGCTCAAATTTGGTGTTTTTGATATTGTCCATATGAAAAAACGTTTCGAGATGCTGAGGACCGATGGAGGTAATCACACCATAGTGCGGATGGACAAGCTCGCAGAGTTCCTTAATATCCCCCACATGCCGCGCCCCCATCTCGCAGATAAAGATTTCATGTTCCCGCCGCAGCTGTTCCCGGACCGTGCGGACGACGCCCATCGGAGTATTATAGCTCTGCGGGGTGACCAGGACGTTGTAGCGCTCCTGCAGGAGAGTCTGCAGATAAAACTTCACACTGGTCTTTCCGTAGCTTCCGGTAACCCCGATAATTTTTAGGCCCGCCGCTTCCTTAAGCCTTCGCTTCGCGTCGTTCCTATAATAACGGTTTATAGCCGCTTCCACCGGATGATTTAACAGATTTACGAAAAACACCGCAAGAAACTGCGCCGATACAAGTACCGTCAGGATTCCCGGCAGAAGCTTTACCCCGCCCAGAAGACCGGCTGCCGCGCAGACGACCGCGGATACCAAAAGATCCGTCGCGATCATACGCTTCACGCGGGCCGTATAAACCAGACGTTTCTTCGCGTGCATCTTCCGCATGGCGTTATAGACGACAAGAATCAGCAGAACCGACAGCAGCGCCAAAATATCTATTGCTAAAATGGGAAACAAAACCTGGAGAAATCCGACGCCGAGCCCCCAGAGCAGAACCCAATGCTGCCGGATATTTTTTTTCAGCCAGCTGACATGCTCTTTATTCTTATAGCCGTTCAGCTGAAGCATATGCAAATGAAAACGCAGCGTCAGAAAGAAAGCGGGAACCGAAACCAGCGCCGCAATCAGCAGTCTAATCACCATCATGTACTCCGATCTTGAAATAGGATCTCATAATATTCCTGAAAACAACCGGCTGCTCGAGAAAACAGTAATGACCCGCCCCGGATATCACAGCCAGACCGCAGTCAGGAATCTTCTCCTCCATGATCCGGGCATCGCGCATCGGCGCCGCCGTATCTTTTTCTCCCCAGATCAGGAGCGTCTCCTGGCGGATCGACGGAAGCAGTCCCGTCAAATCCTCATTCACCGCCATAACCATGCACTGCCGCATGATGGGCGACGCATTGCGGTAATCCGCCGACCCCTGCCTGCTCCGCCAATCATCAATAAGCTCCGGGAACAGCGCGTAAACAAACTTTATCTGAAACAGCTTCTTGAGGAATTTATACTTCTTCACGCTCAGCTTCTGCCGAAACGTCCGCACAGGAAGCACGCCCGCGCTGTCAATCAGGACAATCCGTGTGATCGCAAACGGCAGCTTCTCCCGCGCTGCCAGCTTGATAATCACCCGGCCGCCATAGGAATGCCCCACCAGCACCGCCTCCTCGATTCCGAGGCGCTCGACAAATCGGCAGAAAAAATCCGCGTAGGCATCCACATTCCATGCCTCCCTGGGTTCATCGCTGCCCCCAAAGCCCGGGAAGTCGAACTGAACTACACGGTATTTCTCACAGAGAATATCCGCAACGCTGTCGTATACGCCCAAATCGGTCCCCCAGCCCTGAAGCAGGATGACCGTTTCTTTCCCACTGCCCGTAATCTTACAGCATATATTGTAACCGTCTACTTCTATATTCATATGCGCGTATCCGAAACCCGGTTCCTTTCATTCTCCTGCCGTGCAAATTAAAATATGCCGCGGTTTTCGCGTTTATGTGCTCCCTGCTATTATAAGCGAAACCCTTAACAATATCAAGTCCGGCTGCGTTTAATTATAGCAAGAGCCGTCAATAATTACAACGAGATTTTATTCCGCAAACACAGAAAAGGGGGATCCAAACTATGAAATACCGCAGGGAATACAGACTGGCCTTTGCCTGCTTTTTATTAAGTCTGCTGTGTTTTCTGGCTTCCGCACGCAGCGGCAGCAAAGAAGTCGCCGCGCGCATCGCGCCGGAGCTTCTCCGCTTCCACGTACTGGCCAACAGCAATTCCGCCGCGGACCAGGCAGTAAAGCTGAAAGTTAAAAGCCTATTGCTGGACGAGCTGGCACAGGCTCCGGACAATGGCGGAAGCGCAAAGACCGCAGAAGGGAACCTATCGTCTCCTGCCTCTTCTCCGGAAAAAGCCGCCATCTGCCGATACATCATTAAAAAACGCCGCGCTTTGGAAGAGAGCGCAGCGGCCTGCGTTAAGGCACAGGGATATGACTACGGGGTACACATCGAGCTGGCCCGGGAGTATTTTCCCACAAAAGCATATGGGGACATCGTCCTTCCATGCGGCGTTTACGATGCGGTTCGGGTGACTCTCGGGGAAGGCCGCGGCCGCAACTGGTGGTGCCTCATCTATCCGCGGCTTTGCTTTATCGACTCCACGCATGCGGTCGTGCCGGAGGACTCAAAGGCGGAGCTGCGGGATCTTGTCGGAGAAGACGACTATGCCGCCCTGCTGACGCAGGACGGCATACAGTTCCAAATCCGATTCAAGCTGTGGGACTGGCTTGTCAGTCATCTGGCAGACAAGCGCCAGGACGGCACGGCGCCTATCACTGCGCCGTCTGCTCTGACAGGATAATTCCGTCCAGCGCCCAGTCATACGCCAAAATCGACTGCGTCAGCGTAAGGGCCGCGCTGTCCGCCGTCATCTTCTGCTGCAGAAAGCCGAGCTGCGCCTGAAGGAACTGAAGCCGCCCGATCATGCCAAGGCTGTATTGGCGCTGCGTACTGTCCATGGTAATACCGGCCGCGGCCAGGGCTGTATTCGCCGCCTCATAGCTGGCCTGATCAGCGAGCACGGTCTGATACAGAGAGTGCAGCTGTATTTTCAGATCCTCCTCCGCCTCGGAGATCGTCCGGTTCTTCCGATACATGGCCTTGCCTGACAGACTGTCATCCAGACTGTCCAGAGAATAGCTGGCCTTTATGGCCTCTGTAATATCCGTATCCGGATTCATCGCTGCAATCCGCCCCAGATCCGGCGCGGGAACTGTCCCGATCTCCGGGAGCGCGTCATAGGACCACCCGGTCATCACACACAGATTCTGACGCAGGGACGTGATCATATCCTCGATCGACATCTGCTGTCCCTGCGCTGACAAAAGCGCCTGCTGCGCCGACAAGACATCGTTATCCGTGGCCATGCCGACGCTTCGCTGGGTTACCGCCGACTGCGCGGCGGCCTGCGCCAGCTCCGCGGCCGCATTGACAAGTTCCCTGGACGCCACCGCCTGATTATAGCCAATGAACAGCTGCTGCGCGGCGGCCGTCAGGGACGCCAGGGTCTGCTGACGCATGGAAGACGTCTCGCTCTCCATCGTACCTGCCGTCCGGCTGATTGCCCGAATCCCCTGCTCTGTACTGTTCACCGCGGCGTTCAGCGTGGCGTACTGGGCATAAAGCGCCTGATACTCCAAGGTTCCCGCCTGCGTTGCCGGATCCATCCGATCCAACGACTTTTTAAGCTCCCTCGCGGAATCCTTCATCGTCTTTAGTTCCTCGGTCCTCTGCATCTTCGCGGCCGTTTCCCGGCTGGCATTGATCATCGGCATGATCGACTCCTGAACCTGCTGGTAGGTAGGATTATAGCAGCGCACCAAATCGGGCAGTTCATTGTATTCCATCACATTGTCCTGCAGACGCGCCCATGTCGCGTCATCCATATTCTGCGGACGCTCAGCGGCCTGCGCCGTCACTCCCGCAAACTGTACTGCCGCTATGGCCCCTGCCATCACCGCAGCACAGAAGGCTTTACGCCCCGTTTTCATCTACCTCACTCCCTTCAGAATCCAGTCATACGTCTCGATCGCCGCAAGCAGCTGGAGGGACTTTACTTCCCGATCCATCTGCGCGGTCACCATGTCGGTCTCCGCCTGCAGCGTCTCCATGGCGGTTCCGCTTCCCATCGTCTGCTTCGCGGCAGCAGAAGCATATTTGCGGTTCGCTATGTCGAAGCTCAGCACCGTCTGATCATAGGCGTTCTTCGCCTGGAGAACGGATTTATAGGCGGAATTCAGGGAAATCGCAATCTGCTGCTTCTCATTCTCCATATTGCCGCCGTGAACCATCTGTCCGCTGGCAGTTACGGAATTGGCCAGCTTGCGCTGTTCGGCAAGGAGCGTATAATCATTCGCGTAGGCGGTTTCAAGATCAGCTGCCGGATTCATCGCCAGAATCCGGTTGAGATCCGGAGTCGGCATAGGGCCAAACACCGGCCACGCGTTCTGTTTCCAGCCCAGCATTACAATCAGCTTCTGCCGTGTGTTCTCCTGCTGATTCTGCAGGTTCAGAATCTGAACGTCCATATCCTGGAGACTCTGCTGGGCGTTCAGGACATCCAGATAAGTCGCCATGCCGACAGCGGCGCTGTACTGACGCTGGGTGTTCGCCAGAACCGTTTCCAGAAGCTGCCGGTTTTTCTGGGCGGATGTGATCTGATACTGCAGCTGATAATAGTTATTCATCGCCGTCTGGGCTTCCGCAACCAGGCTCTTCTCCGCTTTCTTTATATCCCAGAGCTTGGTGGTACTGTCCTCCGCCCCGTCTATGGTATTCTGAATCTGTAGTTCTGCCATGCGCGCCTGATAGTCGGAGGAAATAGCGGAAAGCTCATCCTCCGCCATAGCGGCGTCATTATAGTAATTTTCCGCGACTTTTTCCGCGGCCCTCACGTAATCCTGCAGGCTTTTCCCGGAATCCGCCTTCCGCCAGTCGTCTAAATTATTCTGAACCGTTACGTTGTACTCTTCGATCAGATCTTCAATCTCATCATATTCCAGCGTATTGTCCCGCAGCCGGGCCCACTCCTCCGCCGTGCGGGCAAACTCCGGACTTGCCGCCTGCACAATCCGTGAAGACGCCCCGGCTGCCGCCGTTCCCAACGTGAAAACGGCTAAAAGCGCGGCTGCTGTTCGTCTGCTTCTCTCTCTCATGTTCGTCTCCCCCTTATCCTTCATCATCAAATTCCGGCATCTTTAAGCCTTTCAGTTTATCCATCACCGAATAATACGCCGGAAGCATCAGAAGCGCCAAAAGCGTTGAGGCGATCAGGCCTCCCACATCCACCAGAGCCAGACCCTGCATGATCTCGCCGGCATCGCCGTAGGCCAGACACATAGGGATCATCGCCACAACCGTCGTCAACGTCGTCATCAGAATCGGCCGCAGACGGGTGGTTCCCGCCTCAATTAACGCCGTCTCCATATCCATTTCCTTTCGGTACTGATTCACGGTATCCACATAGAGAATGCCGTTGTTCACCGCCGTGCCGACCAGCATCATGAAACCGAGCATGGACGGCATACTTATCGTCACATCCGTCACATACAGGAGACTGAAGGAACCGATCAGCGCGAACGGAATCGTCGTCATAACCATCAGTGAGAACTTCGGAGATTCAAACTGGGCCGCCATAACCACAAAGACCAGGAATGCGGCGATCAAAACCGCCTGAAACAGGGCCCCCAGCTCCTCCTCAATCATCTCCGTCATCGTATTTTCCATGATCGTCACATCTGAGATCAGACGGGGACGCACCACCTCGCTAATCAGAGTCTCCGAGACCCGATCCATCTCCCGCTCATCGGAGGTATCCACATATTCTGTATAATCGCCGTTTATGGTAACACGGTACTGTTTATTATATCGGGAAATGCTCTGCGGACTGTCCTCATAGAGCACCTCGGCGATATCCGTCAGGGCCACCTGAGAGCCGGAGGAGGTGGGGATCATAATGCTCTTCACCTCGTCTAAGGTGTCGTACTCGCCGTCCGGGTATTCCACCATGACGCTGACTTCACGGCCGTCTGTCTCCAGCGTGGTGGCCTCGGTGCCCTCCAGCATCAGATTAACCGTTCCGGCAACCTGCACCGGGGAAAGTCCCTCCGCCGCCGCCTGCACCGGATCGAGACTGATTTTCAGTCTCGGCGCCGCATTCTCAAGTGACGAATGCACCTTCGTCACCTCCGGGCGGGCCGTCAGCTCCCGCACCACCCGGTCGGAGACGTCCTTCACCGTGTCGTAGTCCGCGCTATGTAAAATCACCTCAAACCCCTGGGTCGTCGTCATCATGGAACCCATGGTGCTGGCGGACTCCATAGTGATATTGCAGTCCGGAATCCGGGCCATGGCATACCGCCACTGGCGAATCACCTCGTCCGTCTCCATGGTCCGATCATCCCGCAGATAAGCCGTCAGACTGGCGCCGCTTCCGCCGCCGATACTGCTGCTTAAACCGCTGGCCCCGTAGGACAGCAGATAAGAGGCCACATTTTCATCGGAGGTCACTACCTCCTCCACTCTGGTCAGGATTTCATCCACCGCTTCTACCCG
This sequence comes from uncultured Lachnospiraceae bacterium, assembly GCA_947630485.1. Taxonomy (GTDB): domain Bacteria; phylum Bacillota; class Clostridia; order Lachnospirales; family Lachnospiraceae; genus UBA3402. Next base: position 10,001 of record CANRHU010000046.1, read on the forward strand.
CAAACCGGGCCGGGTTTCGATGGAAATGCTGACAGCGCCTTCATCCGCTGACGGAATCAGCTCCGTCCGCAGCTGCGTCGCCAGAAAGATGGAACCGGCCAGCAGCAGAACGGAGGTGAGAATCACCAGGCCTCTCCAGGGAAGAAGCCGTCTCATAATCTTCCGGTATCCGCTCTGCATTGCCGCAAGCACACCGGACATGGGAGCCTTCTGCCTCTCCCTCGGCCGGTACATCACGTAGCAAAGAGGAACAATCGTCATAGCGGAAATCAGAGAGGCCGTCATACAAAAGACGATCGTGAAACCCAGCGGCTTAAATATCTGTCCCGACAATCCCTTTAAGAATGCCAGAGGCAGGAAGACCACGCAGGTGGTCAGCGTGGAGCCCAGGATGGACTGCATCACAATGCCGCTTCCGTCCAGAGCCCCTCTGGTGTATTCGCGCATACTGGTTCCCTTTGTGGAACGGAAACAGCTCTCCAGCACAACAATGGAATTATCCACCATCATACCGACGCCCAGGACCAGGCTGCTCAGCGTGATCACATTGAGCGAAAATCCCATCAGGCTCATGGCGATCAGGGCTACCAGAATCGAGAGCGGGATTGAAGTCCCTACGATCAATGACGCCTTTATATCGCCGAAGAACAGCAGAATAATCACCATAGAGACCACCGCGGCCATAATCATGGTCTGAAATACAGAAGAAAGGGAATTCCGGATCATGACGCTGTTGTCGTTGACAATGATCAGCTCCAGTTCCGGGTCAGCGGCGGTCAGTTCCGCCACCACCTTCTTTACATCCTCCGAAACCTCCACCTCGCTGCTGCTCTGCTGCTTCTGGATGCTGATGGAAATGGTATCGCGCCCGTTAAAGCGGCCGATTCCGTTCTCATCCTCCAAAGCCGCATAGATGTTGGCCACATCATCCAGATAAATGATATTGCCGCCGCCCGCCGTAATGGGAATATTTTTCAGGCTCTCCAGAGTATCATAGGAGACCTCGGCGGTCACCGACAGGTTCTGCCGCCCCACATCCGCGTCGCCGACAGGATAGGTGAAATCCGCGCTGCCGATCGCCTGGGCCACGGCGCTGATATTCAGACGGTACTGACTGAGCCGTTCCGGGATCAGCTCCACACGCACGTACTCAGGCCGGCCGCCGCTGATATCGACGCTGGCTACCGTTGACAGCCGCTCAAATTCGGGGACAATCGTATGATCTACGTAATTGTACAGATTCTCCTCGCTGTCATTGTTGACCGCCAGACTCATGCTGGCCGTCTCATTGATATCCATCTCGATGATCATCGGATCCTGCACATCGTCAGGGAAGCCGGCCTGAACCGTGTCCAGGGACTTCTTCAGATCATTGTATGCCTCATCGATATCGATGCCGTATTCATATTGAACCAACACCACCGAATAATTCTCGCTGGAAATGCTCTGGTAATTGTCCATGCCGGACAGGGTACTGATCTCGTCCTCAATCGGCTTTCCGATCAGCTCGTTCACATCCTCGGGGCTGGCTCCGGGATACATGGTGAATACGATCAGCATCGGCATATTAATCTCCGGAATCAACTCCATCTTCGCGGAAAACACGGATGTCAGGCCGAACACCAGAAGACACAGCACCGCCATCAGCGTAGTGACGGGGCGCTTCAACACGGTTTTCGTGATATTCATAGGGCGTCCTCCTCCAGTACTGCCGGCGCACCCTCATAGAGCTCCGGACTCCAGGTGGTGATTACCTGATCCTCCTCCGTAAGTCCCGAGAGCACCTGGATGCTCTCATCGTCGCTGATTCCGGTTTCCACAGCGACCTCGTGAATCGTGCCGCTGTCATAGGTGTAGACAAAGGGACTTCCATTATTGTAATAGATAGCGTCTGCCGGAAGCACCAGCGTATCCGCGGCCCGGTCGGTAACCACACTGACCCGAACCGTCGTTCCGCTGACCAGAGCATCCGCCGAATCCACAGCCGCTTTCACATCAAACAGACCTGTCGTCGCGCTGACCATAGAGCCCACCTCGGTGATGGTTCCGGTATACTGACTGCCGCTTTTTTCGACCTGAATGGAATCGCCGACTTTCAGGTGCGCCCGCAGCGCCTCCGTCACGGAAAAGGAAATGGTCTTGCCTCCCTCTCCGGCAATCACACAGAGGGGATTCGACTGCGTCGCCATACCGTGAACCTCCATACTGCTGCTCTCGATCCGGCCGGAGATAGACGCCGTGATCTGGCTGAAATCCATCTGGTACTCGTAAGCCAGCTTGGCGCTGTCATACTGGATCTGGGCGGCCTTGGCCGAACTCTCCACCTGCTCAAAATTCTGCGCCGCGATATCGCCGGTCTGATACAGAACCCGCATCCGTTCCAGATTGGTCTGGGCATCTTTCAGCTGAACCTCCGCCGCCTCCATCTGAAGCCTGGCGGAATCCACCTGCTTGGTGTCAATCTCGCAGAGAACCTGTCCCTCCGTCACATAATCGCCCACATTCACATGAACCGCCGTAATTTCGCCTGCCGCCATGGGAACCACATAGACCATATCTGACGGTTCCACGCTGCCGATCAGACTGCGGGACACCTGGATATCCCCGCGAACGGGACTGGTCACCTGAACCACTGGCGGAGCCACGCTTTCCCTCGGCGTCTCCTGCTGCGGTTCGCGCGCGCCAAGATAGATTCCCGCAGCTGCGGCGGCAGCTACAACCACAACCGCGATAACAATTCCTTTTTTCATGACTCCTTATCCTCCATTTTTCCAGAATACGAGGCATGATACGCCCCGTGTGCAAGTATATACAGCGATTTCCTGAAATTTTCCTTTAACAGTTCTTCCCTCTCAGGCCTTTTACAGAACTCCGACAAGGTTGTAAAAAGAATCATCGCCGCGATTCTGGCGACAAGCACCACCCCTTCGTCAGATGGATCCACGAATCGCGATCTGTCCAGTTTTGACAACAAAACCTCGTTCAACTCCTGCTCGCAGTCTGCCGGGTTCGGCAGGAATTCCAGAAGCGGCTCCGGATACGCAATCAGATTCTTATGCAGGCTGAACAGATTATTATGCCGGCAAAAAACGATCGCCTCTTCCATAAACCGCGTCACAATCCCGAAAAAATCTCCTCCAGACTCCTCCAGACTCTTCACGCAGAACTGAGTCCATTGCTGCTTCGTTCCCCAGAGGATGAAAAGCAAAAGATCCCGCTTATCCTCAAAATACGTATAAAAGCTTCCCCGCGAGATACCGGCCTGCTTGATGATCTGGTTAATGGAGACCTTATCATAGGGCTGATCTGCAAACTCATGGACCGCCGCCTCCCAGATCACTGTCTGTTTCTCCTGCGGAAGCCGCATAAAACGCTGACTTGGCATCACTTACTCCCTTTCTCCTGCGCAAAAAAGTGACAACATGTCATTCATTATAATGACACCCTGTCACCCTGTCAATGCGGCCTATGGATTTTTTATACATTTTTAATACTATTTCAGTTGCCTTTCAGACTCCTGGAAACCGTAATCTCCTGATTATCAATATGTTCCCTCATCGCCTCCCGGGCCTCAGCCACATGGCGGGCGCGGATGGCCTTCACAATGTTCTCATGCTCCAGCAGAAGCACCTGGCGCTTATCGGCTTCTTTTATGTACTCCAGACGATAACGGTACATCTGCTCGCGAAGATTATTAAGGATCTGAACCAGTCTGGCATTGCCCGTTCCGTTGAAAATGACGTCATGGAAGCGTTCGTCACACTCCGCCATCTCCATAATGTCGCCGTTTGCCACAGCCGCCGCGAACGCATCCTTCGCCGCGGACAATTCCTCGATCTGCTCCTCGTCCATCCTCTGGCAGGCGAGCTCCGTAGCCAGTTCCTCCAGGGAGCGGCGGACCTCCAGCACATCCCGCAGGCTTTTCTCGGAAATCCGGGCCACCTCAGCGCCTTTCCTGGGAATCATCAGAACCAGTCCTTCCAGTTCCAATTTCCGAATTGCCTCGCGAATCGGCGTCCGGCTGACCCCCAGCCGCTCTGCCAGCTGAATCTCCATCAGACGCTCGCCGGGAGCCAGCTCGCCCCGCAGAATCGCCTGACGGAGCGTATGAAACACCACGTCGCGCAAAGGAAGATACTCATTCATTTTCACATTCAGATTGTACTCCATCGTCTTATCCATCCTTATCCTTAGCGTTATTATCCGGTCTCTTCCGTTCTATATGGATTTCCGGTTAAACAGGTTCGTCAAATACACCTGCCTCACCAGCTGGCTTCCGGCCCCGTAGCGCATCTTCTCATACGCGGACGCCGCCAGACGCGGACTCGTAAACAGCCCGAATACCGTGGGCCCGCTTCCGCTCATCATCGCGTTGACCGCCCCCGAATCCAGCATAAGCTGCCGGATGATACCGATCTCCGGATGCTCAGAAGCCGTCACCGACTCCAGCACATTGCCCATCCTCGCCGCAACGCCCATGAGATCGCGCTGGCGGATCGCATCCACCATACCGTCAATATCCGGATGCTGTTCCGGTGTCAGGGCATCGACGCGCAGCTTCTCATAAACGCTTTTTGTTGAGACACTGACCAGCGGTTTGGCAATCAGCACCTGGCACTGCGGCATCGGGGGAAGCGGCGTCAGAATCTCGCCAATCCCCTCACACAGCACGGTTCCCCGCATCACACAGTAGGGAACGTCCGCGCCCAGTCTGGCTCCCCGCCTCTGCAGCTCCTCCAGACTGAGCCCCAGCCCAAACATACGGCTGACGCCATAGAGCACTGCCGCCGCGTCGCTGCTGCCTCCCGCCATGCCCGCCGCCACAGGGATAAACTTCTTCAGGCGGATATGTACGCCGCTTTGTATGCCAAACTCCTCCAACAGAAGGGCCGCCGCACGGTAAGCGAGATTGCTCTCATTGGCCGGCAGATAATACAGATTCGTCTCAATGGTGACGCCCGGCTTCTCCCGCCAAAACAGGTCGATCTTGTCATAAAGCCCCACCGTCTGCATCACCATGCGGACCTCATGATAACCGTCTTCCCGCCTGCGCAGGACATCCAGACCCAGGTTCACCTTGCCGTAAGCCTTCAGGCTCAAGTACTTTACCATGGTCCACCGTCTCCTTCTGTGCCGCGGCAGCATACAAAACACACGCCCTGCGCTGACTAAAACATATGCCTTACTCCAATTGCCGGATTACTTTTCGCCTTGGCGCGGCGCTTATTGTATACTGCTCATTGTATACTGTATATTATATACTGTACGCACCAGAAATTGCAAGTCCTTTTTCAAAAAAAAATTGTAACTTTTCACAGATTTTTTTCAATTCCGAAAGAAAATGTTGATAAAATTATTCGTTGACACCGCTTCGACACGGTGCTATCATAAAGTGCGTGACGAGCGAAGGGGCTGTGGTTATTGAACCATAGCCTCTTTTTTCGCCGCGGAACCGTGCGGAATGCCGCGTTCCGCACGAACGTCCGTCAGATCATAACCGAAACCGGCATGTGGGGCGAAGGCGCTTTCCAAAAGAGGAATGTGTCTCCGCCCCTTCTTGTATGCCGGTCAGGCGGAAAAGCTGCCGGCGCTTTCCGTCTCCGGTTCGGAGAGATTTTAAACAGGATTTTTGAAACATATGAGAGATATGAGAGGAGAAAATCGTTATGACAGAAGAAATCTTTCGTGCTGTTAACAGCGAGGTATTCGCAGTATGGTTCCTGATCGGCGCGGCCCTGGTTTTCTGGATGCAGGCAGGCTTCGCCATGGTGGAAACCGGTTTTACCCGCGCCAAAAACGCGGGCAACATCCTGATGAAGAACCTGATGGATTTCTGCATCGGCTGTATGGTGTTCGTTCCCATCGGTTTCAGCCTCCTGCTGGGCGAGGACATCGGCGGCTTCATCGGCAAGCCAAGCCTCGCAATCTTCACGGACTACGCCAATTTCGACTGGTCCAATTTTGTATTCAATCTGGTATTCTGCGCCACCACGGCGACCATCGTATCCGGCGCCATGGCGGAACGGACCCGCTTCTTAAGCTACTGCATTTATTCAGCGGTGATCTCCGTGGTCATCTACCCCATCGAGGCCCACTGGATCTGGGGCGGCGGATGGCTTTCACAGCTGGGCTTCCATGATTTCGCCGGCTCCTGCGCAATTCACATGGTCGGCGGCATCACGGCCCTGATTGGCGCCTGGCTTTTAGGCCCGCGAATCGGCAAATTCGTCAAGGATAAAGCCGGCAAGGTCACAAAGGTCAACGCTTTCCCGGGACACAATCTCCCCATCGGCTGCCTGGGCGTCTTTATCCTGTGGCTCGGCTGGTACGGTTTCAACGGCGCGGCCTGCACAAGCGTGGAGCAGCTGGGAAGCGTATTCCTGACCACCACCGTAGCCCCATCCGTGGCGACCGTGGTCTGCATGGCCTTCACCTGGATCAAATACGGCAAACCCGACGTGTCCATGTGTCTGAATGCATCCCTGGCCGGTCTGGTTGCCATCACTGCCCCCTGCGATGTGACCGACGCACTGGGCGCCGCCGTCATCGGCGCTGTCGCCGGACTTCTGGTCGTCTTCGGCGTGTGGTTCTTGGACAATAAACTCCGTGTAGATGATCCGGTCGGCGCTGTGGCCGTCCACTGCTGCAACGGTATTTGGGGCACCATCGCGGTCGGCCTGTTTGCCACCACCTCCGCGCCCGGCAACGATTCCATCAAGGGCCTGTTCTATGGCGGCGGCTTCCATCAGCTGGGACTGCAGCTTCTGGGCTTCATCACCGTGGCCGCCTGGACCGTCGTCACGATGACACTGGCATTTCTCGTCATCAAGAAGCTGGTGGGCCTGCGGGTCTCCCGCGAGGAAGAGATCATGGGCCTGGATTCCACTGAGCACGGCCTGCCGTCCGCCTACTCCGGGTTCTCCATCATCGATATCTCCAACACCATGACCATGGATGTCAATGAGAACACGGATCTGGGCGTATCCGACTACGCCGCGGCCTCCCCGGCTGAAAAGGCGGCCGCCGTTAAGGTCGTGAAGATGCCCGACGCGGACGCTTACGCGATGCACAAGGTAGTCATCATCACCAAACTATCCAGCTACGAGCAGATCAAGACCGCGATGAACAATTTAGGCGTTACCGGCATGACCGTCACCCAGGTCATGGGCTGCGGCGTCCAGAAAGGTGCCGGTGAAATGTACCGCGGCGTTGAGATGGACGTAACCCTGCTTCCGAAAGTCAAGCTCGAAGTCGTCGTCAGCAAGATTCCTGTGGACTCCGTCATCGAGGCCGCCAAGAAAGCACTCTATACCGGACACATCGGCGACGGCAAGATCTTCGTCTACGGCGTGGAGAAGGTCGTCAAAATCCGAACCGGCGAGGAAGACTTCGCGGCGCTGCAGGATGTGGAGTGACAATCCGGACATTTCCTGATATTTTGTTCCTTATATGAGCGGGACACCCCCGCCGCGGAAAGCTCAATCCGCGGCGGGGGTGTCCCCTATATTTTGCGATATACCCGGCCGGTCAGTTTCCGCGGCCGGCTTTCCCGCAATCAGCTGCAGCTTCTTTTCCCGCGGCAGCCGTTTGAGCCGGAATTCCCGGCGCATAGCCTCCTCCTTCGTCTCAAACTCCTCATAATAGACCAGTTCTACCGGCCGGCGGCCTTTTGTGTATTTGGCGCCCTTGCCTGCATTGTGGGCGGCAACCCGCTCTTTCAGATGGTTTGTCCATCCACAGTAGAGTGTTCCGTCCGCACATTTTACAATGTATATATAATTCATCTTCCGTTCCTCCGGTCTGATTCTTCTCTGGCGAACAGCGGCGGCCTTGCGGCCGTCGCGTCATTTCCGCATACGACGCTATGTAGACGGCCGCCGCGCTAGCAGGACGCGACGCCGCCCAGGTTACCCTGATCTATCTGAAGCACCAGCTGGATGCGGTCACGGTACTGCCGATATTCATTGAACCCTATAGTCTATTATATCCTGCAATCCTCGTTTTGTGCATCCAGCTTTATCCTTTTTTATGAGTTTTTCTATACGTTTTCATCCGGTCTCCGAACCGGCCACTTCTTTTACCAAAATCAGCCGGTCTCCGGGCTTCACCTCATCCTTCTCCAGCCCGTTCGTCTTTTTCACATGTTCCTTCGTCGTATGAAAACGCTTGGCAATATCCCAGAGACGATCTCCGGACTGCACAATATAGCCGACAATACCCGGCATCGCCTGAAGCTTTTCCAGATCTAGCGGACTTTCCGCAATACTTTCGATGACCGGCTCCCGAACCGGCTGCAAAACCAACAGATCAAGACTTAAAACGGCTTTCACCTCTACGGAACTGTTTCCCAGCATCACTGCCGTTATCTGCTCCAGGCCGGCATTCAGCTGGCAGACGCTGTCCTTCCCGGCGCCGGCCGCCTCCGCCGTATATTCGAACGGCAACGGCTCTGTCAACGATTTCACCGGCTCCGTGTCATCCGCGGTCATATATAATAGGAAGACATCAAGGACTCCATTCACAACAAGGGCATCCGGTTTCACCTGCACCTCATCGACCCGAACCGCCGCATCATAATGACAGATCTGCAGCACCCGCTCGCCGCTTCCCAAATCAATCTTCTCCGTCAGCTTGCACTTACCCGAATTTTTTGCCAAAAGCTTATCAAAACCTACTTCCCCGATTGTAAGCTCAACCTCCCGGTCGGTCGCATAGAGATCGCTGACCAGTTCCAGCGGCTGTTCCTCATAGAGCTTCATATCCAACTCCAGCACCGCGTCCAGCTCCAGTTCCCGCATCTCTCCGTCGTAATCCGGTTTCGCCTCCAGATCCTTATGTACCAGCCTCACAGCGATCGACGGCACCATGCCTTCCACTGACTCCGCCAGCTCTACCTCACCCGCAAACGGCAGCGTCTCCTCCATCCACTGAACCGGCGTATTTTCCCCTTCGCCCTCATAGATCAGAAACAGCAGAAGCTCTCCTTCCACATGGAGCTGACCATCCAGGGGCTTGCTGGACACGCCCCTCAGTTTCATCTCGCTCCAGACGATCTGGTCAATGCTCGGCTTGCTGCCCGCCAGGGAAACGCTTTCCTTAATGCGGAACGTATCCTTGCGGCGCACGGCAATGGATGCCACATCCGTGCTGCGCTTCTCCACCTCCGGCTCCGCTCCGATTCCATCCGAAACCGCGTCGACGGCCGCTTCCGCGTCATACAAAGCTTCCGTCCGCACCTTCAGTGTCACGATCGCCTTCACGCTCAGTTTGCGGGAATTAATCAGGCCGGCGTTCAGATCCTCCAAATCCCAGGTCACGCTCACCACGTCATGCTCCTCCAGCTCCGCTACATTGACCGGCTCCTCAAAGGGAACCGTCCCCGCCAATGTTTGAAGCCCGCCCGTCTCCTTCCGGTATAACACCTGAAATGCCAGCTTCCCTTTCACCAGAACCTTGTCGCCCTGATTTTTCGCCGATTCCAACTGGATATCACCTGCCGACATGATCACCTGCGCCACATCGTCCAGCGTATCAGGTACGATAAAATCATCGTCCAACGTGATCTGCACGGAAGCGTCCTGCTTCCATCGGTTCATATGAATATTTTTTTTAATCAGCTCCAGCATAATCCGCACCACCTGTCTTTCCGACTGCTTTTTTTATCAGTGTATGTACCGGTCGCTGTTCTTATGACTGACAGCCGCGGTCGTTTTCGACATAATTCGACAAAATTCGACAAATTTGTCATGCTATCCCCTTGATTTTCAGATTTTATCTGGATAAACTAGAGGGTAACCGTCCCATGATCCACATGGGCGTTATGAGAAGGGCGTGATTTACATGACTGAACAGAAAAACTATCCGCTCCCCGCCGCGGCAAACAGCCCTGCCGCCTCTGCCGCGGAGGTGCTTTTGGCAGATTTCCAAACCTATTTGGAACGACGCCAGCTGGCGGAGAGCACAATCCACTCCTATATGTACGGTGTCAGCCAGTTTTTGACTCTTTACCAGTCTATCAGTTTCAATAACCTGAAACTCTATAAATGCTATCTTCTGGAACATTATAAACCTCAGACGGTGAATCTGCGTATCCGGGCCATGAACTGCCTTCTGGAATCCCTCCGTCTCACAGAATTACGCATGAGTATGGTTCATGTCCAGCAAAAGTCATTTCTGGAAAACGTAATCAGTCAGGCCGACTATGAGTATTTAAAGCGCTGCCTTCTGCGGGACGGCAATCAGCTTTACTATTTTATAATCCGCATTATGGCCACAACCGGGATGCGGGTCAGTGAAGTCGTGCAGCTCCGGGCAGAAGACGTCCGCCGCGGCTACGTGGATCTGTATTCGAAGGGGAATAAATTCCGGCGCGTCTATATCCCAATCCGTGTCCGCAAGGACTGCATGACCTGGCTGGCACGTGAAAAACGCCGCACCGGCTTTGTATTTCTGAACCGATACGGGGATCCCGTCACACCAGCCGGCATCCGCGGGCAGCTTCGCAAATTTGAGGCGCGCTACGGCCTGGACGCAGCAGTCCTGCATCCTCACTCCTTCCGCCATCTGTTTGCCAGGAATTTCATTGAGATCTGCGGAGATTTATCCATGCTCTCCGATATTCTGGGCCATGAAAACATTGAAACCACGCGCATCTACCTGCACCGCAGTCCGTCCGAACAGAAACAGCTTGTCAATCAGATCGTGAATTGGTGATATACTATGATAACCACTGCGCAGGAGGAACTGCTCCTGGAATTTGAGAACTGCCTGAAAAAAAAGAATCTGTCGCCAAACACCGTCACAGCCTATACCGGCAGTGTGCGGCTTTATTATTCCCTGTACCGGGTCATGAGCACGGAAAATTTGTCCCGCTTCCGGGGCTATTTAATCAGCCATTACCGCCCCAACACGGTCAATCTCCGCATCCATGCCCTGAACCGCTTCGTCCGCTTTCTGGTAGAATACGACCTGGAAATGTGGCTGCCGCTCAAGGATTTCCGTCTGCAGTCTGTAAAGCTTCAAAAAAAGTCCTTCTCCGACTCCGTCATCTCCAACGAGGACTATGAAAATATGAAGCTTCGGCTGAAAGAGGACGGCAAAAAGCTGTGGTATTTTGTGGTGCGTTTTCTGGGCGCCACCGGCGCGCGGGTCAGCGAGCTGACACAGGTGAAGGTGGAACATCTGACCCTTGGCTACCTGGATCTGTATTCCAAGGGCGGAAAGCTGCGGCGGATCTACTTTCCGGACACACTGGCCAAGGAAGCCCTGGCCTGGTGTGAAGAAAAAGGCGCCCACAGCGGCTTTCTGTTTGTCAACCGCCAGGGGCGTCCGCTCTCTGCCCGCGGTATCCGCGGGCAGCTGAAACACTATGCCCGGCTCTACGGAATCGACGAGGAGACCGTATACCCTCACTCCTTCCGTCACCGCTTCGCCATCAATTTTCTGAAACAGTTCAACGACATCTCTCTGCTGGCCGATCTGCTGGGCCACGAGAACATTGAAACCACCCGCATTTACCTGACGAAAACCAGTCAGGAACAGCAGGCCCTGCTGGATGACCTGATCACATGGTAAGACGGTTGGCCCTCGAACCATCAGACGCGTATAGAATAGTCCTATTCTTCGGATTTCTCTGTCTGTTTCTCCACCTGCGCTTTCAGCACCGCCAGCTGGGCCTCCAATTCCTTCACCCGTTCCTCCATCCGGCAATAGGTCTCCAGAGGAACCGCAGCCGGTTTCTCCGCAGGCAGACGAACCCCGTCCTTCTTTACCGGGCGGGCCGGGATGCCGACCGCAGTTACATTATTCTCCAACGGCTTCAGCAAAACCGCGTTCGCCGCGATCGTGCAGTTGTCTCCGACTTCAAAAGAGCCAAGAATTTTAGCTCCGGCTCCCACGGTTACATTGTTGCCAAGAGTCGGATGCCGTTTGCCCTTCTGCGTGCCGACGCCGCCCAAAGTGACCCCCTGATAGATCGTGCAGTTATCTCCAACTACCGTGGTCTCGCCGATTACAACGCCGCAGCCATGATCGATCAGAATCCCATGCCCCAGCTGTGCTCCCGGATGAATCTCGATCAATGTAAAGAAGCGGGCGATCTGGGAAATCAGCCTGGCAAAAAAGAACAGACGATGCTTGTAAAACCAATGGGCAAACCGATGCCAGATCAGAGCGTGAACTCCCTGATAAAGCAGAAGCACCTCCAACGCATTGCGGGCCGCGGGATCCCGCTCCTGCACGGCCTTAACGTCCAGCCAAATATCCTTAAGAATCATATCCAATCCCTCTTATATCCATGCGCATACCTTCCAAATGCGTTCACAGTATATCATATTCAGAGGGAGATTGACAAGTACCTGTCAGATTTTCAGCGGCAGGAGGGATTGTCACTGGAAAATCACCGGATCTTCCAGATATTCCGTCTTCACAATCACAAACGGATATGAGGTCTCAGGCGCCACAGTCTCACCCTTCGCCGGCCCCAGCAGTTCCGTATCGATGACAATGGAATTCTCCGTCAGGTACAGCTCCTCTACCGTAATGCTGTAGCCGCCTGTAACCTGGGGCCCATAGCCCACTACGATGTAAAGATTCTGATCGTCGCTGTATGTCAGCTTAAACGGCTGCGTCCGCTTCTCCGCCAGGATGTCCTTAAGCTCCTGCGGCGCGTCTCCTTCCCCAATAACTGTAAATTCCAAATCCCGCACTTTTCCGTCTTCTGTCTTATCTACCGTACAGGCCGTCGTCAGAAACGCCGTCGTCAGGCAAAGAACCGTCAGCATCCAAATTCTGTTCCATATCCTCATACTATCCAACCTTTTTCTGGTCTGATTTTTACCATCTTATGCCGCAACGGTTGGACAATATGAAGCATACTTCCGTATTTTGCTGCTCACTGCCCGGCACTTCTCAGCCCCGGACAGCCCGTCCCAGTCTTCCCTGCACGATGCGCCCGGCCCGCAGCGCCGTTCTGCCGCCGATCTGCACATAATCGATCCCTACAGGCGCCGCCGTCGGACAGGAAAACGTCGCCCGGTCCGCAATTACATCCGGATTAAATATCACGAGATCCGCATCGGCTCCCACCGACAGCCGGCCTTTTCTCTCCAGCCCAATCCGCGCTGCCGGCATTGCCGTCATCCTGGCGACCGCATCATACAGGGACATTTTCCCTGTCCTTACATAGGATGCGACCAGTCTGGGAAATGCTCCCGCGGCACGCGGATGTCCCTGTCCTCTATCCAGGATACCGTCGCTGCCCAACATAACTCCCGGCGCGGTAAGCGCCATCTCAATCTCATGGCTCTTCATCACATGGGCGACCGTCAGGGCATTTGGATCTTCGCGACGCATTTCTTCAAAACGTTCCTTTGTCAGACGCTGTCCCTTATACCGGCCCTCACAGGCTTCCACTGCTTCATAACCGCACCGATACCGCTCCATCCAGCCATCGTCATACGTCGTCGCGCCAATTTCCGTGCAGAATGCGTCGTATGGGTAACAATCACAGGCCACATCCAGACCGTTTGCACGCTCCCGTTCCAGCATTGCCAAAAACTCTTCCATCTGTCCGAAGCCCGCCATGCTGCCAATATGCGAAACCTGCATCCGTACTCCCAGCCGCCGCCCCAGTTCCAGAAACTCCTGCGCCGCGGCAAACACTTCCGCCGCGTCATCGCGGATATGGGCGGCCACCAGAGTGCTTTCCTTTGCGGACGCCAGCATCTCCTCCAAATTCATCCCCGGCGCATAACGAATCCCATAAGACACGCCGAGACAGCCGCCGTCCAGCGCTTCGCGCACACCCTGCCCGATCCGAAGAATCTGCTCCGCCGTCGCCGGAGCGTACTTCTCCGTGCATCCGGCCTGCGCACGATAAAAATTGTGCCCTGCGAAAAGACCAACGTTCACCGGCGCACCGTCCCGATCCACAGTTTGCAGATACCGTACCGGGTCGCAGACGTTCGATCCGCAGTTGCCTCCGATCGCGGTTGTCACGCCCATCCGCAGCATACAATTCAAAACAGCCGTATCTTCATCCAGTTGAATCCGGCCGTCCTCTCCTATCGGATCCTCATGCATATGGATGTCTATAAAGCCGGGGCACACAACCCGACCGGCCGCGTCGATCACAGTATCCTCAGCCGGCGCCGCCTTACCGTATAAATAATTCCTGCCGCTCCCCGCCGGCAAAATTTGGCTCACTCGCCCGTCCTCGATCAGAATATCCTGCGCGGAACAAACCTTACTCGCCGGATCTATCAACAGTCCCCCGTAAATCAATGTCCTCATACGTATCTTCCCTCCAAAAATTATATCCTCCGCTTAAAACACAGACGGGACGTCACTGGCACTCCGTTTGTATGGTAATACAGAAAGCATGCCACTGGCACCCTTTCTGCATGGAAAAATATCGGCAGTCAGGCGCTTTCACACGCTGACTGCCGGTGTCTTCCCGCCTTGACCGTGCGGCCAGACTTCATTCGTCTTCCTTACTGCACATCTGCAGCCTATGCTGATACTTCTCCCGCGTCGCCAGCCCGCCGCGAATATGCCGCTCAGACTTGTTGACATCCAGCACGACGCGGGCGCGGGCGGCCAGTGACGGATTGATGTGCTCAAGGCGCTCCGTAACGTCCTTGTGCACCGTGGACTTGGAAATTCCGAACTTCTTCGCCGTCTGCCTCACCGTTGCGTTGTGGTTTATAATGTAATTGGCGATGTCCACCGCACGCTCTTCGATATAATCCTTCAAGGTGTCCCCCGAGAATGTTTTTTACATTCTATGAGGGGGCGGGGCGGGTTATGACAGCAATGCCGTGAGTATATCAGCTATGGCCGCTTCTCCTAATGTTTTTTATAACCTATCCTTTTCATCCCTATGCCATATCATCAGCCCACTTACCTTCAAGATACGGCTCTATCATCTGAATAACCTGACCTGCTTTTCTCACTTGCTCTTCAGCAGCTTCGCGGGACACCACAAAAAATCATCATAATCTGCTTTCTCTCTCAGCCTGAAAGCAGTATCTAATATCTTTGACAACTGTTTATCGAGGATTCCTGTTTACACATACTCCTTATTGATATAAGCGATCACACCAGCATGCTTACTTGAGTCAAAACCATCTAATGCTGTTACAGCCCGGAGTGCGTGAAAATCGAATAGTATCATGCTGTTTTCCATAACACCCCCCTCTCTGCTCACATTCTGATAGAAAGGAACCGCCATTCTCCATGTGTTGAACTTCTCCTTTTCAATATCAATCACTGAAAATACCTTGTCATACTTTAAATTCATCTCTAAAATGAAATCAGACAGCCTGTTCTCAGTATCTGGATCCAACGCATCCTTGACCAACAGCGCTACATCAACATCCGAATCCTCAGTATTTGTGCCTCTCGCAACCGAACCATATAAAATAATCTGATCTACCTTATCCTGCATAACAACAAGAATTCCAAATTCCATTTACCAGTTCATTCACTATTCCCTGCTCCACAAAATTACATCCTTTTTTATTCCTGATACCTATTTGGATATTTCCTGCTTCATCTGTTGGTTTTATTATACCCATTTTAACCAATCTGTTCAAGGGGCACTTTAACAAGAGATTTAAAAACCACCATGAAGCGTTACTTTTCACACGGCGGCCAGAAAAACCCGGTGACTCTCACTTTAAACCTGTATCAGTCACCAGCTCTTTGGGAGAAAACATCCTTTTGTCCGAATGTGGCTTCTTTCGGGTAAATATGCCCGATATCGCTTGATACATATTTTCATTTTTCGAGCGCAGCAAATAGACGATGCTCAGGCCATCGCATATATATCCGAGGTTCTCCTGGCTTCGAAACACGGTTGCCTGTTTTTGTTTCCTTTTGTATATCCTGGCCAGCCTTTCGCACGGCGAATTGTTTGCCGATACGTGTGTATCATGGAGAAATAAAAGTCTCTCGGCTTGCTATTTACCCTAACACTTCCGTTTTCTATAATTTCAGTTGTAAAATGAAATGTTTTTTTGAAATTTTGACAATCAAGTTGAAATATCAAATATTTTCCGCTATAATGAAAGTGGTTTTATATATCGTTTTGCTGCAGTGCTGAACGGAGGAAAATGAATGCCTATCTCATACAATAGATTGTGGAAACTGATGATTGATAAAAACATAAATAAAACGAAGCTGCGCTCACAGGCGGGCATTTCATCAAACGCTATGGCAAAACTCGGCAAAAATGAGTCCGTACAGGTGGAAGTGCTGGTGAAGATATGTAACTGCCTTGGATGCACGATGGACGACATTATGGAAGTTCTGTCGGAAGAGAAAGAATAAGTCTGATTTTGGACACTGAAACCATTATGATATGATTGCTTAACTATTATCGGAGGTTCTGACCGTGGCTGAAAAAAACAACGCCAACATCGGCTTTGAAAAACAAATTTGGGATGCAGCCTGTGTTCTTTGGGGACATATCCCCGCAGCAGAATACAGAAAAGTTATTGTAGGGCTTATCTTTCTGCGTTATATATCCAGCGCATTTGAGAAGCGATACAATGAACTGAAAGAGGAAGGGGACGGTTTTGAGGACGACAGAGATGCCTATTTGGAGGACAACATCTTTTTTGTACCCAAAAACGCTCGTTGGAACAAAATCGCTTCTTCCGCCCATACGCCGGAAATCGGCGCCGTGATTGATGACGCTATGCGAGCGATTGAAGCAGAAAATAAGGGCTTAAAAAATGTGCTGCCAAAGAACTACGCAAGTCCCGACCTTGACAAGCGTGTTTTAGGCGACGTGGTTGACCTCTTTACCAATATGGATATGGGCGACACCGAGGAAAGCAAGGACTTGCTGGGCAGAACCTATGAATACTGTATCGCTCAATTCGCGGCTTATGAAGGCGTGAAGGGCGGCGAATTTTATACGCCGTCCAGTATTGTGAAAACGATCGTAGCTATCCTGAAGCCTTTTTCTAACTGCCGTGTTTATGACCCTTGCTGTGGTTCGGGCGGTATGTTTGTACAGTCCGTGAAGTTTATCCGCGAACACGCCGGAAACAGGTTTGGTGTGTCGGTCTACGGGCAGGAAAGCAACGCCGACACTTGGAAAATGGCAAAAATGAATATGGCAATCCGTGGTATCGACGCCGACTTCGGCCCATATCAAGCGGACACCTTCTTCAATGACCTTCACCCTACCCTAAAGGCTGATTTTATCATGGCAAATCCGCCCTTTAACCTCTCCAACTGGGGTGGGGACAAGCTGAAAGATGATAAGCGCTGGGTTTATGGTACGCCGCCTGCTGGAAACGCTAACTATGCTTGGATACAGCATATGATTCACCACCTTGCCCCGAACGGTAAGATCGGCTTGGTGTTGGCGAACGGCGCACTTTCCTCGCAGAGCAGCGGCGAAGGCGAGATCCGCAAAAACATCATTCAGGCTGACCTTGTGGAGGGCATAGTCGCCCTGCCCACGCAGCTGTTTTACAGCGTGACCATTCCTGTCACCCTTTGGTTTATCTCGAAAAATAAGAAACAGAAAGGCAAAACTCTCTTTATCGACGCCCGCAAAATGGGGCATATGGTGGATCGCAAGCACAGGGATTTCACTGACGAAGACATACAGAAGCTTGCGGATACGTTTGAACAGTTTCAAAGCGGAACGCTCACCGAAGTCAAGGGATTTTGCGCAATCGCTGATCTTGCGGAAATTGAGAAGCAGGATTTTATTTTGACGCCGGGACGGTATGTTGGCATCGAGGAGCAGGAAGACGATGGCGAGCCGTTCGAGGAAAAGATGACTCGTCTGACCGCTGAACTGTCCGAACTGTTCGCAAAGTCCCACGAATTGGAAGACGAAATTCGAAAGAAACTGGGGGCGATAGGGTATGAAATTTGAAACTTGTAAAATCAAAGACCTAATCAGCGAAATATCTATGGGCCCTTTTGGCTCTAACATTAAAGTCGAATGTTTTGTTGATAGTGGGATACCCGTATTAAACGGAAGTAATTTGACTGGCTTTGCCTTAACGGATAGTTCTTTTAGATATGTAACGGAAGAAAAGGCAAATTCACTTGGAAAAGCAAACGCATTCAGAGGCGATGTGGTTATTACCCATAGAGGAACACTCGGACAAATTGTGTTTATCCCAAAGAATTCTAAGTTTGCGAGATATGTTATTTCTCAAAGCCAGTTTCGGGTTAAATGCAACGAAAAAATACTTCCGGAGTATTTGGTTTACTATTTCCATACAAAAGTAGGACAACACAAGCTTTTATCTAACGCTTCTCAAGTCGGTGTGCCTGCTTTGGCTCGTGCATCAACTACATTTCAAACGCTTGAAGTGGAAGTGCCAAGTATAGAGGAACAAGCGAGAATTGTTAATTTACTCGAAGGCATAAGAGAGAAGGTGGAACTCAACAATTCGATAAACAATAATTTAGAGCAACAAGCGCAGGCGCTATATGAAAATACATTTTTGACATCATCTGCAATAGTAACTGAA
>CANRHU010000047.1 GCA_947630485.1 uncultured Lachnospiraceae bacterium
GCAGCGCTCTGTCTCATTCTTTATCGGAATCTCCCGCCTCGTCGGCTTCTCCGGTATTCTCCCCCACGATTTCAGGGACATCCGACGCAACTTCCCCTGCGGCTTCTCCCGCCGCGGTATCCGGCAAAGCCGCCGGCTCCGCCACGCCGCCTTCCGCCGTCTGCATATCATCTCTTACGAACATCTTATAAATCGGTTCCTCGCTGCCCTCCGGAAGCTCCTCGTCCGCGAACAACGGTCTCATCTCCTGATCATCTCTCTCATCCTTCGGGATGAGCTTCTTGAAAATGCGCTCCAGGAAAAACGAATTGAGGAAGGCCAGCAGCGGAAAACCCAGCATACTAAGTACCGGCAGACTTGTCAGTGTCAAGACAACAATCAGTACATCAATGGCAATAATGCCGATGGTATACAGCAGATACCGTACAGACAGCAGAAACGCGTTCATAATCGTCTGCTTAACGGTGCCATAAAATCTAGCCAATACCGGAAACACATAGGTAATCATCGCAAACCATACAATCAGCAGGCCTATGAACAGCGCCGTCGCGAGCACTCTCATCGTCCCGGCCGGAACCACGTTGGCCGTAAGCACAAACCACAGATCGGCAAACAGAATGATTCCCGTCAGCAAAAAGATCAGCCAGATGATCGTTGCCTGCCGGAAATTCTGCTTAAAAGAATGGAAGAACGAGCGGATCGTATAACCATCGTCATCCCTGGCCAGCTTCAACGTCACATAGTATACAGCCGTAGTGCTTGCACCGATGGTAAAAATCGGTAAACTGCAGATAAGCCACAGGATATTCAGAACCAGCACGTCCCAGAATTTGCCGATGAAACGCATCACCGGGTTATCGTAATTAAAAAGTCCTTTCATGGTAGTAATTGCCCCTTTTCTCTAACATTTCGCAGCGCAACAAAATCCCCTTCTTTTTATTATATCTGATATTCCCGGAAAAATCAATTTGTTCAGCTATTTCCGCTGAATTTTTTGAAAAAAAGAAGCAATCGGCAGAATCCTGCGCCTTCCCTGACAGGAAGATCCCCAAAGCTTTCAAAGCCGCAGCGGTTAAGAACATGAATCGACGCCGCATTGCCGGCATCCGTCCTCGCCCAGACGGTCAGCCCGGACATGCCTGAGCCGGCATATTCGCTCTCCAGCATACGCAGAATCCCGCGGCATGCTTCCGCCGCATACCCCTGTCCGCGATAGGGCTCAAATATATGATAACCAAGCTCAAGTTCCGTCGTCTCCTCCGCCCCATCCGGCACTCCGCCGCATCCCGCCAGGCTTTCCCGCAAACCGGCTGCCGAAACGACTCCCGCCTTGCCAACCAGCACGCCTTTTGTCTTATCAGCCAGCGCCCACACGCCATACTCATAGAAACCGTACTGATACCGGATGTATTCCTCTAAACGTTCTTGCGTGTAAAAAACGGAATCCGCACTGCTGCCCCCGCTTTCATGCGGAACATGCGCCGCATCGTCAGCCGCGAATTCCCGGATCACCAGCCGCTCCGTCTCCGTTATAACCCAGGGAAGTCCCAGATGACGCCGGACGACTCGTTCAAGATATCTCTCGTCCGCCGCTTCCGGTATTCCGACCACGTAGCGCGCCGGAAGATAAGCCCCTCTTTCAATCTGACTCTCCACACCGACAACAGCCCTCCCGGCGGCCTTCGCCGCCAGAAGGGCCTCCCGCTCATCTGACAAAACCACGATATATGCTTTTCCTTCTACATATACAGTCCGTTCCTGCTTCACGTCCCGCTCCGATCCTCTTTATCACACCTTCTGCGGTTCCGGATACTCCTCGCCGAAAGTCTCTGCCGTAATGGCCTTAATCTTCTGCTCCTTTAAGGGACGGTCGCTGTAGTCCGTCCGCACGCCCGCGATCTCATCTACTACGTCCATCCCATCCGTCACTTTGCCAAACGCTGCGTAGGCACCGTCCAGATGGGGAGCGTCCTCATGCATAATGAAAAACTGCGAGCCGGCCGAGTTCGGACTCATAGCTCTCGCCATCGACAGAACGCCCCTCGTATGCCTTAAGCTGTTGGGAAAACCGTTCTGCGCGAACTCCCCTTTGATCGAATAGCCGGGGCCGCCCGTCCCGGTTCCGTTCGGACATCCGCCCTGGATCATAAATCCGCTGATCACGCGGTGGAAAATCAGGCCGTCGTAAAAACCTTTCTTCACCAGGCTGATGAAATTCCGGACCGTGTTCGGCGCAGTCTCCGGATACAATTCCGCCGTGATCTTTTTGCCATTCATCATCTCAATCGTAATTACTGGGTTCTGCATGCTGCATCTCTCCTTTATATGATATTATACTCCTTCTCATGACCGATGGTCGTACTCTCTCCGTGACCCGGATAAACCTCCGTGTCCTCCGGCAGCGCAAAAAGCTTCTCCGAAACCGACACAAACAGCTTTTCCGAATTCCCGGTCGGCAGATCCGTCCGTCCCACAGACTCACAGAACAGGGTATCGCCGCTTATGAGCACCGCGTCCGCCTCGTCATAATAACAGACGCTCCCCTCCGTATGTCCCGGCGTGAATATGACGCGCCACACCGCGTCCGCCAGATGAAGCGTTTCTCCGTCCCGCAACAGCCGGTCCGCCTCCAGGCTCATGGTCTCGCCCGTCATTCCGGTCAGGTTCAGCGCCGGATCTTCCAGAAGCGCCTGCTCCTTCTCTCCGGCATAAATCGGCGCATGAAACGTTCTGCGGATGTCCTCCGCCGCCATGATATGGTCGAAATGCCCGTGAGTCAAAAGAATGGCTTCCGGTTTCAGGCACATTTCCCTGCATTTTTTAATCAGAAAAGGAGCGTTATCTGCCGGATCCACCACAAAACAGGCTCCCGGTTTCTCCTCCGTCCCTTTTTCTCTGTAAATGATGTAGCAGTTTGTCTCCAACATACCCAGCACGACGCCGGCAATCTTTAAACGCTCCATCGGATTCTCCTTACGCTCTCCCGCTCTGTTCTTTCCGCTGACAAATCCGGACCGCAGATACCGCCCTTCGGTCCGATCCTCCAGTTAACAATTCCCGTCACGGCTATCCCGCGGTCCGCTCGATATCCAGCACGCCGTCGATCTGGCGCAGCTTCTCCGTCAGACGCGCCAGTTCTTCCGTACTCGGAATATCAAATGTCATGACAACCGTAGCCTTCCCCTGCCGGTTCGTCCGCACGTTGATGGACGTGATATCCACCTGCCGCTCCGTAAAAATCTTTGAGATATCCACCAAAAGCCCGATCCGGTTATTCGCAAAGATCTGGATCTCAGCCGTATATTTCTCCTTGCCTTCCCCGTTCTCCGGTTTCTGCCACTCGGCGTCGATCAGGCGGGCCCTCTCCTCCTGCGGCAGATTGATCATATTGATACAATCCGTCCGGTGAATCGACACGCCGCGCCCCCTGGTAACGAAGCCGACGATCTCATCCCCTGGCACCGGGCTGCAGCAGCGGGAGAAGCGAACAGCCACATCATGGATTCCTTTCACAATGATGCCGCTCTGGGATTTTTTAACTCCGGCAGTCTTGCCGCTGCTCATATCGCTTAAGCCGTCCAGGACCTGGGTATCCGTGATCTCGCGCTTTAATTTTTTGTCGCGCTCCTCGACCATCTTATTGATGACCTGACCCTCCTTCAGGCCGCCGTGGCCGATGGAGGCCAGCACGGAATCCCAATCCTTGAAGGCGTACCGCTGCATGACCTTCTCCATGAATTCCGGCTTGCTGATCTCGGCATAATTGATGCCCTTGGCCTTGCAGTAGCGGTCAATCATCTCCTTGCCGCGGACAATATTGTCTTCCTTCAGCTCGGTCTTAAACCACTGATTAATCTTATTGCGGGCCTGCGTGCTCTTGACCAGGGCAAGCCAGTCCCTGCTGGGACCCTTGGCGTTCTGGGAGGTGATGATCTCAATCTGATCCCCGGTCTGCAGCACATAATCGATATTGACCAGCTTGCCGTTGACACGGGCTCCAACCATTTTATTGCCGACAGCGCTGTGAATTGCGTAGGCAAAATCGATAGGCGTCGAACCGCTCGGCAGCGTCTTCACATCGCCGGAAGGCGTAAAACAATAAACGCTGTCCGAGAACAAATCCAGGTCGCCCTTAACCATGCTTAAAAATTCCGTCGAATCATCCGTATCTCTCTGCCACTCCAAAATCTGACGCAGCCATGCCATCTTGGCTGCCTCGTCGCCCTCCGCAGTCACGCCGCTGCCGCTCTCCTTGTACTTCCAGTGCGCCGCGATGCCGTACTCCGCGGTTCTGTGCATCTCGTAGGTCCGGATCTGGATCTCAAAGGGCTGACCTGTGCTGGAGAACAGCGTTGTGTGCAGCGACTGGTACATATTCGGTTTCGGCATAGCGATATAGTCCTTGAAACGGCCCGGAATCGGTTTATACATCTCATGGATGATGCCCAGGGCCGCATAGCAGTCCTTCACCGACTCCACCATGATACGTACCGCAAACAGATCATAGATCTGATCGATGGTTTTATTTTGATTCACCATCTTCTTATAGATACTGAAAAAGTGTTTGATCCGGCCGCCGACAGTGGCCTCGATGCCCGCTTCCTTCAGATTCACCTCGATTTCGCTCACAATCCCCTGCAGAAACGCCTCGCGGGCATCTTTTCTAAGGTTGACCTTCTCCACCAGGTCGTAGTAGACCTCCGGCTTTAAGAATTTGAGCGACAGATCATCCAGTTCAATCTTAATCTTCGATATACCGAGCCGGTCCGCGATAGGCGCATATATCTCCAGCGTCTCTCTGGCCTTTTCCTTCTGCTTCTCCGGCTTCCAGAATTTACCGGTCCGCATGTTGTGCAGGCGGTCGGCCAGCTTGATTATAATCACGCGGATATCCTTGGCCATCGCCAGAAACATTTTCCTCAGGTTCTCCGCCTGAATCTCCACCTTATCCTTATCCCAGGACAGCTGCGTCAGCTTGGTCACGCCATCCACCAGAAAAGCCACATCGGAGCCAAACTCCCTGGTCATATCGTCCAGCGTCATGCCGGTATCCTCTACCACATCATGAAGCAGACCGGCAGCGATTGTCTCCTTATCCATCTCCAGATCAGCCAGAATGATACCAACACAAAGAGGGTGAATGATATACGGTTCACCCGATTTGCGCTTCTGATCCTTATGAGCGTCTTTTGCCAGCAGGTATGCCTTTTCCACAAGGGAAATATCATCAGAAGGATGGTATCTGCGGATGCTCGTAATCAGATCCTGATACAATTCCTCCGGGCTCGTAAAGGAAGCCGGGGCTTCCAGCTCCTGCTCCAGAGGTTCTTTTGACAATTCCTGCGCCATTCTGTCACCTTCTCTATGCGTAGCGCGCCCCGCGAAAGGACGCGGAACCTGCGAAAATAATGAATTTATTATAATGATATTCCCGGAAAAATGCAAGGGTTAATTCGCGCAGGGCACGATTATCCTAAGAACCGAAGAGAGAGCCTCGTAAAATACAAACAAAGCGTCACCGGCTTTGTTCGTATGGAAATACGGCGCAGGACAATATGGACCGCACGCGCCATATCTGCCCTGCGCCGCAAAGCTGCCGCCGTCTTATGAAAGACGATCGCCTCACAGTCAAATAATCCGTTCTCTACTTGCCCTCATAGATAATTACAGAATCCACGTCATAGCCCGCAAGCTTCTCGCGGCCCTTGAGTCCGGCCAGCTCCATGACGAAACAGATCTTGACGACCTCGCCGCCCAGCTGTTCCACCAGCTTGGTAATCGCCTCGATGGTGCCGCCCGTAGCGATCAGGTCGTCGATAATAACCACCTTCTGTCCGGGCTTAATGGAATCCTTATGCATCTCGATGACAGCGCTGCCATACTCGAGATCGTACTCCATGCTGACGGTCTCGCAGGGAAGCTTGCCCTTCTTGCGAACCGGCACGAAACCCTTGTGCATGGCGTAGGCAACCGGCACGCCAAAAATAAACCCGCGGGATTCCGGTCCGACCACCACGTCGAAATCCTTATCCTTCAGGAACTCTATGATCCCATCAATGGCCAGCTTTAGGCCGTCCGGATCCTGCAGGATCGTGGTAATGTCACGGAAAATAATCCCAGGCTCCGGAAAATCCGGAATACTTCTTACATAATCTTCTACTTTTTTCATCTGTTTATCCTCACTCCTATCTGGCTTTGGTTACAAGTTTCCCATCATTCTTATGATAGCACTCTGCCCCTGACAAAGCAAGTGCCGTTCCCGAACTTTCCTGCCGTATTGCAGGACCGCAGACTACCTGCGCGGATGCGCCCCCTGGTAGGCCTGTCTGACTGAATCCCGCTCCTTCGCCGCATAGGCGGCATACATCTGGGTCGTCGCCAGATCCGCATGCCCCATCATCGCCTGCACCGCCTGAATATCCGCTCCTCCGCCCAGAAGATGTGCCGCAAAAGAATGCCGCAGCGTATGGGGAGTAATATCCGCGTCAATCCCCGCCTTCTCACCGTAATATTTGATAATCTTCCAGAATCCCTGCCGGCTCATGGGTTTTCCGTTGCAGTTCACAAACAGATCCGGCAGTTCCCCGCCCTTTAAAAGCTGCCCGCGGGCCTGCTGCAGATACCGCAGGAGCGCCTGCCGTGCCGCCTTCCCGAACGGTACTGTCCGCTCACGGTCTCCGTCTCTGCAGGTCACAAAACCAATGTTCAGATTCACATCCGCAAGCCGCAGGCTAATCAGCTCCGATACGCGCAGCCCGGTAGCATACAGAAGCTCCAGCATCGCTTTATCGCGGACTTCCTTCGCCGTACTGTCCCCCGGCTGCGCCAGAAGCCTGTCCACCTCTTCCACGGACAGAATCTCCGGGGCCTTCCTCTCAATCCGCGGGGTCTTAAGCAGTTCGGTCGGATCCTTGCGCAGATTCCCCTGGCGAAGCTCATAGTGGAAAAAAGCGCGCATGGAGGCCATGACACGTGAAATTGTAGTCGCAGCCCTTCCGTTCCGTTCCAGATACAGGATATAAGAATTCAGTGATGTCTTCGTAACCTTGGATACGCTCAAAATACCGTTATCCGCCAGATATTCCGACATCTGGTGAAGATCCCTCTCATAAGACACCAGCGTGTTCTGCGAGGCCTTCTTCTCCCCCTCCATATAGCTCATGAAGCTCCTGATTTCCGTATCCATGATCTCCCCTATACCTTCTCCATAACCGGGCAAAATTGAACTCTATTTTAACATTATAGTCCTTATTTTTGATAAAATCAAACACATTTTTCCCACTTTCGCCCTGATTTACCAGAGATTTACATAAAAAATACAACATATGGAGATACGCATAATTTCGTTTCCCAATATGTTGTAAAAAAAGATTGTACTTTTTTAGAAACACAGAAAAGAAGGATTCACAAAAGCTTCAAAGAGCATCCCCAGACCCGCGAAAAACGCCAGAGCAGCCCAGCTCCGAAGCTTCACTCCAGCCAGTCCATCCTCTGCCCTGACCGCCATCGCAAGCCATACCGGCAGATAAAAGATACCCTGGGGAAACTGGAACAGCAAAAACAGCGGCAGCCCCAAAATCCCCTTCTCCAGCGTCAGCACCGTGATCAGCAGGCCGCAGTACAGTCCTCCCAGAAAGGCGATTATGGAAAAGCCGGCTGCTGCAAACGGCGCCATACCGACCAGCGCCGCCAGGCCAAACTCCGCTCCCCGCTGCCTGGCCACAGAGATCCACAGCTTCTGCCTCTGCCGCAGACTCAGTTCAGCGCCGCTTCGATACGCCAGCGCAAAAGCTCCAAGCTGCCCCGGCAGCTCCGCGCTTAAGCAGTTGGCTGCGACCGTCCCCGCCGCGGCGCCGCAGAAAAAGCAGCACCATAATACCCGGGGAAATGTCAGGGTGAATCTATGCCTCATCGCCTCTCCATCCCTTGCCTTATCGCTACAGTCTATGTCTGAAAGCGGAGAGATATGTCCGCGCTATGAACGGCAGCATTTTACCGCATAGGCGCAGATGGCCGCCACCGTCTTGCCGTCGCTCATCTTTCCTTCGTAGATCAGCTTCAGCAGATCATCCAATTCCCAGGCCTCCACATCGATCACTTCATCCTCATCCAAATGCTGGTGGGACGGAATTAAATTTCGGGCCACAAAAATATCGATCGCCTCGTCGCAGAAGGCCACCGTCGTATTGATACTGATCAGATATTCCAAATCCTCCGAACGGTAGCCGGTCTCCTCCTCCAGTTCCCGATGAGCGCACAAACGCTTCGGCTCCCCCGGAGCGTCCAGCTTGCCCGCGGGAATCTCCAAAGTCTCCCGATCCAACGCATTGCGGTACTGCCGTACCATCAGAATCTTCCCATCGTCCATCACCGGAACCACAGCCGCAGCGCCGTCGTGATGAATAAAATCCCAATGGGCCTCATGGCCATTGGCAAGCACCGTATCCTCATAAATTTTTAAAACCGTACCCTGGTAACGCAGCTGTCTGTCCAGGCGAATTACTTTATCAGCCATAATCTTTCCTCCGTCTACTCAATCAGCGCTCCCGTGGAATCCACGCGGCAGCCGCTGCCGTCCGGCACAACCGCATTGACCAGCATAGCCCCGCTTTCCGGGTCGCAATAATAAGATTTATCATTCCAATCAATCCATCCGGTCACCATATAACCTTTCGAATCGAAATAATACCATTTTCCATCAATATACTGCCAATTATTCGTCGTATAAGTACCGTCCGCGTTCCGATACCACCAGCGGCTGCCTTCCAGAATCCAGCCGGTTATCTCCTGCCAGGCAGAGGCTGCCGCCTCGCTTGACTGTCCGGGGCCGGCTGAAATCGGATACTGCTGCCGCAGCCACGCCGCACCTGCAGCGTCCACAGCGGACACCCCCGACTCCCTCCAATCACTCTTCACCGTTTCCCTGAGAAGATTCACCGCGCGCACTTTATAAGAATAACTGCCTTCCACGCGCATATAAGCGCCCAGATCGCAGGTATTTGTCGATGCCGAGACAACCGGGCCCCGTTTTACGCCGTCACAATAAAGCTGCACCTCATAACGGGCGGCATTATCGGCGGGACTCCAGGCAGCTATTGTCGGGGAATTCCAATGGGCCTCCGCAATCTGCCCGATCTGCCCGATCAGAGCCGGAAGCTTCAGGTACAGAACATAACGCTCCATCATTTCTTCCCAATATCCGTACTCGTACTCTGCTCCTTTAATCCTGATTTTCGTCTTGTCAACTGCAAAAGTATAGCCGGGATCCGCTTTCAGATACACGGCAAAACGCGGCGTCTCGGCGGCAGACCATACCTGACGGTCGGTATCCGGAAGCAGCACCACGTCCCGCACTTCATACCCCTCGCCTTTCGCAAGGACATCGATATCTCTGGCGGACCGCTCCGTCCCCACGCGCACCGCGGACACCACTTCCAAGAAAAGGCCATCGATCACGCCGTCCTCCGCACACGCGGTCACAGACGGCGCCGCGGCAAAAAGGAGTACCGCAATCGCGGACAAAAACGCCGCAGCCATTCTTTTTACGATATTCATATTCCACCTTCTTTCCCAAAAACCACCGAAACCGCCCAATACCCTCATAAAAATACAGAAAACGCGTCACTGGCGTTTTTTTGCATACTGACGTAATACAGAAAACGTGCCACTGGTACCCTTTCTGCATGGAAATTCAAAAAGAAGCCCTATAGGACTCTATAAGGCTTCTCTTCATTCTGTTACTTTGCGTAGTCGGTCACCCTTGATTCACGGATCACATTCACACGAATCTGTCCCGGATATTCCATAGACTCTTCGATCTTCTTGGCAATGTCGCGTGCCATCAGCACCATATCGTCGTCGCTGACCTGCTCCGGCACTACCATAATGCGCACCTCACGGCCCGCCTGAATCGCATAGGACTTATCCACTCCCTTAAAGGAGTCCGTGATTTCCTCAAGCTGTTTCAAACGGTTTGTGTATGTCTCCAGAGTCTCGCGCCTTGCACCCGGACGGGCCGCCGAAATCGTATCCGCCGCCTGTACGATGCAGGCAATCAGGCTTTCCGGCTCCACATCCCCATGATGGGATTCTACCGAATTCACCACGATTGCGGATTCCTTGTACTTTCTGCACAGATCCGCTCCCAGTTTCACATGGGATCCCTCAACCTCATGGTCGATAGACTTTCCGATATCATGAAGCAAGCCTGCCCGTTTGGCCATGCGGACATCCACACCAATCTCTGCCGCCAAAAGACCTGCCAACTGTGCCACTTCGATGGAATGCTTCAGCGCATTTTGTCCATAACTGGTACGGAACTTCATCTTCCCCAAAAGCTTCACCAGCTCCGGATGGATGCCATGGATACCAACTTCGAGAATCGCGGCTTCGCCCTCCTCCCGCATGTTCATCTCCACTTCCCGCTGTGCCTTCTCCACCATCTCCTCGATCCGCGCCGGATGGATACGGCCGTCCACGATCAAACGCTCCAAAGCCACCCTGGCCACCTCGCGGCGAACCGGATCAAAGCCTGAAAGAACCACGGCTTCCGGCGTATCGTCAATAATCAGCTCCACGCCGGTCATAGTCTCAAGAGTACGGATATTCCGTCCCTCTCTACCGATAATGCGGCCCTTCATCTCATCACTGGGAAGCTGTACCACCGACACTGTGGTCTCCGCCACATGGTCTGCCGCACATCTCTGAATCGCGGTCACGATGTATTCCTTCGCCTTTTTATCCGCTTCTTCTTTCGCTCTGGCCTCCAGCTCCTTCACTTTCTTCGCAGCATCATGCTTGACGTCATCCTCGATCATATGAAGCAGATAATCTCTCGCCTGCTCCTTGGTCAGACCGGAAATCCGCTCAAGCTCCTGCAGCTGTCTGCCGCGAAGTTCTTCCGCTTCCGCCAGCTTCTTGCTCAGGTTCTCTTCGCGCGCCGTCAGGCTTGTCTCCCTGCGTTCCAGTGTCTCAGACTTCTTGTCCAAATTCTCTTCTTTGCTAAGTACACGTCTCTCATAACGTTGAAGCTCTGCTCTGCGTTCTTTGGTCTCTTTATCCAGTTCATTCTTCGTCCGGATGGACTCTTCCTTCGCTTCCAGGAGAGCTTCTCGCTTCTTTGTCTCTGCGGTCTTTAATGCTTCATCTATGATTTCTCTTGACTTTTCTTCCGCACTGCCGATTTTGCTTTCATATGTCTTCTTTCGGTGTGCGACCGCCAATACCCAGGTAATAGGAGCTACAATAATGATTGTAAGCAATACAGGTATTATATGCGACACAGGAGCACCTCCTTATTAAATTTTCATTGTACGATAATACAACACTCTAATTTTATACTGTTTTGTGCATCATGTCAAGAAGTTTCGGCGGCACTTAACTCCCTCATCGGTATTCTGTCACTCGCCAAACAACCGTTCCTCCTGCGCCTCTGTCCCCTGATCCTCCTCCAAAACGCGGCAAATCTCCTCATACGCGTATCCCCTGCGCAGAAGCGCAGCCAGAAGCCGCTGCCTCTGTTTCAGATCGCACTGCTGTGCATGATAGCCCTTTTTCCTGAGAAATGCACGAATCTGCTCCATTTCCGGTACTTCCTCCCCGCGCAGCAGCTCTTCCGTCTGCCGGCGGTCGATCCCCCGCCGCGCCAAATCTTCCTGAATCCGCCTGCGGCTGCGGTTCTTTCCATACAGTTCCAGATAACGTCTGCCGTACTCCAGATCATTCACATATCCATACTCCCGCAGAAAATCCAGGGTTTCGTCGATCGCTTCTTCCGGATAAAATCCGTCCCGCAGCTTTCTGCGGATCTCCTGCTCCGTCCGGTCATGTGTTTTCAAAAGATAGAGGGCCCTCTCCCGCGCCCTTCGGCAGAGCACATTTTTCAGTATCTCCCGGTAAGACGCTTCCGTCAGTTCCCCTCCTTCTTTCAGCCGATAACGACGCAATTCCCCCTTATACATAGCAAAGGCAAAGCCCGCATCCGTGCGGACTCTGCACCTTTGCCTGTCCAGAGGGACGATCTCCACAATCTGCACGTCCCGTCCTCCTGTCTATCCTAAATTCCGCGCGTTTCACACAGTGCAGCCCACTTTGCTGCCGCCCGCTACTCCGTCTCCCCTTCACCTGATTCGACCATATCGTTCGGCCGCAGGCCATAGAATTCCCGCACTTTATTCTCAATCTCACGGCAAACAGCCGGATTCTCCTGCAGATATGCTTTGGCATTCTCACGGCCCTGTCCGATCCGCGCCCCCTGATAAGCATACCAGGCGCCGCTTTTCTCCACAATATTCACTTTTGCGGCCAGATCCAGGATATCTCCTTCGCTGGAGATCCCCTTGCCGAACATAATGTCAAACTCCGCCTCTTTAAACGGCGGTGCGATCTTATTTTTCACAACCTTCACGCGGACATGGTTGCCGATCACCTCGCCGCCCTGCTTCAGGCTCTCGGTCCGGCGGACTTCCATGCGGACGGAAGCGTAAAACTTCAGCGCACGGCCTCCGGTCGTAGTCTCCGGATTGCCGAACATAACGCCGATCTTCTCACGAATCTGGTTAATGAAGATCACGCTACAGTTCGTCTTACTGACCACGCCGGTCAGCTTCCGCAGCGCCTGGGACATCAGCCGGGCCTGCAGTCCCACATGGGACTCGCCCATCTCTCCGTCGATCTCAGCCTTGGGAACCAGCGCCGCCACCGAATCCACAATGATAATATCCACCGCGCCGGAACGGACCATCGTCTCCGTAATCTCAAGCGCCTGCTCGCCGTTATCCGGCTGGGAAATATAGAGATTATCAATATCTACGCCGATATTCCGCGCGTAAACCGGATCCAGAGCATGCTCCGCATCGATAAATCCGGCGATACCCCCACGCTTCTGAATCTCCGCGACCATATGAAGGGCGACCGTCGTCTTACCGCTGGATTCCGGACCGTACACCTCGATAATGCGCCCCTTCGGAATCCCGCCAAGCCCCAGAGCCAGATCCAGGCTCAGAGACCCCGTGGGAACCGTCTCTATGTTCATATTCGCGCCGGAATCACCGAGCTTCATCACGGAACCCTTTCCAAATGATTTCTCAATCTGTGTCAAAGCCGCATCCAGGGCTTTCATCTTATCATCTCTGTTCATATTTGCCTCCGTTCGAACGTGTGTTCTTTATTCATCATAATATATTCTCTTTGAAATGTCAACCGCTTTTTCTGCTTTTGGCTGCTTTTTGCAGCAGGGCCTGTCCACTGCCCGGCCGTGATTCGGACGTCTGCCTCCTCTCCTCCGGATCTGCCTGCGGCGGAAACAGCAATACTCTGCCGGCCCGCGCTCCTTGCCGCCCTCTGCCTCCTCCGCAGACAAAAATACGGAAATCTTTTTTCAAAACATACAACAGGGATTCTGCGGTGGAATACCGCGCCTGCCTCATCCACGGCAGTTTCTGAACCTCGATACAGCCGGACGGCTGTCAGTGCATAGGAGAAATCCTATGATTAAAAAATATCACAGTTCTCCGCGAATTGCAAGACATTTTTCTTTCCCGGCAAGTTTCCCGACAGATTTTCGGAAAGTTACCGCCAAGTCTCCCGGCAAGTTTTCCCCCTGAGCGTTTTCCATCTGCCGTTCCTTGGCGCGGCCTCCCTCTTCCGCCCGCTCAATCCGCCAAGAGCCGATCCACATCCAGAAGGCCCCAACCCTGCTGATTCCTTGGAAGTCCCATATCTACCGCGCGCTCCCGCAGCCGCAGCTTCACATCCCGGTTGCTCATATCCGGATACTTCTCCAAAAGCAGGGCAATGGCCCCCGCCACCACCGGCGTGGACATCGAAGTGCCGCTCTTGACTGAATAGCGTCCCGCCTCGTTGCTGCAGCTGATAATGCCGGCACCCGGCGCTACGATTTCCGGTTTACAGATGCAGGCGCCTGTAGGCCCGCGGCCGGAATAGTCCACCATACGGTTTCCCATGACACTGACTTCCTTATGATCGTCCGAACAGCCCACAGTAATCACTTTCCGGCTGATCCCCGGCGTCGTAACCGTCATATAGCCCGGACCGTTGTTGCCTGCCGCCACCACGACCACCAGGCCGTCGTCCCACGCCGCATCCACGCCGCGGACCAAGGCCGAATTTTCACTCATATTTTTTCTGGAATAAGAACCTACGGATATATTTACAATGCGGATGCCCAGCATTTCCTTATACTCCCTAATCCAGCGAAGCCCCATCAGCACATCCGATGCATAGCCGCCTCCCTTTGCGTCCAGCACCTTGACGGAAATCAGGCTGCAGCCAGGCGCAATCCCCTGATACCGGCCGCCCGACGCCGCCCCGCTTCCCCCGATAATTCCGGAAATATGCGTACCGTGTCCATTATCGTCGTATGGCTCCCTGCGCCGGTGCAGCACATCAAAAAAGCCCACGACACGTTGTCCAAAATCCTCATGCGGATAGATGCCTGTATCCAAAACCGCCACGCCTATCCCCCGGCCGCTCAGTCCTGAATGCCCAGGCTCTCTGCTGTGAATTAACTGTCTAGCCTGATCCAAAGCATTCCATCCTATCAATATTCATTTATTACTAAGATATGCGGAAAACATGCCGTCTGCACCTTTTCCCACAAACCGGCGCGGCCCCAAAAGGGAGAAAGAAAATCGGAAAGAAATTAAGAATTTCTTCATAATCTTTTCAAATAATCTACAATCTTTTTGCGGAGCCGTATGTTATACTGATGAACGTAAAGTATAGAACCTTACTTCAATCACACTCCTTTATCCTTTGACATCCTAACTTGGCATAAGAAAAGAAACCTGTCCTCCCCGACAGGTTTTTTGCCGTCTATGGAAATACGAAGAAAGCGTCACCGGCGCTTTCTTCGCATGGAAATACAAAAAACGCGTCACTGGCGCGTTTTTTGCATACTGACGTAATACGAACAGAGTGTCACCGGCACTCTCCTCGCATGAAAATGCAGAAAACCCGCGCGGCCGTCACAGGCAGACGGCGCGGGCCGGACTTTGGCGGTTTTAGCGGTACTTGTCCATCACATCGCAGAAATCAAATGTGGCAAAATAATCCTTCGGCGTCTCCGCCCTTCGGATCTGTTCAAAGGAACCGTCCTCGTGAAGCAAAATCTCTGCCGACCGCAGTTTCCCGTTGTAATTATACCCCATGGAAAAGCCGTGCGCCCCGGTATCATGAATCGCCAGCAGGTCCCCCATCTCAATCTCCGGCAGCATCCGGTCAACAGCAAATTTATCATTGTTCTCGCAGAGAGAACCCACGATGTCATACTTGTGGTCACAGGGGGCGTTCTCCTTTCCCATGACCGTGATATGATGATAGGCGCCGTACATGGCCGGCCGCATCAGGTTCACCGCGCAGGCATCTACGCCAATGTATTCCTTGTAAGTATGCTTCTCGTGGATCGCGCGGGTCACCAGCATGCCGTAGGGCGCCAGCATGAAACGGCCCAGTTCCGTGTAGACGGCGACATCTCCCATCCCTGCAGGCACCAGCACCTCTTCATAAACCTTCCGCACGCCTTCTCCGATCGCCATGATATCATTCGGCTCCTGATCAGGCCGATAGGCGACGCCCACGCCGCCGGACAGATTGACAAACGCCACCTTCGCGCCGGTCTCCCGCTCGAGCTTCACCGCCAGCTCAAAAAGGAGCTTCGCCAGCATTGGGTAATATTCGTTGGTTACCGTATTGCTCGCAAGGAATGCATGGATGCCGAAACGCTTCGCTCCCTTGGATTTCAGGATGCGGAACGCCTCGAAAATCTGTTCCGTGGTCATGCCGTACTTGGCCTCGCCGGGATTGTCCATGATTCCGTTGCTCATGACAAACATGCCGCCCGGATTATAGCGGCAGCTGATCGTCTCCGGGATATAGCCAAGCGTATCCTCCAGACACTGGATATGAGTGATATCATCCAGATTGATGATTGCGCCGAGACTGTCCGCGAATCTGAATTCTGCCGGCGGCGTCTCATTAGAAGAGAACATAATCTCGTGTCCGGCAAAACCGCAGGCATCCGACATCATCAACTCCGTCATGGACGAACAATCGGTGCCGCAGCCGTGCTCCCGCAGGATCTTCAAAATAAATGGGTTCGGCGTCGCCTTCACCGCAAAGTACTCCCGAAATCCCGGATTCCAGGCAAACGCGGCCCGCATACGCTCGGCATTCTCGCGAATCCCCCTCTCGTCATAGAGATGGAACGGGGTCGGGAATCTGGAAGCGATCTCTTCCAGCTTATCTAAAGTTACGAAGGGTTTCTTTTCCATGGTAATCTGACTTCCTTTCAACCGCATGTACTGCTGTGTCTCTCACAGCACTCTTTTAAAAAAATCCGCGCAGGGTACAATTCAGCATTGTACCCCACACGGACCTCTTTGTCCACATATTTTTTACATCCTAGGCCACGTTTACAATCCGCATCATATTCGTATGCACCGCGGGAAGATCCTTCCGATCATAGTTCACCAGGCCGGCTGTCACCACCGCGATATCGCCGGACTGGAATACGCCTTTCTCCTTCAGATACTCGATTGACGATTCGATCAGAGCGTCCGTGGAATCCGAACGCATCGCCAGGTACGGACGCACGCCCCAGTAAATCTGCATCTGACGCACCGCGCTGGCTGCCGGAGACATCCCTATAATCTGCACGCCGGAACGCCATTTGGACAGCAGCCTGGCCGTGAATCCACTGATGCTTGGAGCCACGATCGCCTTCGCGCCCAGATCATGAGCGGTGGACACGGAGGAAAAGCAGACCGCATTGGAGATGCTGGCCCGGTTATGGGCCGTCACCTGGCGGTCACGGTAAGCAGTGTAATCCAGATGGGACTCCGCCTCCACGCAGATCTCCACCATCATCTTTAACGCCTCCACCGGATAGCGGCCGGCCGCAGTCTCTCCGGAAAGCATGACCACATCAGTGCCCTCGGCCACCGCCTCGGATACATCCGTCACCTCCGCCCTGGTCGGACGCGGATTGCGGATCATGGAATCCAGCATTTGCGTCGCCGTAATCACCGGCTTGCAGGCCGCGTTGCATTTCTGGATGATGGTCTTCTGGATAAACGGCACCTTCTGCGCCGGAATCTCCACCCCCAGATCGCCGCGGGCCACCATAATGCCATCGCTGGCCGCGATGATCTCATCGAGATTTTCCAGGCCCTCGGCATTCTCGATCTTGGAGATGACCATGATCTTTGAATTATGGGCTTTTAAAATCTCCTTAATCTGCAGCACCGCGTCCGCTGACCGCACAAACGACGCCGCGATAAAATCGAAGCCCTGCTCAATGCCAAATACAATATCTTCCTTGTCTTTATCGGTAAGCGCCGGAAGCTTCACCTTCACGCCCGGCACATTCACACCCTTCTGACTCCCCAGTTCTCCGCCGTTGACAACCAGGCAGGTCAAATCCTCGCCGTCGATCTTCTGAACCGTCAGCTCGATCAATCCGTCGTCAATCAGAATCCGGTCGCCGGGCTTCACATCCTCGGCGAGTCCGGAGTAATTGATATGGCAGATCTGATTGTCGCACTCCACCTCACGGGTCGTCAAGGTATAGAACTGTCCGGCCACCAGCGGAATTTTGCCGCCGCCCTTCACACGCCCGGTACGGATCTCCGGCCCCTTCGTGTCCAGAAGCGCCGCCACCGGCACATCCAGTTCGCTTCGGATCTGCTTCAGCTGATCCAGTCTCGCCTTCTGCTCTTCATGGGTTCCATGGGAAAAGTTGAACCTGGCGATGTCCATGCCATACCGAACCAGATCCATCATGACAGTCCGGTCGTCGGATGCCGGCCCCATGGTGCAGATAATTTTTGTTTTCTTCATCCTGTCCCCTCCTGTTTTATCGTGCGGCTATGCCGTCATGTACTTTACTGCAGCGGCGCCTGCTGCCCCTCCGTCACATGCTGATGGGTATACAGATGATCCTGGCAATATTCCAATCCGCCGGCACATTTGGAACAGTACCGAAACTCCAGATTCTCGCCGTCATTCTCCGTGCGGCCGCATACCGCGCAGCGGTGCCTGGTGCCATTCTTTGGTATAATCTTCGTTTGATTGCGGAACTCCCTGCGCCGCTTCACTTCCTTCGGCGCATACCGGTTCAAATTTCTCGTCATCAGGAAGAAAATCAGGAAATTCGCCAGCGACAGCACAATCGCACAGCGCGTCGCCGCATTTCCGACGATAAAGCCGTACAGGAAAAAGATTCCGTCAAAAATCGCCAGAACCTTGGCCTTCACCGGAATTACCATAAACAGCAGAAACTGCAGATCCGGATACATAGCCGCAAACGCGAAAAACAGCGACAGATTCAGATAAGTGGTCGTCAAAAGCAGCAGCTGGCCGAAGAACAGATAAGCAATCACAGACGCCAGCACATGCCCCAGTACGCCCATGAAAAAATACACGTTGAATTTGAAGGCTCCCCACGTCCGCTCCAGCGTCGTCCCAAGCGAATAATACAGAGACAGGGCGATGCCGTTAAAGAGCAGATCCGACAACATACTGGCGGGGGCAGCGCCGAAGGACGACATGGACACAGGCGGATAGATCAGGAACGTCACAATACGCCAAATCTGTCCGTGAACAATCGCGCCGGCATTCAGGCAAAGATAATTCCAATAAATCTGCGGCATGACAATCTGCAGCACCAGACCGGCCGCATAGAGAAGCATAATATAATACATCAGATTCCGAATCGCATACTTACCAAATTTGCGTTCCATTTTCTGAAAAAATCTCATATCGCATTTCTGTCCTTTTCCCAAGAATTTTCTTCATTATAACAAACATCCCGGACAGATGCAAGGAGGAGATTCGAATAACAGCCGACAAAACCCCGGGACATTCCTGTTCCGGGGTCTGAATCTCCATATTTCTATATTGCTAATGAGGAACCATCCGAACCTCCCATCGCCATTTCCAGCTCCTGGGTCATGGTGGCATGATACCACAGTTCATCGCCGTTCGGTACCATTTCATAATAGGTCTTTTCAATCCGGGCAAAGACGATGCCGCAGTCCTCTTTCTTAATGTCCGTCAGCATCAGAATGAAATGCCGGTTGCCGTAGCGGGTATAGACGTCTCCCTTCCGCAGGGATTTCGCGATCGCCTCCTTCAAAACATCCATGTAGCGGGAGGCGCCCTTCTTATTATAATTCTGGTCCAAGGTCAAAAACATGAGCATAGCCCTGGGATCATGCCGCCTGCGGTTGCGCACCAGCACGCGGCAGTAATCAATAAAACTGGGATAAGGACAATAATACGCCCCGGAGACGCTGTCCTTCTCAAAAATCGCCTTGATTACGTTTCCTTCGCGGCCCATGAAAATCGTATCCATCGTCTTCATGCCCGACAGATCCTTGCGCTCGTGCTGATGATATTCGTCCTGAAGCTGCATATCCTCAAAGCACTGCTGCATCTCCATCGTAGGCGGACTGCCCATATCACGGGCATACATCTCCATCGTCTGGTTATAGATAGCCATCGCCTCATCGTAGCGATACATATCCAGATTACAGCGAATCTGCTTAACCTGCCAATTTTCATATGGATAGATCGCCGCCACACGGGAATACAGACGCAAAAGCTTCATGTAATCATGCCGCCTCTGATATTCTTCCTCCAATGCATTCACCACGCGCATATAGAGCCGCTTATAATAATTGCTCTTCTCGAAAAGCCACTGGCTCGAAGAATTTAGCGGAAACAGCTCGCCCACATAGACGTCCATCGCCGCCTCCAGCCGCTCCGGCGAAATACCCCCCCCGCACACCGCAGGAAATGCCTCCGTCACCAGTTGTTCAAAGCGCCTGGTATCCGTCTCCAACGGCAGATGACCGCCAAAGCGAACCACACCGTCCGCAATCTCCACATAATTATCGGACGGCAATCCCCCTGCGGTCAGCGCGTTCCTTAAGCGATAAATGACATTGTTCAAATTACGGTTGCGGTTGGCGGGATCATACTGCTCCTCCCAGCCATAAAGATTATCAATCAGTTCGCTCTTTGTAATCCCCTCCGGCGCGGCTACCAAAAGCATCTGAAGCAGCCTGGCCGCCTTCGAACTCTCTATTTTTTTCAACAGAATAGGCTGGCTGCCATAACGCATGGCGAAACTGCCAAACATCTGTACCTGTAATGTTTCCATCTTAATCCCCCAATCAGATACGGCCGCGTTCTGCCGGCTGCCTCTCCCCCGGCCTCCCGTCGTCACACGAACGGTTTATGCGGTTGTATCCCCTGCCGCGGCTCTCTGCCGATTTCGGTTTAAAACTGAATCAATCAGCGCCATCAGTTCCAATCCGCTGCGAAAATAAGATTTTTGATTCTGCCAGCATACCTCTCCCTGCCAGCTCATATTCTGTCGATAAAGAACGCGGATCAGAAACGTCTCCGGCTGCGAAAGCGAAGCGGTCTGAGACTCCTGGTCCATCTTATGCACTGCAAATTCCGCCTCGGCGTCAGACGTCTTGGCCGGGCGTCCCGAGCCCTTTCCTACAGAAAATGTCCGAAAAATCATCTTTCCAGGCGGAGACATTTCCCCATTCAGCCAATCATTGATCAACAAAAACGCATGCTCCAAGCCCGCAAAACACGCCGTCTCCTCATGGTAAAATCTATGGACCGTCCCGAATGTACAGCCGTTTTTATCCTTTCTCACCTGCAATAAGAATGCATGTGCAGTCTCTGGCAGAATATCTGATGCTTCCGAAACCCGTTCAGCCATGCCTGCTCCTTTCTGCCGGTCTTATCCTGTCCTATTCTATCTTTTTATTATAGCGCATCAGATACCTCGCAAGATGTCTCGTAACCCTCAAATCCACGAAAAAACAAAATTTTAAGAAAAATTTTATATTTTCATGATATAGCAAGGGCGGGATTTATCGCAAACCCCGCCCCTGATTCCATGCTGCGCATAACGCGAAATATGAATCCTTTTTTAATTATGACTCGTCTTCCTTCTTCCGACTCAGGATTCCAAACACACCCATCAGGCCAACCGCCATAAGACCGAGCAGCGCCACCGCGCCCACCGGCTTCTCATCACCGGTCATCGGGGCCAGGAATGCCAACGGCACATCCTCATCCAGGATCGTCTCAAAACTTGACAGAGGCGTTGGCTCATCCGGGATATTGGTAATCGGCGTCGTAGGCGTCGTAGGATTGTTGCTCGTTCGCTCCGTCGTCGTTGAAGGCGGCGGATTATAGCTTGACGGCGGAGGATTGTCACTTGGCGGTGGTGGGTTGTCGCCTGGCGGTGGCGGATTGTCGCCTGGCGGCGGAGGCGTCGTGGGAGGCGTGTAGGTATTTGTAATCTCTACCGTCACATCACCGCTTGCCTCATCCACCTTCGTTTCAACGCTTGCCGTATACCCGGCCGGCGCGCTGGTCTCCACTACCTCCCAATCAGGACCCTTTTCCAGATTCTCCCAATCATGCGTCCAATCGTTGGAAGCATCCAGCACAATCGACTCGCCCTCATTCACTCCATCCTTCGTCAGCTGCACCGTCACACTGGTCGGACGGTTCGCCTCATATCCGGCGTCCGCCCAATATTTATTTACCGTGACCTTAACCGGTTCAGGCACATACGTATTCGTCACCGTAAATCCAGTACGATCCGTACCGGCCACTGCCACAGCCCAGCCCTCCGGCACACCGCTCTCCCGAATCGTATAGACATACGCTCCGTCATCTCCTTCGACCGGCAGATTCTCAAACGTTATCTTCCATCCGTTTGTACTGCTCAGCTGACTTGTACCCACTACCTGCGCTTCTGACAACTCCGTTTCGCTTATCTTCACCTGTCTTAACAGCTCGACAGTAACGGACGGCAGTGACTGCCCCGGGAAATACGCCGCCAACTGCTCGTCAGACAGGTCTTTTCCGGTTTGATCCTTCCAAATCTTCTTGACTGGGATATCAATGTGCTGGGTGTTCACGCAGTTGACTGCCACGCTTGCATCTTTCTCGATAACGCCAGCCACTGCCTCTGTTTCCGTGCCGTTCAGATAAAACTTCGTCGTATAGCCATTTTGATTAGCCTCAGTTTCTTCCACCTTATACTTCGTTCCCACAGGAAGATCATTGAAATAGTATGTCTCGCCGTCTTTCAGCGTGAAGGTAATTTTGCCGTTCTCCGCTGTCAGCTGTCCCTGGGCTGTATCACTGCCGGAATCTTTTTGCGGTAGGAACAAATACTGCAGATTCAGTGTACTGATACCGGAACCTCCTGCCTTCTGGTAACGAACAGCTCCTGCATAAGGCTGATTGTCAGCAGTCGTCAAAGTTATGGTAAACTGCCAGTCGTTTGTCTTCTCATCCTCATCGCCATAAACAGTTTTGCTGACAGAGAAACCGCCATCGTCGTACGTATTCGTAATCGTAACAATCGTTCCAAATTTTGCATCAAGTATTGTTCCTGTTATAATATTACCGTTTTTCTTATAAAGATCTTTACTTCCGTCATGTCCTGTGCATTCCATTGAAACTTCAATAGCATTTTTCGTGTCGATTTCTTCAACCGTATACTCACATCCCACCGGCATATCTGACAAAAGAATAATCTCATCCGCGTCAATATTCAAAATGGCTTCACCAGGATTGGT
Source organism: uncultured Lachnospiraceae bacterium (assembly GCA_947630485.1). Taxonomy (GTDB): domain Bacteria; phylum Bacillota; class Clostridia; order Lachnospirales; family Lachnospiraceae; genus UBA3402. The sequence continues at coordinate 22,647 of CANRHU010000047.1, forward strand.
TGTCTTCTTCTCGCCATTTTCCGTATACGACACTCCACCTGCAAAACTGACCGTCTCGCCATCCCGTGTCAGAACGCTTCCGTCCTTTGTACGAATGATCCCTGCATTTCCAGTCCAAGCAGCACCTTCATTTATTAATGTAACCCTAATTTGGAAAGTATCCATCTGGTGTACTTTTGCAGCATTTCCTTCTATATTCTTTGATATGCGAAGTACCGGCTCCGGCGTACCTATCTCAATATCACCATTATTACTGATGCCGCCGCCAGTGCTATTCGACGTATTGCCTGTAATTTGCACCTTTGCCAGGGCTGCGCCCGCTATTGCATCTTTATTATCACCCGTGACCTTTGTATAAAAATCGTTATGGCCGCCTACTACTACATCGCCATACTGATTAATCAAATACTCCTCGCCTTCGCTATTCGTCCAATTATAGCTGCCTCCTCCCAACATATAATTAGAGATAATAACATGAGGCTTATAGAAACCACCCAGTCCTCCAGACGTGCTCTGAATCGTTGCATTGACACAAATTTTGGATTTGCTCTCGTTATCTGTGTATATTACCGCACCATTTTTCAAGTAAATCCGCGCATTAGAAGTGGGACAGCAGAAAACCCCCTCTCCTTCCGGCGCTTCGTTATCTGCAATCAATACATTCTCCAGTTTTAAAAGACCACTGGCCTTATCTCCGTTTGATGCACCTTTTCCATCATTAACGTATATCCCTCCACCGCCATATCGGGCCTTATTATCACACACATTATTCGTAATATAACCACCCGTTATTTCTGCGATATAGGTCGCCTGGACAAAAATACCTCCGCCATTTGCAGATCTTACAGTTCCTGTTTTAGGAACATAGTCTGTCACTCTATTAGCGTCGACTCTGCCGCCATGCATCACAAAAGTTTCTTGACCGGAAGCCAGTTGGTTCCAAATGACATTTGCCTCCGCCCTTCCAACAGAAATGCCTCCGCCGTGATACGAATGATTATCCTGAATTAAACCGTCATTCATAATCATTCTGCCGGACTGTTGAACAAGTATACCTCCACCTGAAGATTCCGCAGCACCGGTCGCGTAATTGCCTATAATTTCGCCGCCGTTCATTGTAAAAGAACCGTAGCACATTATAGCGCCGCCTGATTTTGCGTAACATCCCTCAATCCGGCTTCCTTCATTCATTTCCAGCGTTCCAGTAAGATAAATTGCACCGCCGTCACATTTTGTAGTTGCTCCAGATGTCACATTGTTATTCTGAAGGACAGCACCTGCATTAAGGATCAGCTTGCTGCCGCTATCGACCTCTACCAGGGCTCCCTTCGAAGAAAGAGATGCCTTTCCGCCACTCGTAATTCCCTCTGCATTAGCGCCATCGATCACAATATCCGAAAGAGTTAACGTTGCTCCGCTTGTAACCTTAAATAGTGCGTCTGCAAACGCCTTTGGCGTTGTTCCGCTTGCCGGTCCCGGATAGCGCATTACCCGAATATCGTTACTGCCAGTTGACAACGTCATTGATTCTTTTACAGTAACTGTTCCGATTACGTAAATCCGCTTCAAATTATTTTCACGCGCAATTTCAAGAGCTTTAGCAAATGTTCCCACTGGTTTTTGATACTCAAGGCCTGAATTATTAATATCCTTTCTTTGTGTGCCGTCCAAATACACACCGTCCATAGATTCCTTGTGAAGAACAATATCCTTTTTATCATCCGACACACGGATGGACAAACTTTTATCGCTGAAACTTCCGCCACTCGATGTTTTCAGTGTAATGGTCTCTGTTATCCTATCATCATTACATCCATGAATCAGAGGAACATTTTCCTTACCTTCCATCAATATAGCAACGCTACTGACATCCACTAGCATTGTCAATTTGCCGTTGCTGACTGTAAAGCCTTCTCCAGCAATAATTCCCTGCCCTTTGCTCAATGCGGTTTTTACGGTTAAGCCTGCTGCATTACCATTTATCGTAAGTTTAGAATTTTCGCCTGTGGCATTGATATTATCATAAAGTGCATTTGACGGCCTGGTTCCTGTAAAACGCACATCCGCATCCAGAACGGCTTCACCATTCGCTTCAATGATAAGACGGCCATTTATCTCTGCCGCGCCTTTTAATGTCAGACTACCCTTGACATCAAATAATGCCATTTTATTATTTTTCCTGCTATCATATGGAGCCGATATACGACACCCGTTAAACACAACCGTAAGCTTCTTTTCTGACGGAATTGTAATAGGAGCCTCAACATCTATACTAGGAGAAAGCCCTTCCTCACCAATTATTATTTCTATCGTATCTCCATCTTCGGCAGCCGCAACAGCATCAGATAAAGAAGTATATACAGTTGTCTCTTCTCCCTTTACAATCTTAGCGACATTTCTTCCCTCTGTAGCTATCGTAGAAAACCTTCCGGTAGTGCTGATATAATCATAACCATCTTCACCGGACTTACTGCTTATTCCCTTCTTATACACAGTTGTCGTCCAAGACGGCTTCCATACATATCCATATTTTTGGAATAAGTTTTCCTCTCCCAGTTCATCATCCACCATTGCACTGGCAGAAAGCAGGCTATAATTTGCGCTGGTGGATGCTCTCGCAAAATCACAAGGCGTATTGTTGTACAATGCGCCAGATGTCATTGTAAAGGTTCCCTTGTTTGCGTATACACCTCCCGCATAATTGCTTACAACACCTCCATAAGCATTATCCTTTATCACAGTCTCGGACACTGTCATGGATGAGGAACCATTCTGTGCCAGCACACCATATCCAGCACTAGAATTATTCTTAATCACTCCGCCTATAATATCCACATTGCCTGTACCGGCATTATAGATACCGCCTGAATTACCTCCTGCTGAGGATGCCGTCATTTGATTATCAGTTATACTGCACTTTTCAAAGATTATCTTTCCACTATTCGATGATTGAATCGTCACCGCATGACTGTAACTAATAGCACTGCTGTTTTCTTTAATCTCACAATTCCTAAACGTTTTGTCTCCGCTTCCCAGCAATACGATAATACCGCCAGAATTTGAACTGGAATTATATCCTCCTGTATTTCTTACAAAAGTACAGTTTTCCGCTACTACGCTTGCGCTTTGTTCAACCCGCAAAACATTTCTGACATTAACGTTATCCACAAAGTCCACATGATCAAGCGTTGCTGATGTACTTCCAGACAGATTTACAACATACACCCCATTATCTGAAAATACCGTATTACTTATTTGGGCATCCGGAACACTCTCCAACAGGATACTCCCTCCATAATATCCGTTGCCGCCACTAACACAATAACTATTTCCTGTAAATTCTGAATCCGTCATATCAAAGGTTCCGCCAATCGCATAAATAACATGATAATGATAAGTTATACCCTTTCCACCCGACCCTTGATTTACTTCTGGATTCTCACTGAGAGTTACCTTTTTTAAAGTAAAGTTTGTATTGTTGCCATATAACGCGCTTCCTTGAAGTGCACTATTCCCAGACAGCGTGACATTTTCCAATGTCAAAGAACCGCCTTCTGCTCCAATTGCACCGCCCGTCATATCGGTCACTGTATTGGTAGCAGTTCCTCCAGTTACCGTGCCATTCTTTATGGTAACATTTGCATCGCTTATATTAATTACACTACCAGCTTCTGCTGCTTTTATACTGTAATTATTCATATCAATGTCGATATTTTTATTATCTATTGTAATATTCTCCTCGACATTGCTCACCAAATGAATTACCGCGTCTGAACCATCCGCTGCATCAACTGCTCCCTGAAGCGTTGTGAACTGTTTTACCTCTCCATCCACCAAGAGAAGCGCGATAATACCCTCTGTATCTATCATAGCAAGTAAATCGTCCGCATTGATAGAGGCCAGTTTTTCCTCCAGTGCAATTAATTTAGGCAATGCATCAGGACTTGATTCCTGCATTGCTTTCTGCGCTTCTTCTGGCATCTCTCCATAAACCGTTCTTGTCTCTGCCGTCTGCGCTCTTAACCCATCAATATATTCTATCAGCTTATTAACAATTGCCATTTTCCACTCAAGGGATCCGTCTCCATCCTCCACGGTCGGAACCGCATAATCGCCCACCGTCCGCTGCTCCGCATCCGAAGCGTTCTCCTCGGACGAATCAAAGATCTCCGGTCCATCCGTGCCTATCTGGAACATGCTGCGGCCTTCGTTGCCGGATATTGTCTGTACTCCTGATTCTTCCGCTTCTTCCCCCGTGATTTTCTCCACGACCTCGTTCTCATATGCTTCTACTTCTTCCGCATACGGGAGCGCGCCGATCATCTCCAGCACTTCTTTCACCAGCTCGCTGTAATCTTCCTTTGCTTCCTCTACGCCAAGAAGCCCGGCCGGGATCGAGAGGGCGCGGGCATATGCCGCCCCATCATAAACGGACAGGGCAGAATAAAGCTTCTCCTCCGCGTTTCCGGAACCGGACCGCGAGAGCAGCTTCTTATACATCTTCAGTTCTTCTTCCGTCAGATACGCTAACGGATCCTCTTCCTCCAGGATGTCTCCGCCCACGATTCCGGAACCTCCGCCTGACGCGCCGCCTGAACTGCTGCCTGAAGACGCCTTCGGTTCGGAGGGAGTCGCCGGCTCCGGTATTATCTGATCCTCCAGCTGGTCTGCCAGCGGAACCTCTTCGTTATCAATCACTTCCAATTCCTGCGTCGGAGCCGCTTCTGTCTCCGACTCATGCTCCGGAACCGCGATCGTCTGCGCTTCCCGCTCTGCGGCTGCTTCTGTCTCTGTCTCCTGTTCCACAGACGTGCCTGTCTCCGACTCCTGCTCCGCAGACGCGCTTGTCTCTGCCTCAGAAGTCTCTACGGAATCCTCCGACGCCAATGTCTGCTCTTCCGATTCACCTCGTTTTTGACCTTCCGCGATCGTCTCGCTTTCCTCCCGGTCAGACTCCTGATCAGAGGGATCAGCAGAGGAAGCCGCCCCCCCGATCTCTTCGGAGGCCGTCGTTTCGCCTTCCTGTTCTTCCTCATTCGCATCATCCGCAGATACTTCGCCGATGATATTACCATCCGCATCTGTCTCCGGCACTATGCTGCCTCCGGCAGCGCCCAAACCCGCACCGCCATTTCCAAAGCTTTCGCCGTCTGCCGCGGCTTCTCCCGGCACTGCAGACTTCACCTTTACCACCTGCGTCACATATTCGTCGCCAATCTGCGCACGGAACGCCATCGCTTCTTCGCCTGCATTGACAAACAGCAAAATCACGCGGTCCGCGGCGGCGTCATACAGCACACGCATCTCCGCGCCGTCCGCGTACAGAAGTTCACGCGCACTCACATTTAACTCATAGATTTCCCCGGAGTCGGCCCCCAGAAGCCCGCGGTACTTCTCCAGGCTCTTCTGCCCTTCCTCCGCCATCAGGCCTTCAAAATCGAACACGTCGCCGGCTTCCTTAGCCGCCGCAACCGCATCCTGAAGTTCCTGCGCATCGATCACATAACGGACATCCGATGCCCTTTCCGCTGCATATGTTGTGCTCAGGCCGGTCGTCATCACGTTTGTAGCAATCATCGCCAAAGCCAACAAAAACGCTCCCAACCTCCGATATTTCTTCTTCACCTGCGTCAACATCACAATCTCCTCTCCTTCTATTCCAAAAATCTGATCACATAGCAGACACATCTGATTGTAAGTATGATTATAGCATAGGGGGTATCTCGCAAAGTGTCTCGTTGCGTCCCTAAAAAATTATTTTTTTATTT